>JAJYWE010000058.1:13509-15636 GCA_021791675.1 Actinomycetes bacterium | reverse complement strand
CCCCCGCAGCCAGCCCGCAGCTCGCGGCCTAGCATCGCGGCCCCGTGGGGGCCGTCCTCGTCGTCGACGTAGGCTCGAGCACCGTTCGGGTGAGCCTGGTCCGCGACGACGCCAGCCTGGTCGCAACCGAGCGGGCGAGCGTCCCGACCACGACGCCGTCCCCGGGGTTCGTGGAGTGGGACCCCGTCGCGGTAGCGGATGCCGTGCTGGCGGGCAGCAGGCGCCTCTGCGCATCTCCTCCGGCGTCCGCGAGCCCGATCGTCGGGGTCGCAGTCACTGCACAGCGCGCCTCGACCGTCGTCTGGGAGCGCACGACCGGTCGGCCAGTCGCACCCGGGATTGGCTGGCAGGACCTCCGCACGGTGGGGACCTGCCTCGCGCTCGGTGCGAAGGGCATCCCGATGGCCCCGAACGAGTCGGCCCCGAAGCTCGCGGCGCTCCTCCGGAGCGCCGAAGCGGCTGGACTGCCCCTCGACGATCTCGCCTTCGGGACGGTCGAGACCTGGGTGGCCTGGGTGCTCTCGGAGGGGGCCAGCCACGTCACGGACTGGACCAACCTCGCCATGACCGGGCTCGCCGACCCCGACCGCGCGGGATGGAAGGACGAGGTGCTCGAGACGCTCGGGATCCCCGAGGAGGTCCTGCCGCACCTGGTGGACTCGAGCGGACCGGCGGGAGTCGCGACGGCTCTGCCGGGGAGGCCGCCGATCCTTGCCCTGGTCGGCGACCAACAGGCCTCACTCGTCGGGCAGAGCGCCACGCTGCCGGGGCTCGCCAAGGCGACCTTCGGCACCGGCGCGATGCTCGACTGCTGCGTCGGTGCCGCCCGGCCCGACTTCCCCCGCCGGGGCGACGCTGGGACGTTCCCGGTCGTGGCCTGGACGAGGGACGGCCGGCGCACCTGGGGTATCGAGGCGGTGATGCTCTCCGCAGGCGACGTCGTCGAGTGGCTGTGGCGCGATCTCGGCCTCGTCTCCTCGCCGGGGGCGACCGACGAGCTCGCCCGGTCCTGTACGACGCCCCCCGGGCTCGCGTTCGTGCCCGCGCTGTCCGGCCTCGGCACCCCGGCCTGGGACTTCGGTGCGCGGGGTCTGCTCGTCGGCCTGACCAGGGCTACGACGCGGGCGCAGATCGTCCGAGCGACCCTGGAAGGGATTGCGCACGGCGCAGCCGACCTCCTCGAGGCGGCCGAGGCGGACGCCGAGCTCTCGGTGCGGTCGCTCCGCGTCGACGGGGGCATGACGGCGAACGAGACGTTCCTCGATCTGCTCGCCGCGGCGATCGGGCGGCCGGTCGAGGTCTCGCCGGTGCTCGAGGCAACCACGCTCGGCGCCGGGTACCTGGCCGGGCTCGAGCTCGGATGGTGGCGGGACGAGGGGGAGCTGGCCTCGCTCTGGTCGCCCCGGCGGATCCTCGAGCCAGCGGGCGCACTCGACCGCGACCGCTGGGCCGACGCCCGGGCACGGGCGGCCCGCACCGAGCCGCTCCTCTCCGAGCTCAGCTTCTGAACCAGCGCCGCTCCGGACGCGCCGGAGCGGCGCTTGCCCGACGGCCGGGCGCAGCACCTGCCCGACAGCCTGGCTCAGGACTCGAGCAGGCGGACCAGGCGCTCGGCGTACTGCATCGCTCCGCGAGGATCGAGGTGGACATCGTCGGGGTAGAACCACCCCGGGTGCCCGGCACTCGCCGCGTACCAGTCGAAGACCCGGACGTTCGTCTCCCGGGCGGCTACCTGGGCGATCGTCGCGTTGACCACGTCCTGCCAGGGCCGTGGGACGCGCACGTTCACGAGGACGACCTGACGGACCGGACCGAGGTCGTGGATCAGCGCGAGGAGCTGGGCAGCGGTGAACGGGCCGTTGGTGCCGAGCGCGAGCACCACGCAGGGCCGGATGTCGCCCTCGCTGCGGAGCCCGGCCACGACGGGCGGGGTCTGGTAGAGCTGACGACCGATCTGCGCGTCCACGACCGCGCCAGGCAGTAGTTGCTGGAGCGCTGGCGCAACGTCGATCATGATCGAGTCGCCGATCGCAGTGACCTCGGTGCCGGAGACGGGCTCGAGGGTCCCGCTCGGTCCGACGACCGGCCCCCCGGTCGGCGTCTCCACACAGGCATCCGGGAAGGGCA
>JAJYWE010000058.1:11085-13409 GCA_021791675.1 Actinomycetes bacterium | reverse complement strand
GCCTCCCCCGCTCCCCACCCCGGACCCGCCCGTCGCGCCCCCGGCGCCGCCGCTCGGCGCACCCCCTCCTCCGGCCGACGTCGTCGGGAGCGGCGAGACGCGCTTCGACGGGGCACTCGATCCGGGGAGCACTGCGCCGCTCCGGTCGCCGCTCCTCGCGTTGCTCGGGCGCGTCGCGGCGGTCGGGACGATCGCCGTGACGGAGCTCTCTGCCGGGTTCGCCTGGGCAGCCGGGACGACACCGACGAGGCCGGCAAGGCAGACGGCCAGGATCACCAGGCCGGTCCCGCTCGCCGCGAGGGTCGTCCGCGGAAGACGTCGCAGCGAGTCGAGCGTCCAGCTCTGGCGGCGAAGCTGGTCCCACCAGCGCCGGAGGGCGCCGTGACGGATCGGGTCCTCGACGAAGCGCCACGAGAGCGCCGCCAGGCCGATGCTCGCTCCCACCTGGAGCGCCGCTCGCCAGAGGTTCACGCCCCCCGTTGCACTGGCCGGGGTCGTGAGCACGATGACGGGGTAGTGCCAGAGGTAGATCGCGTAGGAGCGCACGCCGAGCCAGCGCAGCGGCCGCCAGGCGAGCAGGCGCGAGAGCTTGGTCGCCGGATGCGCGGCCACAGCGATGACCGCGGCGGCGAGCACCGACAGCAGCAGCATCCCGCCCCGGTAGAGGAAGGTCTGGTACTCGTCGGTCTGCCAGAACATGACGAGCACCCCGAGCAGTGCCAGCCCCCCGACGCCGTCGAGGAGCAGCCGAGCGCTCGGCACCACCCGCTCCTGCAGGCGCCGGCTCGGCCAGACCATCGCGAGCGCCGCCCCGATGAGCAGGGCGAAGGCCCTCGTGTCCGTCCCGTCGTAGACCCGGGTCGGATCTCCTCCCGGGACGTAGAGGACCGCCATCTCCACCGCCGATGCGAGCGCGAGGACGAGGGTGAGCCCGAGGAGGCGGCTCCGGCTCAGGTAGCGCAGCCCCAGCCAGAGCAGCAACGGCCAGACGAGGTAGAACTGTTCCTCCACCGCGAGCGACCAGAGGTGCCCGAGCGGCGAGGGTGGCCCGAAGCGAGCGAAGTAGGAGACGTGGTGGAAGATGAGCCACCAGTTGCTCACGTACAGGCACGCCGCCAGCACGTCACCACGGAACGCGGCCAGCTGGCTGCGATCGAAGACCGCCACCCACGCCGAGACGACCACCAGCATCACCGCGAGCGCCGGCAGGAGCCGCCGCGCGCGGTGGACCCAGAAGGTTCGCAAGCCGAGCCCCCCCGTGCGCTCGTGGCGCGCGAGCAACAGGTCGGTGATGAGGTAGCCGGACAGGACGAAGAACACGCCCACCCCGAGCAGCCCGCCGCTCGCCCAGCCGAAGCCGAGGTGGAAGGCGATGACCGCGAGCACCGCGATCGCACGTAGCCCGTCCAGGCCCCCGAGGTAGCGGCGGTCGGCCTCGACCGGCCTAGGCATGGCGGAAGCGCTCCTCGGGCGTCTCGGGATCCGGCAGCGACGGGCGGTCCGGGCGGTCCGGGTGCTCGGGCGCCGCCGTCACCCGGCGATGACGACGGCGGTCTGGCCGGGGTCGACGACCGTCACGGTCCCGCCCCAGATGCACTGGCACATCGAGGCGTTGGTGAGCGCAGGAATCCCGTTGATCAACACGTTCGGCGCGCCGGGCTCCCAAGGCACGAGGACGGGTTTGCAGGGGATGCCGGGAGACCCGACCGCCTTGGCCGCCACCACGGCCGGGTTCTCGGGGCTCCCGCACACGCCGAAGGTGATGATGTTCTCAGGCTGGACGCAGGCCACGGTCGCGGCCGGCGCCGGGGCGCCGACCTCTGCGCCCTCGGGGACGACGACGAGTGGGATCGGAGCAGGTGGCACGGCGAAGTCACACATGACCGTCGCCCCGTCACACACCAGCACGCCCATCGGTCCTCCTCGAGCCGTCCCCGCTCGCCCGGAGACGCCCACACTCTAGGCCGGCGGGGCCGGACCACGCTCGCTCTCCGGGTGCCGTCCGCCTACGGTCTCGTCGTGCACCATGGGCAGAACCCGCTCTGGGGAGACGACTGGCCAGAGGTTCGCGCCCACTGGCCCCTCGACTGGGCAGTTGCACACCTGAACCACGGCTCCTACGGCGCGACGCCGTCCGCCGTGTCGGAGGCGCGCCGAGCGTTGCTGCACGAGTCCGACGTGAACCCGGTGCGCTGGTTTCGCCGGGTGCTCCCGGGGGCAGTCCGCGAGGCTCGGGAGGTGATCAGGCAGTTCCTCGGCGCGCCGCCGGGCACGCTCGCCCTGGTCACGAACGCCAGCGCGGGGGTGAGCGCCGTGCTCGCCGC
>JAJYWE010000058.1:0-10985 GCA_021791675.1 Actinomycetes bacterium | reverse complement strand
TCGCCGCCGAGCGGGCGGCGGAGCGGGCCGGTGCGACGATCCGGGTCGCCCCGCTCCCTCTCGGCGCCACGGACGACGAGGTCGTCGCCGCCTTCGGAGGAGGGCTCCGGGAACGCACCCGCCTCGTGGTGGTCGACGCCGTGACCTCGCCGACGGCCCAGCGCCTCCCGGTCGAGGACGTCGTCGCGGAGGCGCATCGCGCCGGCGTCCCGGTCCTCGTCGACGCCGCACACGCCCCGGGGATGCTCCCGGTGGACCTCGCGGCGACGGCAGCCGACTTCTGGGTGGGCAACCTGCACAAGTGGGCCTGCGCGCCTGCCGGCACCGCTGCCCTCTTCGTCGCCCGCCCAGAGCACCAGCCGGTGGCGACCCCGATCGTCTCCTGGGGTGAGCACGACGGCTTCCCCGGAGCCTTCGACCAGCGCGGGACCGACGACCTCACGCCCTGGCTCGCCGCGCCGGTGGCCCTGGCCCTGCTCTCCGGACTGGGCTGGACGCGCCTGCGTCGACACAACGCGGCACTCGTCGCCGAGGCACAGCAGGTCGTCGCCGCCGCCATCGGCGTCCCGGGCCGCCGCCTCTGGCACTCGCCCGGGGTCTCGATGGCCGTCGTGCCCCTCCCGCCGGGGGTGGCGACCGACCCCGCCGGGGCGGGCGCGCTGCAGGCGGCGCTCTCCGACCGGCTCGGGATCGAAGCAGCGGTCTCGGCGTGGAACGGGCGGGGACTGCTCCGGCTCTCGGCGCAGGTCTACAACGCGCCGGCGGACTACGAGCGCCTCGCCGCAGGCCTACCCGGCCTCACCGGCCGCTGGCCCCGGTCCCGGCCGCCTCGTCGCTCCGAGGGGGCGCTCCGTGGCGGCTCGCCAGTTTCGCGCTGCAGTCGCCCCTCACCCCCGCCTCCGGAGACCCACCCGGCAGGTGGGAGTCCTCCGAGCGACCAGACTGGCGATCGGTGAGCCGGCCGGGTGGCCGCGGTCGGGGTCCGGCAACGGGCGCCCGGTCGAGGAAGGTCGGGGCTCCGCAGGGCAGGGTGCTGGCTAACGGCCAGTCGGGGTGACCCGCAGGAAAGTGCCACAGAGAACAGACCGCCGATGGCGCGAGGAGTCGCGCACAGGTGAGGGTGAAACGGTGCGGTAAGAGCGCACCAGCGCCCGGGGTGACCCGGGCGGCTCGGCAAACCCCACCCGGAGCAAGGCCAAGTTGGGGACGGGCTGCCCGTCCGGTGCGCGTTGCGCACGGTCCCCAGGTGGGCCGCTCAGATGGATGGCCACCGCGCCGAGAGGCGTACAGAACCCCGCCTACAGGCCGGCTCACCACCACCCCGTGGATGGCCACCACCCCCCTGGAGGGGAGACCCCGCCGGCCTTCGTTCGTTCAGCGGCGCTGCACACCACGTCTCCAGGCCGCGCGGCCGGGGCGGGGCCGGCGCACACGGTGAGTGGTACGGTCCATGCACTGCCCTACGAGGAGGACCCCGATCGCTCGTGGGTCGCCCCCGCAGCCCCGGGCCTCCCCTACGACGGCACCGTGCCGCCAGACGTAGAACGCCTCGCCGCGGCGCGGCGCAAGCTCCGATGAACGCCCTCCGCCACGGCCAGGTGGGGTGGGCGGACCTGGACAAGATCCGGCCGGTCGTGGTCCTCACTCGCGCCCGGGTGGCACCACGGCTGCGCCGGGTGCTCGTCGCGCCGGTCACGACCACCGCGCGCGGCATCGCCACGGAGGTCCGCCTCGGGCACGAGGCGGGGGTGAGGGACGGCTCCGTCGCCAACCTCGACAACGTCCAGCTCGTCCCGGTCGAGTGCCTCCTGCGCCCGACCGGGCGCGTGGCCGCCGAGACCTGGCCCCGGTTCTGCCGGGCGATGGCTGCCGTGATGGGCTCCGAGCCGCCCACCCGACCCGACCGCACGGCCAGCATCCCCACCCACGCCCTTCGCAGGCGTGCGCGCCTGTGCCCTGCGGGGCTGAGTCCGTGGGGCGTCTGGTAGACCATGCCGAGTCGAAGGAGGTCGGCCGTGGACAGCCAGTCGGTGAGACACGACGGGGGTGGGCGAGCACGTCCCAGCCGGAGGACCGAGCGGCACCAGCGGCGCCTCGCCGTCCTCTGTGCGGCGGCGCTGCTCGGCGCTCCGGCGATCCCAGCCGTGCTCGCGGCCGCCCCCGCAGCCCTCGCGACCCCGCCGGCGGGCTGTACCGGCGTGCCCACCTTTCCCGCCACTCAGCCGTTCAGCGGCAACGCCGCGCTCACGTTCGCGAACGCCTCCGACGGCTGGGTCGTCGGCACCGAGCTCGCGGGGTCCGGGAGCTGCTCGAGCGCCGTCCCGAGCATTGCGGCGACGGTCGACGGCGGCGCGACCTGGGCCCCCGAGGCCCTCCCGGTGGGCACACCGGGCCTCGGCGCGATCGCCGCCACCAGCCCCGCCGACGCCTGGGCCGCCGGCTCGGTCGGCGCGCCGGCGGCCGCCCTGTCCACGACGGATGGTGGCGCATCCTGGACGCTGCACCGCCTCTCCCTCGCGGGAGGAACACGAGTCACCGGCATCGCCACCGCCGGCCCGACGCTCGCCTGGGTGGCGAGTGAGACTGCGGGGGGCTCGGTCGGGATCTCCTCGACCACGGACGCCGGCCAGACCTGGCAGGCCGATGAGCTCCCCGGCCTCGGCACGTCGACGCTGAACGGCCTCGCCATCGAGGGTCCCGCGAACGGCTGGGCCGTGGGAGGGACGACCCCGCCCGGCAGCACGGGCCCTGCGATCGGTCTCGTCCTCGCCACCACCGACGGGGGGCAGCGCTGGACGGAGGAACCGCTCCCGACGGGGACCGGCCCACTCACCGCCGTCAGCTTCGTGAGCCGGAGCATCGGCTGGGCCGCCGGCACCGCCACCGGCGCCGCTCGACCGGTCCTGCTCTCGACCACCGACGGCGGCCGGACCTGGACCACCGAGCCACTCGCCGCGGCCACGCCGGCAGCGACGCAGCTCGACGCCGTCCACTTCGCCAACCCGGACGACGGGTGGCTCGCAGGCGGCGTGCCGAACGGGAGTGGGACCGAGAGCCCACTCGTCGAGGCGACGACGGACGGAGGCCGGAGCTGGCGGCTCGTGACGGAGGGCCTGCCGGGAGTCGGTGCGCTGGACGGCGTCGCCGCCGCCTCGGGAACGGTCGCGTGGGCGACGGGGGTGGACACCGGCGTCCTGGCGACCACGGATGGCACCAGCTGGCACGACCAACCCGGCGCTGCGACCGTGTCGAGCCTCGACGGCGTCGCGGCCCTGGGGACGAACCACGCCGCAGCCGTCGGGCAGCGCTGCACGGTCCTCGGCTGCATCGCCGTTGCCCTCTCGTCCAGCGACGGTGGGGCCTCGTGGACGGCGTCGACGCTCCCCTCGGGCGAGACGCTCCTCTCTGCGGTCACCGGCGCCGTGCCTGGCACGTCGACCGGAGCTGCGGCCTGGGCCGTCGGGCAGGGTACGAACGGGACCGGTGCGGTGCTCGGGAGCGCCGACGGGGGGAGCTCCTGGACCAGCGAGGGACTTCCGAGCGGCGTCGGGCCCCTCTTCGCCGTCAGCTTCCCGAGTGCGACCGACGGCTGGGCAGGCGGCGAGACCGCTGCCACCGGCAGCTCGGGCGCAGGCGGAGCCGGGATGCTGGTCCACACCACCGACGGGGGGACGGCCTGGCAGGTCGCGCCCGTCGAGGTGCGGACCTCGACGGGGCCCGAGCCCGCCCCCGTGGACCCAGTCTCCGGGGTGAGCTTCATCGGGACCTCGGACGGCTGGATCGTGACGGAGGGCCAGGTGAGTGGGGGCAGCACCTGCCCAACGGACGCGGCGATCCTGGCGACCACCAACGGCGGGAAGACCTGGGAGTTCCAGACGGTCCCCTCCGGCGTCGCCTCGCTCGCCGGGGTTGCCTTCGCCTCACCGAGCGTCGGCTGGGCGGTCGGCTCGACGTGCGCGGGAACCGGGGTGGTGCTCGCGACGACCGACGGGGGAACCTCCTGGGCCGCCCAGACGCTCCCGTCGGGCACCGGCATCCTGGACGGCGTCGCGGCGGCGAGCACGACCACTGCCTGGGCGGTGGGCCGGACGATCGCCTCGGGACCGGGCGGAGCCGGCGCGGTCGGGCTCACGATCTCGACGACCGACGGCGGGTCGAGCTGGCTGGTCGGCGCCAGGACCGCCAGCGCCACCGAGGCAGTCGCCGCCACGTCGACCGGGACGCTGCTGCTCACGGGCCAGCTCGGCCACGCGCAGGCGAGTCTCGACCTGCTCGCTCCCACCACGGGGGCGGTCCACCCCGTCGCCCTCCCCGGTGCCGACTCGGCCGCGTCGAGCGGCACGGATCCGTCGGTTGCCACCGCGGCGGTCTCCGCTCGGGGGGTGGGGCCGGGCACGCTCGCCCTCCAGGCCAACCGGGGCGACCCCGTCGAATCTGCCCCGACCGGCGCGACCGGGACCTTCGTCACCCTCTCCTCGTCGCCGGCGAGCGACCTCAGCTCGGTCACGGTCGAGGACTGCGCGATGGGCGGCGCAGAGTCGGTCAGCGCCTGGAGCGGTTCCGCCTGGCTGGCGGCCACCTCGCAGCGCTTCGACCCCGAGACCGGCTGCGACACCATCGACGTCGCGCCGACCTCGACCCCCGGCCTGGCGAGCCTGGAGACCGGCATTGCGCTCGTCCCGACCGGGACGGTTCCCCTCGGCTACGACGTCGCCCGCGCCAACGGCGGGATCGACAACGAGGGCATCCCCTGGACGGGATCGGCGGCGAACCGGCTGCCCGCTGGCGTGCACGGCGTCTCGCTCGCGTCCGATCCCGAGACCGCCGGGTACTGGCTGCTCACCTCGAACGGTGGGATCGAGAACTTCGCTGCCCCGTGGTCCGGCTCGCCGAAGGCAGATGGTGGCGTGGGAAACAACCCGGTCGTCGCGATCGCGTCGGCTCCGGGGGGTGAGCTCGTCCTCCGCCTGAACGGCGGGGTCGACAACTTCGGGGCCGCCTGGCACGGCTCGCTCGCGGACCGCCTCCCGACTGGCGTCCACGCGGTCGGGATCGCGACCGACTGGGCAACCGGGGGATACTGGGTCCTGACCTCCGACGGTGGGGTCTTCAACTTCGCTGCCCCGTGGTATGGCTCGCCGAAGGCTGATGGTGGCGTCGGGAGCAACCCCGCCGTCGCGATCGCGGCGGACGGGGAGGGGTATCTCGTGGCGCGCGCCGACGGAGGCGTGGACAACCAGGGCACCGCCTGGTTCGGCTCCCTCGCGGGCCGGCTCCCCGCGGGGGTGAGCCTGGTCGGCGTCGCCGCCGATGGACCGAGCGGGGGCTACTGGCTGCTCACCTCGAACGGTGGGGTCTACAACTTCGCCGCCCCGTGGTACGGCTCGCCGAAGGCGGATGGTGGCATCGGGGCCAACGCCGTAGTCGGTATCGCTGCGCCGTAGGCCGGCCTCTGGCGATCGGCGTCGCCCGGCAAGGCGCAGCGGCAGCCCGCAGGGGCGGGGCCGTCAGCCGGAAGGCTCCCTGTCGGGGCCAGCTGCGCCCTCGGCGGCACGGCCTCGACAGGGAGTCAGTGGTGGAACGCCGGCGCGGCCCCGGCCGCCGGCGCCGCCGACGCAGTGGCGCCCCCTGCCTCGAGCTCGCCGACGGCCCGGCGCAGGTCCTCGAGGAACAGGTCGGCGAAGTCGCGCTTGCCCTGTCGGACGACGATTCGCGCAGCAGCCAGGTCCTCGCGGTCGGGAGGAAAGCTGTAGGCGGGCACCTGCCAGCCCCGCTCCCGGAGCTTCGCCGAGAGCGCGAAGACGTCGAAGCTCGCCTCCGCGCTCGTCGTGAACGCGAAGACCGGGAGCTCGGAGCCGTCGGTGAGGAGCGTGAACGGGCCCATCGAGGCAATGGCGGCCGACAGGTGCATCGCCGTGTCCCGACACGCCTGCTGGACCACGCGGTACCCCGCCCGCCCGAGCCGGAGGAAGTTGTAGTACTGGGCCGCGACCTGGGCGCCGGGCCGCGAGAAGTTGAGGGCGAAGGTCGGCATCTCGCCGCCGAGGTAGTTGACCCGGAAGACGAGCTCCTCCGGGAGCGCCGCCGAGTCCCGCCAGAGGATCCAGCCGACCCCCGGGTAGACGCGCCCGTACTTGTGGCCGCTCGTGTTGATCGAGGCCACACGGGGCAGCCGGAAGTCCCAGACGAGCTCGGGGTCGATGAACGGCGCCACCATCGCACCGGACGCGCCGTCGACGTGGACGGGGACGTCCAGGCCGGTGTCCGCCTGGAGGGAGTCGAGCGCTTCGGCGATCTCGCTGACCGGCTCGTAGCTCCCGTCGAAGGTGGACCCGAGGATCGCGACCACACCGATCGTGGCATCGTCGCAGGCGGCGCGGGCGGTCTCGGCGTCGAGGTGGTAGCGGTCACCGGACATCGGCACCAGGCGCGGCTCCACCTCGAAGTAGTTGCAGAACTTGTCCCAGCACACCTGGACGTTCGCGCCCATCACCAGGTTCGGCCGGCGCGTGGTGTCGTGCTGGCGAGCGCGCCAGCGGCGCTTCAGCGCGAGCCCGCCGAGCATGGCTGCCTCGCTCGAGCCGGTCGTCGAGCAGCCGGTCGCGTCCGCGGCACCGGGCGCGTGCCAGAGGTCGGCGAGGATCGAGACGCAGCGCCGCTCCAGCTCGGCGGTCTGGGGGTACTCGTCCTTGTCGATCATGTTCTTGTCGGCGCACTCGGCCATGAGCCGGTCTGCCTCGGGCTCCATCCACGTCGTCACGAACGTCGCGAGGTTCTGGCGCGCATTGCCGTCCAGCTCGAGCTCGTCGTGGACGATCCGATAGGCGACTTCGGCCGGCATCGGCCCAGCTGGCAGCCGGAACTTCGGGGCATCCTGCCCCCCTGACTCGAGGAGGAACAGCGGGTCGACCGAGAGCGTGCCGTCGTGGGGATGGTGGTCGTGCAGGGGCATCGAGACCTCCGTGGCAGATGGGCTACCCCTTGCTAGCAGCTCTGGACGACTCCGCGCCCGCACCCCCTGCGGCGCCGCCCGCACCGCCGCCCCCGTTGCCTCCCCCGGGAGCGGGGGAACGCGTCACGGGCTCGAGGGCCTCGACGCCCCCGAGGTAGGGGCGGAGCGCCGCCGGCACCGCCACCGAGCCGTCGCGCCGCTGGTGGTGCTCGAGGAGCGCCACGATCGTGCGACCGACCGCGCAGAGCGTGCCGTTCAGGGTCGCAACGGGCACCGTCCCGCTGCCGCCCCGATGGCGGATCCCGAGGCGGCGCGCCTGGTAGTCGGTGCAGTTGGAGGTCGAGGTCACCTCCATCCAGCGCCCCTGGGAGGGGAGCCACGCCTCGCAGTCGAACTTCCGAGCCGCAGAGGTCCCGAGGTCTCCCGCCGCTACGTCGATGACGCGATGGGGGAGCTCGAGGGCGTCGAGGAAGCGACGCTGCTCGGCGAGGAGGCGCTCGTGCTGCGCTGGCGCGTCCTCCGGGGTCGTGAAGACGAACATCTCGACCTTGTCGAACTGGTGGACCCGGATGATCCCGCGGGTGTCCTTGCCGTACGATCCCGCCTCGCGCCGGAAGCACGAGGAGAACCCTGCGTAGGAGCGGGGGAGGTCGTCGAGGATCTCCCCGGCATGGAAGGCGGCGAGCGGGACCTCCGAGGTACCGACCAGGTAGAGCTCGTCGTCGGCGAGGCGGTACACCTCGTCCGCGTGCGCGCCGAGGTACCCCGTCCCCTCCATCGTCTGGGGCTGGACGAGCACCGGCGGCACCACGGGGACGAAACCTGCGCCGAGCGCCTGGTCCATCGCGGCATTCACCAGCGCCAGCTCGAGGCGTGCTCCCCAACCCGTGAGGAAGGCGAAACGAGCCCCGCTCACCTTCGCACCGCGCGCCACGTCGATGGCGCCGAGTGCCTCGCCGAGCTCGAGGTGGTCCCGGTAGGGGCCGTCCGCGGCGAGTCGCGGCGGCGGGCCGTACTCCCCTAGCACGGCGTAGTCGTCCTCCCCCCCCGGCGGGACACCCTCCGCCACGACGTTCGGAACCTGCAAGTGCAGTGCGCGAAGCTCGCTCCGAGCCTCCTCTTCGGCGGACGCTGCGACGCGGACCTCTGCGGCGAGCGCGGACGCCTCGGCGAGCAACGGGGCCTTGTCCGCCGCCTTGGCGACCCGCCGACCCAGCTCCTTCTGCGCGGCACGGAGCTCGCTCGCCCGGTGCTCGGCGGCCCGGCGACGCTCGTCGAGCTCGCGGAGCACGTCGACGACGCCCTCGTCCTCGCGGCGAGCGCGCTGGCTCGCCCGGACGCGCTCGGGGTCGTCGCGAACGAGCTGGAGGTCGATCACACCCCCACGATAGGGGGGCTCCCCGAGCCCGACGGGGTTCGGCTCGCCGAGGTCAGCTCGAGCGGCCGCGGTCTGGGATCACGCCCGTCGGCGATCACCCGGGTCGGGTATCACCCGGGTGGGGGATCACGCCCGTCGGCGATCACCCGGCTCGGGGATCACGCCGGCAGGAGGAGCCTGCCGCACCACTCGCAGGTCGGCGTCGCTGCCCCTTTCTCGTCTCGCTGGAGCGCTGCGCGTGCCGCTGCAGCCAGCTCCGTGTGACAGCCACTGCAGTGCCCCGCCTCCACCACGGCCACCGGGGCGTCGGGGTAGCGCCGCGACAGGGCGCCGTAGCGCTCCCCGAGCTCGGGCGGGAGCTCCGAGAGCACGCCCGCGCGCGCTCGCAGCAGTGGGACTGCGGCTTCGTCCACGGCGCGCTCCGCTGCCGCCAACGCGGCGGCCGCCGCCACCCGCTCCTCCTCGACCGCGGCGGCGCGTGCAGCCAACTCCCCCGCTCGGCCGGCGAGCTCTTCGGCTCGCTCCATGCGGTCGAGCAGCTCGTCGTCCACCTCCTGCTGGCGCGCTTCGAGGGCGCGGAGCTCGGTGTCGAGCCCCTCGAGCTCGCGCGGCGCGACGCCGCCGCCGTACAGTCGCTCGCGCGTCGCCCGAGCGTGGCGAGCGACCTCCGACGAGCGCGCCTCCAGGTCGGAGGCGCGACGCGCCACCTCCGTCTCCTCGGCTCGGCACGCGTCCGCAGCGGCTGCCAGGCGGGCCTCCTCCGCTCGGAGCCCGTCGAGTGCCTCGCGCTCGGGAAGGTGCGCACGGCGAAGGCGGAGGTCTGCGAGCTGGCGGTCGATCTCGACAAGGCGCCGGAGGCCAGCCCGCACCCCGCCGTCTGGAGCGGACCCAGACCCAACGGGGACAGAGCCCGACCCGTCTCCCGGGTCTCCTGAGAGGGGTCCGGATGACCCAGCTGGCGAGTTCGGCATTGCCCGCAGCGTAGGCCGCGCCGACCGGTCAGCAAGGCGGGGAGCCGGACACGTCACCGCAGCACGGTCGTCGCCACGAGAACGACAACCGCCGCCGCGAGGGCTGGCAGACCGACCAGCACCCCGACCCGGCTGAACTCCCGGGCGCCGACCTCCGCGCCGAGGCGGCGCAGCACGTCGCTCCAGAGCAACCCCGCGAGCGATCCGGTCACGAGCACGAGCGGCGCGATGTTGACCCCGAGGAGAACGGCCCAGAGCGCGTCGCTCGCACCGGGTGGGAGAAGTGGCCTGAGGACCAGGACGGCCGGCAGGTTGTTCGCGAGCGCGGCCAGCCCGGCCGCCACCCCGCTCGCCCGCACGAGCGCGACCGGCCCAGCACCCGTGAAGAGCGGCGCCAGGCCGACGTGGCGTGCCGCCGCAGCAGCCAGCACCCCGAGCGCGGCCGCCACCGCCGCCAGGTCGAGCGGCACGGCTCGCCACGGGAGGGAGCGCACCACGCAGACGAGCACGACGTCCGCTGCGAGCGCCACCTCCCACGGCGCGATCCCGGCAAGGGGGCCGATGAGGAAGCCCACGAGCACCGCAGCGACCACTGCCCCCCCGATCACGAGCACACGCTTGTCGACCGCCTCCCGGGGCGGCGCGCCGACCGGTCCGAGCGGCAGGACCCGACGCCAGAGGGCATAGCCGACCAGGACTGCTGCGAGCGAAGGAAGGCCGAGATGGGCGAGGAACCCGAGCGGCGAGACGGGTCGGCCCGACAGCGCGATCAGGTTCGTCAGGTTCGACACCGGGAGGAAGGACGAAGCCAGGCAGGACAGCAGGAGCGGCTGGAAGGCGAGGGCGCGGACGTCGAGCGACCAGCGGCGAGCCAGCGCGACGTAGAGCGGCGTGAGCAGGACGACGGCGGCGTCGAGGTTCAGGACTGCGACCACCCCCGCTGCGAGCGCCCAGAGCCACGCCCCGGCATGGCGATGGCTCCCGACCACCCGGGACAACGCGAGGAAGAACCCCAGCCGGTCGAGCAGGACCGAGAGCGGGACCGCGACGAGGAGGAAGCCGAGCGCGCCAGCGAGGGGTTCGAGCGCACTCGGCAGCAGGCCGACGGGGAGGACGCCACTCACCAGACCCACGGCCACGAGCGCGAGGGGCACGGTCGACAGCGGCAGCCTCGCGCGGCTCGAGAGCACGCCGAGCACCGCCACCACCAGCAGCACAACCCGCAGGACCGCCAAACGTTCACCTCCTCTGTCCGGCCACGTAGCCGTCGCCTCGCGAGTCGGGCCAGCTCGCAGTCGACCGAGTGGACCCTATGTCCTCCCGTGCGCGGCCTACCCGGGCACAGCCCTCGCCAGACGCTCGCGACGCCGGCCGATCCGGGAGACCCCCCGCCCGGACGGGCCCACACCGCAGCCGGGCGGTACCGTTGCTCCAGCCGCCCGGCCGGGAGGGCGGCTGGCGACGAGGAACGGGGAGCAACTAGTGCCTGACCAGCTCGAGGTGCACGCGGCGACCATTCCGGAGAAACTTGCGGTCGTCGAGGACCCGCCCGGTGGGCCGCAGGTCCGCTGGACGTTCGCCGCGCTCGACCGGAAGGTCAACCAGCTCTGCCACCTCCTTGCCGGGCTCGGGCTCGAGCCCGGAGGGACACTCGTCTGGTGCGGTCCGAACAGCACGGAGATGA
>JAJYWE010000057.1:5336-15670 GCA_021791675.1 Actinomycetes bacterium | reverse complement strand
CTGGCAGCCCCAACGGGATTCGAACCCGTGTCTCCACCTTGAGAGGGTGGTGTCCTAGGCCTCTAGACGATGGGGCCCTGCTCGACCCCCGCCCGGCCCGGCGAATTCGCCACGCCACTCGAGGGCCTCGGGCCGAGGGCCCGCCTGCACCCGCTCGAGACGTTCCCATCGGCCGGCATGACCAACCGAGCCCACCGGCATGACGGGCCGACGCCCCTTGCGAGCGCTACGAGCCTACCCGATCGGCCCAGCGAGCGGCGCGAGCTCGGCGCCCGCGAGCACGGTCTCGGCTGCCGCGAGATCGATCGGAGCGAACCGCTCCGCTGCCCGCAGGGCGAGTGGCAGGAGACGCCGGTCGCACGGCGTGGTGAAGGCGGTGACCGGCAGGGACAGCGTGAACGAGATGGCCGCGAGCGCCTGCTCCTCCTCGTCGAGGGGTTCGTACCAGGTCCCGTAGCCACGATCTCCCTGGTCGCGCGCCTCTCCCCACGGGCGGCGCGCGAGCGCCTTGATCGCGAGCACCCCGACGTCGCGCTGCGCGCAGGCCTCGAGGAGCGCCTCGGCCGATGCTCGATAGGCCGCGTCCCGCCAGTGCGCGATCCCTACGGGGAACATGACGGTGTCGAGCTCGAGTCGGTCGAGCGCGGCGAGGAAGACCCTCGGGACGTCGAGGAAGTGTCCGGTGATGCCGACGCAGCGAGTGAGACCCTCCTCCCGGGCAGCGAGGACCGCCTCGGCTGCGCCGCCCGGCGCGAGCAGGGCGGCGAGCTCGTCCATCGACGTGACCGCGTGGAACTGGTAGAGGTCGAAGGCGTCGACCCCGAGGAGCTCGAGGGAGTGCTCCATCTCCGCTCGCGCTGCATCCCCGGAGCGCTCGGTCGTCTTGCAGCCGAGGAACACCCGGTCCCGGACCTCGGGTAGCGAGGGACCGAGCGCTCGCTCGGCCTCGCCGTAGCTCGGTGCGATGTCGAGGTGGTTCACCCCGGCGTCGAGTGCCAGGTGGAGCGCATCGTGCGCCGCGTCCTGGTCGCCGTCGCCGAAGGCGCAGCAGCCGAGGACTGCTACGGAAGACCGATGCTCTGTGCGCCCGAGGCGTCGCCGCTCCATGCGCGGAACGCTAGCCGACTGGACGACCGGCGACGAGCGGCCGCAGGCGGACGCCAGCCGCGACACCCGGCCCGGGTGACGCAGCCGGTTACCGAGGCGTAGCATCGGGGCGAGCGTCGAAGAGGACGAAGGACGTGGACGGCGGGCGCCGGAAGGCGAACGAGACGGAGGACCCATGACGACCCTCGAACAGAGCGTGGACGCCGACGAGGCGCTCGTGCGCGAGCGGGCAGAGGGACTGCTCCGAGACCACGGCCCAGCCACGGCGGACCCCTCTGCGTTCCTCGGGGCGCAGTTCGACGCCGGGCTGGCCTGGGTGGACTTCCCGGTCGGGCGGGGTGGTCTCGGCCTCTCGCCAAGGCTGCAGCACGCGGCGAACGAGGTGCTCTGGGCGGCGGGCGCGCCCGTGGCCTGGTTCCACAACCCGATCGGGGTCGGCATGTGCGCACCCACGATCCTCGCGCACGGCACCGAGGAGCAGGCGGAGCGGTGGCTCCGGCCCCTGTTCGCCGCAGAGGAGATCTGGTGCCAGCTCTTCAGCGAGCCGGGTGCCGGGTCGGACGTCGCGAGCCTTTCCACGCGTGCGGTACGGGACGGCGAGGAGTGGGTGCTCAACGGGCAGAAGGTCTGGACGACGCTCGCGCACCGCGCGAAGTGGGGTCTCCTCATCGCGCGGAGCGATCCGGAGCAGCCGAAGCACCGCGGACTGACCTGTTTCGCGGTGGACATGGAGGCCGACGGGGTCGAGGTCCGTCCGCTCCGCCAGCTCACCGGCGACGCCGAGTTCAACGAGGTCTACTTCACCGACGCTCGGGTCCCCGACAGCCAGCGCCTCGGCGACGTCGGGCAGGGGTGGTCGGTCGCGCTCACGACACTCATGAACGAGCGGGTGGCGATCGGCGGAGTGATCCCCGAGCGGGGCTCCGGCAGCATCGGCGAGGCCGTCCGGATCTGGCGGGAGCGGAACCACACCGACCCGGTCCGCCGCGACGCGCTGGTCCGGCTGTGGGTCCGCGCCGAGGCCCACCGCCTGACGAACGCTCGAGCCGCCGCAGGGCGCACCCGCGGGACGCCGGGACCGGAGGGCTCGGTCGGCAAGCTCGTCCAGGCAGACCTGAACAAGGACATCCTCGCGTTCTGCATGGACCTGCTCGGGATGGAGGGCACCCTCAACCCCTCGGGCTACGAGCTGCACCGGCCGGAGCGCCTCGGATCCTCGACGCAGAGCATCCAGAAGCTCTTCCTGCGCTCCCGCGCCAACTCCATCGAGGGCGGCACCTCCGAGATCATGCGGAACATCCTCGCGGAGCGGGTGCTCGGCCTCCCCGGCGACGTCCGCGTGGACAAGGACCGACCCTGGTCGGAGGTCCCGAGGAGCTGATCGCACCGACGCCCGGGCCCGGCCACGCCGGGGCGGATTTCGTCGCGCTCGCGAGGGCGCCTTGTGCGACGATGTCCCCGGGAGGGAACCGGCCATGATCCGCATCCTTGGACCGCTGGCGGTGGACGGGGTCGCGAGCCGAGACCTCGGCGGGCCGCGGCCCCAGGGACTGCTCGCCGCGCTGGCGGTCGAGTTCCCCCAGGCGGTCTCGCGCGACCGCCTGGTCGACCTGCTCTGGCGCGTTCCCCCGCCCAGCGCGGCCGCTGCGGTGCACGTCTACGTCTCCCAGCTCCGGCGCGCGCTCGCACCGAGCATCGCTGTGGTCGAACGCGCTGCGTCCGGCTACCGGTTGAACGGGCCCGACGACCTCGTCGATGCCGCTCGCGTCGAGGCAACGGTCCGCCGTGCACGACTCCTCCTCGCCGACGGCCGCAGTGTCGAGGTCCGCCGCGCCCTCGACGGGCTGGACGAGGCCCTGCGGCTCTTCCGCGGCCCGCCGCTCGAGGGGCTCACCTCCCAACCCTTCGCACCGCCGGCCGCCGAGCGGCTCGACGAGCTGCGCCTCCAGGCAGCCAAGCTCAGGGTCGAGTGCCAGCTCGAGCTCGGCCTCGAGCTGGTCACGGTCGCCGACCTGGACCGACTGCTCGGTGAGCATCCCTACGACGAGGAGCTCTGGCGCCTCTCAGCGCTCGCCCTCTACCGATCGAGCCGCCAGCGCGACGCGCTCGAGACGCTCCAGCGTGCCCGGCGGGTCCTCGCCGCGGACCTCGGTGTCGAGCCAGGTCCGGGGCTGCGGGACCTCGAGCGAGCGATCCTCGACCACGACCCAGCGCTCGGGCACCGGTCCGGCCGGGCGGGGGCCGCCGGCAGGGACCTGCCCGCGAGTGTTGCAGCCCGCCGTGGGGAGTCGGGGAGGAGCCACGAGGGCGAGGACGGAACCGGGGGGCCGGGCCCCGAGGGCGGGACGTGCGCAGTCGAGAGGCCGGACCCCGGTCCGGCTCCCCCTGCAGCCACCGGGCGGGGCGCAGCCTGGAGGAAGGGGCACTGGCCGACGTACCATACGAGCTTCGTCGGAAGGGCTCGGGAGCTCGGCGTCCTCGGTGAGCTCCTCGGGTCCCGGCGACTCGTCACCGTCGTCGGCCCGGCCGGCCTCGGCAAGAGCCGCCTGGCCGCCGAGCTCGAGGCCCATCCTCCCCCGGGGACGGTGCTTCCCACCTCCCGGCTGTTCGTCGAGGCAACGGAGACGAGCTCGGTCGAGGAGGTGCTCGCAGCGTTCGCGCGCGCGCTCGGCGAGAGCGCCGCCGCTCGGGGCGTCGACCAGCTGTGCCGGCTGCTCGGCAACGCCAGCTGGCTCGTCGTCGTGGACCGCTGCGAGGAAGCCGTTCCGGCACTGTCCCCCGTCCTCTCGGGGATCCTCCGGCACTGCCCCGCCACCCACGTGCTCTGCACCAGCCGCCAGGCGCTCGGCATCCCGCTCGAGTGCGTCTGGGAGCTCCCGCCGCTCGGCGGCGAGAGCGGACCGGCAAGCTCGGACCGACCCGATGTCGCGCTGTTCCTCGAACGCGCAGATCGAGCGGGGGGAGGGCTCGCCGTCACCGACCGGACAGCCGTGCTCGGCGTTGTGGCGCAGCTCGACGGGCTCCCACTCGCGATCGAGATCGCTGCCGGTGCAACCGTAGCCCTCCCCCTCGCTGAGCTCGCAGGCCGGCTCCAGGGGGGGCTCCGGCTCGCCCTCCCGGCTGAGCCCGGCGTGGACCCCGACCGGCGCCACTCCAACCTGGGCAGGGCCCTTCGGTCCAGCTACGAGCTCCTCCCCGCGCCCGAGCAAGCGCTGCTCCGCGCGCTCTCGGTGTTTCCCGGGCCCTTCTCGTTGGGGGACGCCGACGACCTCCTGCGACGCGCCGAGGCTCGGGGGACCGACGTTGCGCTCGGGCTCCAGCGCCTCGTCGGCGTGTCGCTGCTCCCCCGCCCGCAGGCCGGCCGCCAACGCCCCTACCGGCTCCTCGACAGCGTCCGGGTGTTCAGCGCGGAACGCCTGGCGGAGGAGCCGGAGGAGGAGAACCGGCTCCGGCGTGCACACGCCGAGGTGCAGCTCGACCTCGCGCGCACCGCGGCGCCAGCGCTCGACGGCCCGGAGCCGGCTCGCTGCAGCGCCCTCCTCGACGACCGCGAGCCCGACCTCTCCGAGGCAGCGGCCTGGCTCGCGGCCCACGGAGCCAGGGAGCCATCCGCCGAGATCGAGCTGTTGCTCGTCATCCACCTCCTCTACCGCTACCGCCACGCCGATGGGCGCACGCGCGCCAGCGCACTCCTCGCGGACCCGGGGCTCGAGCCGAGCACGCGGGCGAAGGCGGCCTGGATGCTCGCCATGCACTCGATCATGGCCGACGACTACCACGGGGCAGGTCGAGCGTGCGAGGCAGGCATCGAGCTCGTCCGGTCCCGCGAGGAGCCGGTGCTCGGTCTCCTCCTCGTCGAGCTCGCCGAGGTCCTGCGGACTCGCGACCAGGACCGCGAGCGCGCGGCGACCCTCCTCGACGAGGCGGCCGCCTTGGCCGCAGCGCTGAGGGATGCGCGCCTCGACCTCGAGGTCGCTCGGGTCCGCCTCACCCTCGCCTGGGACGCGGGCGACTTCGAGGAGGCCGAGCGGGCGGGGCGTCACTGGCGACGCGTCGCCACCTCACTCCGCCACGCCCGGGGCGTCGCCGAGGCAAGCGTGCACCTCGGGGCGGTACTCCTCGCGCAAGGCCGGCCGGCCGCTGCCGAAACCCAGTTCCGATCCGCGAGCGAGTTCTTCTCCGAGGCAGGTGACCCCTTCTCCGTCGCCTACCTCGTCTACTGCCGAGCCCGGGTCGCGCAGGACCTCGGCCGCCACGACGAGGCACGCGCGCTCGCGGAGGAGGCGTGCCGGCACTTCTCGGTGCTCGGGGACGCCTTCGGTCAGAGCGTCAGCACGCGAGTGCGCGGGGAGTCGGCACACGCGCTCGGCCACCTGGCGGAGGCCGAGGTGGACCTCCGCCTTGCGCTCGAGCTGGCGGACGGACCCGGCTACAGCGACGACGCTGCGCTCGCCGCGAACGCGCTGGCCCGGCTCCTCCTCGACACCGGCGACCTGGCAGAGGCCGCTGCGTTGTGCCAGCAGGGCCTCGAGACACTGGACCCGTCCCGACCGAGTCGGATCCGCGGACCGCTGCTGGCCACCCTCGCCCGCGCCCTCCTCGCCGACGGACAGGAATCGGCCGCAACAGGAGCGCTCCGCGAAGCCGCCACCGAGTGCCGGCGCACCAGGTGGTCCTATGCGCTCGCCCAGCTGGCGGAGGCAGAGGCGGCGTGGCGCGCCCAGCCGGGCTCCGACCGGGGACGTCCGCGACCCCTGCTCCGAAGCGGCGGCCTCGACACCGGGGTGCGGCTCGCCGAGTCGGACGTCGGACCGCCTCAGGGGTGAGCGGCGGATGCTGAGCGGGACGACCGGCTGGAGACGATCCGAGCGCCATGCGCCTGGAACAAGGCCGAGCAGGCGTCTGACCGGGCCGAGCCGCGCTGGTCAGCCGACCCCGAGCAGCTCCCGCCAGTCCTCGAGGCGGTCCGCCACCTGGCCCGGCGGGAGCCGGAGGGTCGCCTCGGGAACCCGGGCCGCGATGGCCCGGCGTGCCCAGTAGTCCTCGGCTGCGCCGCGGAAGAGGGGTCCCCGGAAAGCGACCAGGTCCTCCGGCGCCTCGTCCAGGAAGCCCCAGAGGCTGAGCGCGTGCTCCAGGTCGTAGACGACCGGCGCCCGACCGAACAGCGACGCCCGGCGCATCGCGACCGCCGTCGCCCCAGCGAGCACGTCGGCGGCGTGCTCGCCAGCAGCGAGGACGAGCTCGTCGGCGAAGCGGGCCGCCAGGGTGAGGGCGTAGCCCTGGTCCGGACCGGGCGAGCCGAGCCGGGGACCCTCGGGCTGCGCGGGCCCCCGTAGCTCGGCCGGACGGGTCGGGGTCCAGGGCTCGGGCGCCGGCAGGCTGAAGAGCGGCCGGACCTTCTCCGACTCGGTGATCGGGACGTGGTCGGGCTGGGTCATCGCTCGGCCGCCTCGGCCTCCGAACGCGTCCCGGCGACGAGGAGGCCGAGGACGACGGAGTCGACCAGCGCCTGCCAGGAGGCCTCGATGATGTTGTCGGACACCCCGATCGTGGACCAGGACCGCTCTCCATCGGTCGAGTCGAGCAGCACCCGGGTCACGGCGCCGGTGCCGGCCGCGCTGTCGAGGACACGGACGCGGTAGTCGGTGAGGTGCACCCGTGCGAGCTCGGCGAAGAACGGACCGATCGCCCGGCGGAGGGCGCCGTCGAGGGCGTGGACCGGGCCGGTCCCCTCGGCCGTCGCGATGATCCGCTCGCCTGCGACGTGGACCTTCACCGTGGCCTCGGTGACGAGGGACGCCGCTGCGTCGGGCTCGTCCGGGCGTTCCAGGTGCTGTGAGGGGTCCACGGGCTCGGGGCTCCGCCGCTCCGTGCTCACCCGGAACGACTCGAGCTGGAAGAACTCCTGGCGCCACCCGGACGCCGAGCGCAGGAGGAGCTCGAGCGACCCGTCGGCCGCCTCGAAGTGGTACCCCTCGTGCTCGAGGTGCTTGAGCCGGTCGAGCACGGCCCCGGCGCTGGCCCCGTCGAGGTCGAGCCCGAGCTCGGCAGCCTTCAGGGCGAGCGTCGACCGGCCCGCCAGCTCCGAGACGACGAACCGGGCGCCGTTGCCGACCAGCTCGGGAGCGACGTGCTCGTAGGCGTCGCGCCGGCGGGCGATCGCGGAGACGTGCAGGCCCGCCTTGTGGGCGAACGCCGAGGCTCCGACGTAGGGCTGCTGGGGATACGGGGTCACGTTCACCAGCTCGGCGAGATGATGCGAAACAGGCGTGAGCAGCTCGAGCCGGTCTCGGGCGATCGTCTCCACCCCGAGCTTGAGCGTGAGGTTCGGGATCGTGACCGCAAGGTCGGCGTTTCCGGTCCGCTCGCCGTAGCCGTTCACACAGCCCTGGACCTGGGTAGCCCCCTGGCGGACTGCAGCGACGGAGTTCGCGACGGCACAGCCGCTGTCGTTGTGGAAGTGCACGCCGATCGGGAGGTCCAGCTGGCGGCGGACGTCCGCGACGACCGCCTCGACCTCGTGGGGCAACGCGCCGCCGTTGGTGTCGCACAGCACCAGCACCGCGGCACCCGCCCCGGCCGCGGCCTCGAGGACCGAGAGGGCGAAGCCTCGGTCCGACCGGTAGCCGTCGAAGAAGTGCTCGGCGTCGAAGAACACCTCGCGCCCCTGGCTGCGGAGGAAGGCCACCGACTCCGCCGCCATCGCCCGGGCTTCGTCGAGCGTGGTTCGCAGCGCCTCGGTCACGTGGTAGTCCCACGACTTGGCGACGATGCACACGGAGCCCGTGCCCGCCTCCACGAGGCTGCGCAGGGTGGGATCGGTCTCGACCCGCCCACCGGGACGGCGCGTCGAGCCGAACGCCACGAGCTTCGCCCGGGAGAGGCTGAGCTCGCTCGGCGCCCGCCGGAAGAACTCGTCGTCCTTCGGGTTGGCACCGGGCCACCCGCCCTCGATGTACGCGACGCCCAGATGGTCGAGCTGCTCGGCGACGCGGAGCTTGTCCTCGACGGTGAGGGAGAGTCCCTCCTGCTGCGAGCCGTCGCGAAGTGTCGTGTCGTAGATGTCGACGTGCGCCGGGAGCTGAATGGGAGCCAACCCTCCGGCGCCGTTGGCGGGTCCGGTCGGGTCAGCGGACATGATGCAGCCAGTCCTTGTAGCCCTCCAGGCGCCCGTGGACCGCGTCGAGGTAGGTCCTCTGGATCTGGCGCGTGAGGGGGCCGGGAGAACCGTCGCCGATCGGGCGGTCGTCGACGGAGCTGATCGGCACGATCTCGGCGGCCGTCCCGGAGAGGAAGGCTTCGTCGGCGGTGTAGAGGTCCGACCGGAGCAGGTTCGCCTCGACCACCGGCTCGCCGAGGTCGGCTGCGATCTCGGCGACGCTCGCCTGGGTGATGCCCTCGAGGGCACCGGCGGATGCGGGGGGCGTCATGAGCCGCCCTCGCCGGTAGACGAAGAGGTTCTCACCCGTGCACTCGCTCACGTATCCCTGGGGCGAGAGCAGGATCGCCTCGTCGTAACCGGCCTTCAGCGCCTCCACCTTCGCCATCGAGGAGTTGATGTACATCCCGGTTCCCTTCGCGGCCGGCGGCATGGCGTTCGGGTCGTGACGCTGCCACGAGCTGATCTTCATCCGCACGCCCGATGTCGTCCCCTCCTCGCCGAGGTAGGCGCCCCACGGCCAGCAGGCGATCGACACCTGGACCGGGGCCGGCAGCGGGTTGAGACCCATCTCGCCGTAGCCCAGGTAGACGAGAGGGCGGATGTAACAGGCGTCGAGGCCGCTCGCCCGCACCACCTCCACCGTCGCCGAGATCAGCTCCTCCTCCGAGAAGGGCACGTCGAGGAGGAAGATCTTGGCCGACCGGAGCAGACGGCCGATGTGGTCCGAGAGGCGGAAGATCGCCGGTCCGTCCGCCGTGGCATAGGCCCGGATCCCCTCGAAGACCCCGCAGCCGTAGTGGAGCGTGTGGCTGAGGACGTGGATGCGCGCGTCGTCCCAGTCCACCAGGTGGCCATCCATCCAGATCTTTGCGGTGGGGGTGACGGGCATCTCAGATCCTCCTCACAACGGCTTCGGTGATACGACTGGTCCCTGCGACAGCGAGGCTCTCGGCACCGGCGAGGGTCGGATCGGCAGCGACGGCCGCGACCGCGCGCTCCACCCGCTCCGCCACCTCCGGCTCGCCGAGGAAGTCCGCCATCATGGCCGCTGAACGGATCGCGGCCAGGGGATTCGCGCGACCCGTCCCGGCAATGTCGTGCGCTGCTCCGTGGACCGGCTCGAAGAGCGAAGGCCCCGTCCTCGCCGGGTTCAGGTTGGCCGACGCGGCCAAGCCGATCCCGCCGGTGAGCGCGCCGATGAGGTCGGTGAGGATGTCGCCGAAGAGGTTGTCCGTGACGACGACGTCCAACCGCTCGGGGTGCTCGACGAGATGGATGCACGCAGCGTCGACGTGGAGGTAGTCCGTCTCGACCTCGGGATAGCCAGGTGCCAGCTCGGCAAAGGTGCGGGCCCAGAGGTCGCCCGCATAGGTGAGGACGTTCGTCTTGTGGACCAGCGTCAACTTCCGGCGAGGGCGCGACCGGGTCAGCTCGAAGGCGTAGCGAATGCAGCGCTCGACGCCGTGGCGGGTGTTCACCGAGCCCTGGGTGGCGACCTCCCCGGGCGTCCCGCGGCGGAGGAACCCGCCTTCCCCGGCGTAGGGTCCTTCGGTGTTCTCCCGGACGACGACCACGTCCAGGCCTGGGCGGGCCGGCGGCGGCGCGTTCGGCGGGGTGGCTGCCGGCCGCAGGTTGACGTAGAGGTCCAGCTCGAAGCGGAGCCGGAGCAGGAGTCCACGTTCCAGGAGCCCCGAGGGCACCTCGTGTGAGCCGAGTGGCGGGCCGATCGCCCCGAGCAGGATCGCGTCGACGTCGCGCAGCGCCTCGAGCACCTCGTCGGGCAGAACCGTCCCGTCCCGCAGGTACGCGTCCGCGCCCAGGGAGAACCGCTCGACCTCGGTCCGCAACCCGGCCGAGTCGAGCACCTCCAGCGCAGCCTCGACGACCTCGGGACCGATCCCGTCACCACCGATGACCCCGACCCGGTGGAGCGCGTTCGTTGCCATGGCGCCCCCGAGGTTACAACCACCTCGGGGGGAGCGGTCCAGCGCAGGACGCACCGCGCACTCCCACCGACGCCCACTCGGCGGACCGGGGCCCCGCGCCGGCGCCCACTCGGCGGACC
>JAJYWE010000057.1:2376-5236 GCA_021791675.1 Actinomycetes bacterium | reverse complement strand
CCCCGCGCCGGCGCCCACTCGGCGGACCAGGCCCCCGCGCCGGCGCCCACGCGGCACCCCCGATGCACGAGCGGCATACCCTCGAAGAGATGGGTGACACCGCGCTCTCACGCGAAGCGTACGAACGGCTGCAGGCGGAGCTGGACGACCTCACGACCCGCGGAAGGGTCGAGATCGCACAGGCAATCGAGGCAGCGCGCGCGCTCGGGGACCTGTCCGAGAACGGCGACTACCACGCCGCGAAGGACAGCCAGGGGAAGATGGAGGCCCGCATCCGCCAGCTCCAGACGATGCTGGTGACGGCCCGCGTGATCGACCGCCAGGCCGGGGGAGACGTCGTGGAGGCGGGCTCCGTGGTCGCGATCCGCTACGCCGGCGACGACGCCACCGAGCGCTACCTCGTCGGTTCGATCGAGGAGCGTCGGGACGGTCTCGAGGTCATCTCCCCCGCATCGCCGCTCGGCCAGGCACTCCTCGGACGTCGCGCGGGCGAGCGCGTCACCTATGAGGCAGTCGGGCGCACGCTGGACGTCGAGATCGTGACGGTGGGCGACTGACCGTGGGGCCGGCACTGCCCCCGGGGCGCCTCGTCGGGCTACCCGGGCGCGGCGAGACACTCGTGCGCGAGCTCCCGGCTCCTCCGGGTCGGCCGACGCTGCTCCTGCTCCACGGCTGGACCGTCACGGCGGACGTCAACTGGGGCGGGTGCTACCCGGCCCTAGAGGGTCGCTTCGGCGTCGTGGCCCCCGACCTCCCGGGGCACGGTCGCGGCGCCCGCCTCGACGGCCCGTTCTCGCTCGAGCGTTGCGCCGACGACGTCGTTGCGCTGGCAGCAGCCTGTGCAACGGGGCCTGTGGTCGCCGTGGGCTACTCGATGGGGGGACCGGTCTCCCTGCTCGCGGCGCGGCGCCATCCAGGTGCGCTCGCGGGGCTCGTCCTCTGCGCGACCGCCGCGCGCTTCGTCGACCCCGATCCCCTGGCACAGCTCGTCTCACTCGGCATCGCCGGCGTCTCCCTCGTCGCCCGGGCGGCACCCGAGGGTCTGCGGAAGTCGGTCGCGGAGGCCGTGACCCGGAGCAGGCTCGAGGCCGCGCCAGGCTGGATCCTCGAGCAGCTGCGCGAGAGCGACCCGGTGGCTCTCGTGGAGGCAGGCCTCGCGCTACGCGCGTTCGACGCCACGGAGTGGGCGCCCTCCCTGGGCCTGCCCAGCTCGGTCGTCGTCACCGAGGCGGACCTGGTCGTCGAGCCGGCGCGCCAGCGCCGGCTCGCGGCACTGCTCGGCAACGCCCCGACCTTCCCGGTCCCCCTCGGCCACGATGCCCCCGTGCGGAGCCCCGATGTCTTCACCCCTGCCCTGACCGAGGCCTGCAATCGGCTCGGGGCGAGCCACGGCTGAGCCGCCGCGGGCAGGCGAGTCGGCGCGGCGCCAGGGCGCGGCTGGTCGGGACCGGCCCAACCTCCCTGCACCGGCACCCGCTGGGCCAGCACCACTGGAGGCAGTGCCAGGGCAGTGGAGAGGTCGGCTCAGAAGCCGCTCCCAACCTCCCTGAGCCGTGCAGCAGCACGCTCGGGGGTGACGTCGTTCACGAAGACGCCCATGCCTGACTCGCTCCCGGCCAGGTACTTGAGCTTGCCCTCGGCCCGGCGCACCGTCAGCACCTCGGCGAACAGATGGCCGAGTTCCCTCCCCTCCCCCGTCGGCGCCTGCTGCCAGCCGGCGATGTAGGGCGCCGGGGTCGAGAAGAGCCGCGAGAAGCGCCTGATCACGTCGAGGTAGGCGACCGCGAGGTCTCGGGACTCGGCCTCGTCCAGCGTCGCCAGATCGGCGACGTGACGCCGGGGATAGAGCTGCACCTGGAAGGGCCAGCGCGAGGCGAAGGGGACCAGCGCCACCCAGTGCTCGCTCTCGCGCACGATCCGCCGGCGCTCCGCGAGCTCGGCGCCGACGAGGTCGCACCACAGGCACGAGCCGTGCCGGGCGCGGTGACGCCGAGCTGCGTCGAGCTGTCGACGGACCCGCGGTGGCTGGAACGGGTAAGCATAGATCTGGCCGTGCGGATGGGACAGCGTGACGCCGATCTCGACGCCGCAGTTCTCGAAGACGAAGACCTGCTCCACCTCGGGGAGCGCAGAGAGCTCGGCCGTCCGATCCTGCCACGCCGCGAGGACCGTCTCCACCTGAGCGACCGAGAGCGCAGCGAAGGACGAGTCGTGGTCAGAGGTGAAGCAGACGACCTCGCAGCGACCCCAACCCGGCACGGCGTAGCCAACCGGGGAGGGGTCGTCCGGTGATGCCGCCGGGCTCGGCGGTGCGCCAGCCGGTGCAACGAGTGAGGGGAAGCGGTTGTCGAAGACGACGACCTCGTAGTCGGGGGCCGGGATCTCGGTCGAGCGCGTCGGCGTGGTCGGACAGAGTGGACAGTCTTCGTCTGCAGGGAGGAAGGTTCGGGACTGGCGATGGCTCGCGACGACGACCCACTCGCCGAGCGCCGGGTCGAAGCGGGCCTCGGACGCGCTCGCCACGCTTGCGAGCTCGCGCTGGTCGAGAGCGGAGCGGTCGTGTCCCGGCGACCGGTCGTAGTACCGAAGGGTCCGGCCGTCGGCGAGGCGGAGGTCCGTCCGGAAGACCCTCGGCCCGGGCTGGTCCACGACAATCTCGCCGGGTTGCTCACGCTCCTGCACGGCGAGGACACTACAGCCTGCGACCCTGGGCACGAGGGACCTTCCTCGGCATCTCGGACCGAGGGTCGTGCCGGGGCACCTGCAACTGAGGAACGTGCCTCGACATCCGTGCCCGGAGGACGCGCCGGGGCATCTGGTCCGGAGGACGCGCCGGGGCATCTGGTCCGGAGGACGCGCC
>JAJYWE010000057.1:0-2276 GCA_021791675.1 Actinomycetes bacterium | reverse complement strand
CCGGAGGACGCGCCGGGGCATCTGGTCCGGAGGACGCGCCGGGGCATCTGGTCCGGAGGACGCGCCCGGACATGTGGGTCGCGAAAGCGTGCTCGACCTCTGGCACGAGACCGCCTGGGGGCCCGGGGGCCGGCAGCAGGCTGCGAGCTCTCGCACCAGGCGGCGGTGGCTCGCAGCGGGGGCGTGCGCCCTCGGCCCGGATAGCGTGAGGGTGTCCAGGGATGGGACATTGAGCCGGGAGATCGGATGGCCTCGACGCTTGCGGAGAAGGTGTGGACTCGCCATGTCGTTGCGACCGACGGGGACGAGGACCTGCTCTACATCGACCTCCACCTCGTCCACGAGGTCACCTCGCCCCAGGCGTTCGAGGGACTTCGCAGCTCCGGACGGCGGGTGCGTCGGCCCGAGCTCACCGTGGCAACGGCTGACCACAACGTTCCGACCGAGCACATCGACCGACCCGTCTCGGATCCCATCTCGGCCCGCCAGCTCGAGCTCCTCGGGGAGAACTGCGCGAGCGAAGGCATCCAGCTCTACCCCATGGGACACCCCGACCAGGGAATCGTCCACGTCATCGGGCCGGAGCAGGGTCTGACCCAGCCGGGCATGACGATCGTGTGCGGCGACAGCCACACCTCCACCCACGGCGCGTTCGGCGCGCTCGCCTTCGGCATCGGGACCTCGGAGGTGGAGCACGTGCTCGCGACCCAGACCCTCCCTCAGCGTCGGCCGAAGACGATGTCCGTCGAGCTCGAGGGCGAGCTCCCGGAGGGCGTGACCGCAAAGGATGTCGCGCTCACGGTCATCGGCTCGATCGGCACGGGTGGCGGTATCGGGCACGTCCTCGAGTACCGAGGGCCCGTCGTCGCGGGCCTCTCCATGGAGGGGCGGATGACGCTGTGCAACATGACGATCGAGGCTGGCGCCCGCGCAGGCCTCGTCGCCCCCGACGACACGACCTTCGCCTGGCTGGAGGGCCGCCGCCACGCTCCAGCGGGTGCCGCGTGGGAGCAGGCGCTCGACGCGTGGCGGGCCCTGCCGAGCGATCCCGACGCCGTCTTCGACCGGACCGTGCGCATCGACTGCAGCGACCTCGTCCCCAAGGTGACCTGGGGGACCAACCCCGGCCAGGTTGCTCCAATCGACGGCGTCGTGCCGGATCCGGCTTCCTTCGCCGAACCCGCCGAGCGAGCGGCGGCCGAGCGGGCCCTCCGCTACATGGACCTCGTCCCGGGCACGCCCATCCGAGACATCCCCGTCGACGTCGTCTTCCTCGGCTCCTGCACGAACTCGAGACTCGAGGACCTGCGCGCCGCTGCCACCGTCGTCAGAGGGCGCACGGTCCGCGCCGGGGTACGGGCTCTCGCCGTCGCTGGATCCCAGCGCACCAAGGCAGCTGCAGAGGCAGAGGGCCTCGATCGCATCTTCCGGGCGGCCGGTTTCGAGTGGCGCCAGCCCGGCTGCTCGATGTGCCTCGGGATGAACCCCGACCAGCTGCTGCCGGGCCAGCGCTCGGCGTCGACGTCGAACCGGAACTTCGAGGGTCGCCAGGGGCGAGGTGGGCGGACCCATCTCGTGTCGCCAGCCGTGGCAGCGGCGACGGCGATCGCCGGACACTTCGCGACGCCGGCCGACCTCGAGCGATGAGGACTCTCCCGATGACGGCCGGTCTCGGCAGGACGAGCGGACGCCGCAGGCTGGGCACGCCTGACCGGCGGCTGGAGAGGACACCCTGATGGAGCCCGTTCGTGTCGTGACGGGGCGTGCGGCCCCGCTGGACCGGAGCGACGTCGACACCGACCAGATCATCCCGGCGGTCTGGTTGAAGCGCGTCGAACGCAGCGGCTTCGGTGCCGGGCTGTTCGCAGAGTGGCGGGACGACCGCGCCTTCGTCCTCAACCAGCCGGAGCACGCCGGTGCGACCATCCTGGTTGCCGGCGCGAACTTCGGGGTGGGCTCGTCCCGCGAGCACGCGGTCTGGGCCCTCGTCGACTACGGCTTCCGGGCGGTGGTCTCGCCTCGCTTCGGCGACATCTTCCGCAACAACGCCATCCGCTCGGGCCTCGTCCCCGCGGAGGTCGACGCCTCCCTCGGCGCCGAGCTCCTCCGGGGGACCCTCGAGCACCCCGGCCTCGAGGTGACGATCGACGTGGCGGCTCGGGTCGTGGCAGCGCCGGAGGTGGGACTGGAGGGCGTGTTCCGCCTGGACGACGCCATGGCGAACCGACTCCTCCTCGGACTGGACGACGTCGGGGTCACCCTCGGCCACCTCGCAG
>JAJYWE010000056.1 GCA_021791675.1 Actinomycetes bacterium | reverse complement strand
CCGGTGCAGCGCGGCCCGGTGCAGCGCGGCCCGGGCCTGCAGGCGACGGCTCGGCGTCGCGGGGAACGGGGCGCCGCCACCGGCTCGGCGACTCGGGGCACTGCTCCACGAGGCGATCACGGCTGTCTGGGGGCGAGGGGGCGTAGGGATCGGGGCGCACGTCGCCGGCACGCGCGACCGCAGGGAGGGCAGCGAGGACGGCAACAGTCCGCGGGGGATGGTCGGCGTCCGCGGGGAGTGGGCGGCGAGGTCCTCCTCGGATTCGTCCACGCGAGGAAGCTCCCTCCCGAGATCGTGGAGATCCCCGACGCGTCCGGAAGCGCCCCGAAGCCCTGACCTCCGAGCCGGACGCAAGACGCTGGCGCGTCTCCGTCGAGCGCGCCGAACCACCCCGTCGTGCACCTCCGTCCTGCGCGGACGGCGAACCACCCCGTTGCGCACCTCCGACACCGCACCCCCGGCCGGGAACGCGGACGCTCCCCCAGCGCAGCCGACCCGGCAGGCGGGCAACGGGACGCCAGGGACGTCTCGCTCGCCACCCCGATCGGGGACGCGCCCTCGTCTCGCCAACTGCCGCGGTGTCGCCCCGGTCAGCTCCCGCCGCCTGGGGCAACGGCTGGCGTCTCCGCGGGGCCAGCCCCGCCCTCCTCGGCGAGCGCCCGGGTGACGTCTCGGACCGCTCCCGGGCGTGCCGCGGCGATCAGGACCCCGAGCACGATCCAGGCCAGCACGCCGTAGGGGAAGTACCGGGCAGGTGCCGGGGGCACGGGGAGGACGTTCGAGTAGAAGGTGTAGCCGAGCAGCACGATCGCGACGATCGGCACCAGCAGGCGCACCCCAGCCCACTCGCGGCGCGCGAAGAGCCTGATCCCGGCCACCTGGGTCACGGCGTAGGCCAACAAGAGCGCGAGAACGCCGATCGTGCCGAGGTCACCGAAGACGTTCGCAGCCGAGGTGCCGTGGGCGAACAGGACGATGCACCCGAGGGCGCCGACCCCGACCGCGCCGCCGATCGCGTAGCCAGGCGCACCGGAGGCGTTCGTGCGCCCGAGGGCGCCGCCGAGGAGGCGGTCCCGGCCGAAGGCGAACAGCAGACGCGACGACCCGATCGCGGTGCCGAGCGCGGACGCGAAGGCCGACACGGTCGCTCCCGCTGCGAGTAGGACGGCGACGTCGTGACCCGCGTACTGCCCGGCGAGGGTGACGAGGGGTGAGGTGGAAGAGGCGAAGGCCTTCACCCCGGCCGAGCCGATCCCGAAGCCGAGCGTCTGTGCGTAGACCACGACCACGTAGAAGATCCCGACACCGAACACCGCCGACCAGATGGCACGGGGGATGGCCACGGTCGGGTTCCTCGTCTCCTCGCCCAGCACGGCGGCGCCCTCGAAACCAGCGAAGGAGAGGAAGCCGAACACGCTCGCGAGCGCCACGTTCGAGGTCGAGACCCCATGTGGGACGAAGGGTCGGGCATCGAGCGAGTGCGGCCCGAGATGGACGAAGATCGCCACGACCGTCACGACGATGAGCGCCACCGAGATGCCCTCCACGACCAGGGTGACCTGGGTGGAGATCGCCACACGGCGCAGGCCGAGCGCGAGGATGACCGCGAGCGCGGCGAGGGACGGGAGCAGCCACGGGACGCTCCCGCCGAGGAGCCCGACGAAGGTCTGGAAGAACAACCCGACCTCGGCTGCGCTCGCGATGGTGAACGCGAGATAGGTGAGCAGCAGCACCCATCCCGACAGGAACCCCACCCGGACGCCGAGCCCCCGGGCTGCGAAGGCGTACACGGAGCCCGACGTCGCGAAACGACGCGAGAAGGTCGTGAACGCGTAGGCCACGAACGCCACCGTGACGAGGGCCCCGAGGAACGCGAGCGGCACCGCGCGTCCCGCCAGCGAGGCGGCGAGGGACCCGTTCAGGGCCATGGCGGCGGTCGGCGCCATGATGGCGATCGAGAGCGCTGCCGCCTCGACCACGTTCAGCTCTCTCCGCAGGGCCATCGCCCAGCTCCTCTCTCGACGTCGGCCGGGCCCGGGCGGCTGCGTCCCGGTCCGTGCACGTCCGACCTGTCCCGTGTGCTGCGGTGGTGTTGCTCGGAAGCGCTCGGCCTCACTCGAAGATGGCGAGCGGGAGGTACGCGCTCACGACCCAGTTGGGCGCGTCGACGACCTCGCTGATGCGCAGCTGGGCTGCGACCGAGGCGAGGAGGTAGGCGTCTGGGGCCTCGAGGCGGTACTCGGCGACGAGATGGTCGATGAGGGACCGCACCGCGTCCTTCGCCGCCACCATCAGATCCGCTGCGACACCCATCGCGGCGAACCACCCCGCTCGCCCGAGCCGGTCGTCCGGTTCCGGTGGAACGAGGAGCTGGGGCGCCCGGAGACCGAGGCCCTTCCGGAGATGGACGCGAAAGCGCACCTCGAGTGGCGCCTCGATCGCCGTGACGCAGACCTCGCCGTCGCCTTGCGCGCCGTGCCCGTCGCCGATGGACAGCAGCGCCCCCGGCACCTGGACCGGCAGGCGGAGCCGCGAGCCCACCACGACGTCACGACAGTCGATGTTCCCCCCGAAGCACCCCGGCGGCATGACCGGCGTCGGTTGGTCCACCGCTGGACAGACGCCAACCGTCCCCGGGAACGGTCGGAGCGGCAGCTTGGCCACGTCGAGGAACTCCGCCACCTTCCCTGCGCCGAGGTCCCAGATGTGCAGGCGCGCCTCGGGAAAGTCCTCCGCCAACAGTCCGAGTCCGGGCAGGATGGCCGTCCACCCCCAGCCGAGGGTCTCGGCGGCGAGCAGCTCGATCTCGACGGCATCACCCACCTCGGCTCCGTCCACAAAGAGGGGCCCGCGGAGCGGATAGACGCGATCCCAGTCGAGGTCAGCGAGGTCCGTCGCCGTCGTCTTCGGGGACACCTGGTCGTCCGTGACCTCTGCCAGCCGGCAGTGGACGACCGTGCCGTCCTCGACGACCGCAACGGGTTCCAGGGTCGGATCCCAGCGGAAGTGGACCGGTGTCTCGTCGAGCTCGAGCATGGCAGATGCTCGCACAGGAGCGCCCGGGTCACAAGTGCCGGCTGCGCCGGGGCGACGACCGGATCAGCCCGACGGGCCGCGAGCGCTCTTCGCGACCCCCACGTCCACGAGCATGCTGGCCCGAGGGCCGTGGTGCCCCTGAACCGCCCTCGGCGAACACGTCCGTCGTGCGGTCGACTGGGTTGGTCCCGTCGGGAGCCTCTGCCCTCGCTCCCAGCGGATGGCTTCCCCGCGCCCTGTGGGCTCTCGAGGAGATGACCAGCCACATCCCGAACTGCGGGGGCGGCACCGGGTCGGGGACACCGGGTGCTACTCGGGGAGGCGATCGCCGTGCCGTGGGGCTGGTCGGTCGCGCCGGACCCTCCGGGCCGGCCCCTACGTCCGGAAGGGGAGCGAAGCGCGGCCGTTGCTCGCCGTGCTCGCCCCCCGGGGGCCGGAGCGCACGTCGCCGGCGACCGCGACCTCCTGCGCGACGAGCGGTACCGCCCCCCCGAGCGGCCCGTAGCCCGCCGCGGCTGCGCCGATCGCACCGAGGAGGTGGTCGGTCGCGGCCGCCTCGACGAGCAGGCCGAGCGTCGCCCACTGCGGCGCGACGGCACGGGTGACCGTCTCGACCCGCTCCAGGAAGCCGGGCAACGACGCGACGCTCCCTCCGATCACGAGCACACTCGGGTTCACCACCGCGAGGACGCCGGCGACGACCCTGCCCGTCGCGGAGGCTGCTCCGACGATCGCCGCCATCGCAGCGGGATCCCAGGTCGCGCGGTCTCGCAGGTCGTCGAGATCTCGCGCCGCTGCGGCTCGGAGCACGGCCGGCAGTGCTGCGACGAGCTCGAGACAGCCTCGCCCACCGCAGAAGCACGCTGGCCCGTCGGCGTCGACGGAGATGTGGCCCATCTCCCCCGCGGCGTCCCAGGCCCCGGCCTGCAGCTCCCCGCCCGAGACGACGCCGCCACCGATGCCCTCGTCGACCCGGAGGTAGACGAGGTCGTCCACCCCGAGCCCGGCAGCGCGCCGACGGCTCATCTCGCCCAGCGCGCTGTAGCGGGTGTTGTTCCCGACGGCGACCGGGGCCTTCAGGGCCGCGGTGAACACGTTCGCGACGAGCGCTCGCTCGCGGGAGAGCCGGGCGAGCGAGACGTCGATCCCGCTGCGGCTCCCGGGGTTGTGGTAGCGCGGACCGGGCGTGCCGACGACGACGCTCCGGATCTTCGTGAGGTCGATGCGGGCGTCTCGGGCGCGGGCGAGCAGCAGGTCGAGCGCCTCGTTGGCGCGCTCGACCAACGACGACGCGGGTTTCGTGTCGCAGGCCGCCGCCAGCACCACGCTGCCGGCGATGTCGGTCATCGCGAAGGCGATGTGGCCTCGGCCGAGCTCGACCCCGAGGGTGTCGGCCCGGCGTGAGCTGAGGCGGACGAGGTGCGGTGGCCTCCCCCGGCCGCCGTGGTTCACGTCCTTCACCTGCTCGACCGCGCCCGCCCGCAGGAGCAGGGCGAGGGTCCGCGAGACGGTCGGGCGAGAGAGCCCCGTGTCGGCCGTCAGGTTCGCACGGGTGCTCGGCCCGCGAGTGAGCAGGGCCTCCAGGATCGCAGTGACGGTCGCTCCGGTTACCTCTCCGACTTCGCGATCGCGAGCCACTCGTCACCTTGCCTTGACCGGCACCCAGCCAGCTGCGACATCCGTTCCTCGGGTGCGCTCGAACGTGACACACTCGGCGTCGCCGAGCATACCTGTCCGACTGCCGGCGGGCCCGGTCCGGCAGGAGTCGCCCGAGGCCCGGCGAGCGTCCCGGGCCGAGGGCACTCCCCCCACCACCGGCGCGGCTCGCTCAGGCGGACGATGGGGCGACCTCCCCGGGTGCGCGGCTCGGGTTGAGGGTCGCCAGGTCACCAACCGGGTCGGTCGAGGTCATCCAGTGGTAGAAGTTGTCGCCCCGCGACCGGAGGATCTCGTAGAGCCGTTGCACGAGACGGTCACGGACGTCGACCATCGTCGGGTCCTGGTAGCGGTTCCTCAGCTCCTCGGGGTCGCTCGCCAGGTCGTAGAGCTCGTTGACCGACTCCGGGTTGACCACCAGCTTGTAGTTCCCGGTCCGCAACATGCGCTGGACGTAGGGGAAGTGGTGGCCGTGGAACTCACAGACGATCTCGTCCGACCAGTCGACCGCTTCACCGCGGACGAGCGGGAGCAGCGTCCGTGAGTCGACGGCACGGCTCGGGTCGAGCCCGGCGAGATCGAGGATCGTCGCCGTGAAGTCGGTCAGCGTCACCAGCTCGTCGCGTGCGACCGGGGTCGCCCCCGGGACGCGGAGCATCCCCGGGATCCGATAGATGTCCTCGTACATGGCAGGGCCCTTGTCGTGGAGCCGATGGGCACCGGTGAACTCCCCGTGGTCGGCGGCGAAGAAGACCGCGGTCTCCTCGGTCAGCCCCAGCTCGTCGAGGGTGTCGAGGACCCTGCCGATCTGCTCGTCGATCAGCGCCACGTACCCCCAGTAGACGGCGATGAGCTTGCGCGACTCCTCCTCGCTCAGGGTGTCGTATCCCCAGTGCGCGCTGTACTCCCGCTGGACCGCCGGCTTGCCCTCGAAGGTCTCCGCCACGGAGGCCGGGAGCTGCACCCGCGCCACGTCGATCAGGTCGAAGTACTCGTCGGGCACCAGGTAGGGCAGGTGGGGACCGAAGAAGCTCAGCTCGAGGAAGAAGGGGCGGCCCGTCCGGGCGTAGCGGTCGGCGTAGCCCCGCAACATCTCGATCGCTCTCGTCGCGAGATAGGCCTCGAACATCGCCTCCACCGGCTGGTGCAGCCGGGCTGCCAAGAGGTTCCCGGGGTTGCCGTTCGGGTAGGTGGCGCGGATCTCCCCCGAGGTGGCAACCGGAGGGAGGCTCCGCTCGGCGAGGTAGGCCTGGTAGTCCGGGTGGTCGACCGGGTTGTGCCAGCCCGGCAGGTCGGGTCCGTCGAAACCGTACGAGGCGGCGTTGCGCTCGGTCCCGATGTGCCACTTGCCGATCAAGCCGCACGCGTAGCCGGCGGCACGAAGCGCCTCGGAGAACGTGAAGGTGCCGGGCGCCAGGTCCTCGTTGTAGCCGACGTTTCGCTCCTGGTTCGCCAGCAGCTTGTGGCGGAAGGGTTGCTGGCCGGTCAACAGGCTGGCTCGGGCCGGGGTGCAGATCGCGGTCGGCGTGTAGCACCGCTGGAACAGTGCCCCGGTTGCGGCCAGCCGGTCCAGGTTCGGGGTGGGCACGACCCGGTTGCCGTAGGCCCCGAGGGTGTCGATGCGGTGCTGGTCGGTCATCAAGAAGAGCATGTTCGCAGTCATGGTCGGGATGCCTTTCGAGAGGGCACGGGGGCGAAGCGGTCGGTGGTACGGCAGCGGGGTGGCCACCTAGCCCTTCACCGCGCCGGTCGCGAGGCCGGAGCGCCAGTAGCGCTGGAGCACGAGGAAGAGGACCATCAGCGGGATCGCGCTGACCAGGGAACCGACGAGCACCAGGGTCTGGTACTCGGGGTTCTGGGTGATCTTGCCGTTCCAGAGATAGAGCCCGACCGTCGCCGGCAGCTTGTTGGCGCTGTTCAGCACCAGGAGCGGGAGGAAGAAGTTGTTCCAGATGGCGACGATCTGGATGAGCAGGATCGCGACCAGCCCCGGCGCCATCAGCGTCCCGCCGATGGTCGTCGCGATCCGGAACTCCCCGGCCCGATCCATCCTGGCCGCCTCGATCAGCTCCATCGGGATGGACTGGATGGCGAACATGCGCGCCAGGAAGACCGCAAAGGGGCTGATGAGGCTCGGCAGGAGGATCGCCCAGTAGGTGTTCACCAGTCCGAGGCGCGTGAGCACGAGGAACTGGGGGAACGCCATGACGGTCTCCGGCAGCATCGCACCGAGCAGGATCGCGCCGGAGGCGACGCCCGACCCCCGGAACCGCAGCCTCGCCAGCGCGTAACCGGCGGCTCCGCTGATCAGTGTGCACGCGAGGCCACCGACCCCGGCGTAGAGGACGGAGTTGAGCATCCACCGGACGAAGATCCCGCCGTTGGCGCTGAACAGGCTCTGCAGGTTCCCGAGGAGATGGAGCGGGAGACTGAACCACGCGCCGTTGGTCGACGCGAGCTGGTTGGTCGCCTTCGTCGACGCGACGATCGTCCAGTAGATCGGGAAGAGGATGTAGATGGTGAGCACGACGATGATCACCATGCCGATCACGACGGGTAGCGGTCGCGACTCCCCGCGACGCCGTTTCGGCAGGCCGAGGTCCCCCCGGCCGGTCCCGCTCGGCGGGACGGTCGTGCTCCTGCGGCGTTGGATCTGGAGCGTCATCGGGTGGCCCCCGTACGGTCTCGGACCCTGAGGACGAGCAAGGAGAGCACGAAGGACACCACGGCCAGGACCATGGCGAGGGCGGAGGCCTGCTGCTGCACGCCGTTGCCCGTGGCGAGCGTGAAGACCGACAGGTTCGGCGTGAAGTTCGAGCCCACGTTCGTCGTGATCGTGCTCAGGATGACCGGAGCGGCGAACTGCTGGAGGGCCCCGAGGATCGAGAAGGCGAGGCAGATCACCAGCGCGGAGACGATCAGCGGGAGCTTGATGCTGAGTGCGATCCGGATCCCACCGGCGCCCTCCACTCTCGCCGACTCGAGGAGGTCCCGGGGGATCGCCTGCAGGGCGGCATAGAGGATGATCATGTTGTAGCCGATCCACTCCCAGCTCATGATGTTCATGACCGAGAACAGGACGGCGCCGCTCCCGAGGAAGTTCACCGGCAGGCCCAGCGCACCGAGACCCTTCACGATCGGGCTGATCTGCGGCAGGTAGAGCCCGGCCCACACCAGCGCGGCGATGACACCGGGGATCGAGTGCGGGAGGAACGCAGCGGTCTGGAAGTACTTCCTCCCCCAGATGATGCCGGCATCGAACAGCAGCGCCATCCCGACCGCGATGATCATCATCACGGGGACCTGGATGATCCCGATGAGGAACACCCGGAAGAAACCCTCGAGTATCGAACCGTCGGTGAGCACGGCTCGGTAGTTGGCGATGCCGACGAAGACGGTGCGCGCCCCCCCGACCCCGAGCCCACCCGCCACCTTGGTCGCCTCGAAGCTCTGGACCGTGGCGAGCAGGATCGGGACCGCCTGGAACACCCCGAAGGCGATCACGACGGGGGCGAGCAGCCACCAGGCCGCTCGCTTCTCCCGTCGCAGCGCCGAGTTGGCGCGCATTACCCGTTGCTCACACTGAACCCGGAGGTCTTCATCTCGGAGATGGTCTGACCCTGGATCGTGTTGAGCATGCCGTTGGCACTCCCCGCCGTGATGGACCCGGGGAGCTCGTCCTGGAAGTTGACGTTGAGCGTCGTCATGACCGGACCCCACTGCCAGTTGTTACTCACCTCGCTCGCAGCTTGGGCGTACACCGAACCGACCTTCTGGCCCCCGAAGAACGGGTCGGGCGTGGAGTACCCGCTCAGGTTCGCGCCGTCCACTGCTGCGGGGTAGAAGCCCGAGTACTTGTAGGTGAGGGCGAGCGCGGTCGAGTTGGTGGTGAGCCAGTTCGCGAACTCGAGGTCGGCCTGGAGGTGCTTCGCGCCCTTCATGACGGCGATGAGGGAGCCCCCGATGTTGGAGTTGACCGGCTTCGCGAGGTTCCACTGGGGAACCGGCGCAACACGCCAGTCGCCTGCGGTGAGCTTGAGGTTGCCCTCCAGGCCGCGGTAACCCCATGCGCCGACGATGTAGGTCGCGATCTTCCCGGCGTCGAGGTCACCCCAGTAGCCCTCGTTGAAACCGTTGTTGAAGACGGCATACCCCTTCGTGGTCAGGCCGGTCCAGTAGTTGAGGACCTTCTTGCACGAGGACGAGTTGATCGCGACCTGCCACGAGTTGTGGCTGATGCCGAACCAGTGCGCGCCGTTCTGGGCGCAGACACCGGCGATGAAGAGCCCGTAGTTGAGGTACGAGCCCATGGCGGCGCCGGTCTTCTGCTTCAGGGTTGCGGCCTCGGACGCGAACTGCGCCCAGGTCTGCGGGACCGGGATCCCGGCCTTCTTGAACAGCGCAGCGTTGTAGTACATCACCATCGGCCCGATGTCGTGCGGGAGCCCGTACTGCTGGCCGAGGAAGCTCGCCTGCTGCCACGCCGCCGGTCGGAACTCCGACTTGTACTTGGCGACCTGCGAGGTCACGTTGTCGAGCACGCCGGCGATGGCGAGCGTCGGGACCTCCTCGTACTCGACGAGGGCCAGGTCGGGCCCCGTCCCCGCCTGCACCGCCGACTGGATCTTCTCGTACTTGGCCTGCCCGGAGGGGACGGCACCGATCTGGACGGTGATGTTCGGGTGCGTCTTGTTGAACTCGTTCACGAGGTGGGTCATCCCCGCGGCCGAAGCCCAGAAGCTGATGGTGACGTGGGCAGGGGGCGATGCCGCCTTCGACGTCGACGTCGACGTCGACGACGCCGTCGAGGCGCTGGAACAGCCCGCGAGGGCGAGCACTGCGCTGGCACCTGCCGCGATGATGCCGAGGGCGTGGGACTTCTTGGATCTGCGCTTCATGGTGAGCACTCCCGGTTCAGTGAATGGGGCGGACACCGACAGCTGCGGTGGCCGATCCCGCGGTTGGATGGTGGAGTTGGAGCAGGATGGTGCCTTCGGTGTGCGGTCGGGACCGAACCCAGACCGCCGCCGCAGAGCCGGGCGCGTCGATCAGGTCGGGACCGACCAAGACGCCCGGACCCTCCAGGCGGAGGCGAACCGGGCCCTGCGCGCTGGCGCGCAGGTTGCCGAACGCGTCGGAGACCTGGAACTGCACCCGGGTGCTGTCCACACCGTCGCCGAGGATCTCGGCGTCGTCGGTGAACGCCTCGAGGTGGTCGAGCGCAGTGTCGCGGGTGAGGCGGAGCTCGGCGACGTCCTCGCCGCCGAGGCGACCGCGGACGTGGAGCTCCACGGCGTCCGTGGCCGGTGCGGGCAGGACGAACAGCGGATGCGGCGTGCGCGGAAAGCGTGCGCGGTCGGGGAGGAGGTGGATCGCCGGCCCGCCGTCGACCCGCACCACGAGCTCCTCGCAGTTCGAGGCGAACCGGAGTGGCTCCCCTCCCCCGACGGCGGGGTCCCAGGCGAAGGCCGCCTCGAGCACGATCTGCTCCGCCGGGTCCCGCTGGGCGCGGTAGACCGCCGCCGCCGGCTTCGCGATACGGAAGAGGTCGGCCACGCCAGGGGTCTTGAGCGCGTACCCGCGCGCACCGAGCGCAGGGTCGTCGGATCCGACCAGGGACCCGTGGGGGCTCGGGTAGTCGAACGCCGCCCAACCGATCACCCCGACGACGCCCTCCGCGAAGGAGAACTCGATCGCCTCGGCGTGGTAGAGGGCCTGGCGGGAGAGCTCGGCCGAGCGCTCCCCCCGGGTGAACCACTCCCGAAAGCGCGGCATCTGCCCGATCGCCTCGGTGACGAGGTAGGGGTAGTCGCCGACCGGGCAGAGGAAGTCGGGCTCGTCGTCCGCGCCCAGCCGGTAGTCGTTGTAGCCGAACACGTCGAAGGGCCAGACCCTGCGCCCGTGCCCGTCGTGGGCGCTGTCGAAGCTCCCGTCCTCGTGCCCGTCGCGCCGGTAGCGGGTGGCGCCGGCGAGCGCTCGATCCGGGTCGAGGGCACGACCCGCGCCGACCACGACCTCCCAGAGGTCGGGCGTGAAGGCGCGTGTCTCGTTGAGGAACGCGCCCCAGACGACGACGCTCGGCCGATGCCGGTCGCGCTCGACCATCCTCCTGAACTGGTCCAGGTGCTGCCGCTCGAACTCGGGGTCCCGGTCTTCGGGCGGCACGGGGCGCCAGGGGTCCTCGTAGACCGGGTCCCGTTGCGCCGTGCCGGCGTACTGCCAGCCGGGCACCTCCTCGAAGACGAGGAGGCCGAGCTCGTCGCAGGCGTCGAGGAAGGCGTCCGACGGGGGGTAGTGGGAGCAGCGCACGATGTCCACGCCGAGCTCCGCTCGCAGGATCCGGGCATCGTTGCGCTGGGCGCGATCCGACGCCGCGAAGCCGACGAAGGGAAAGAGCTCGTGCCGGTTGAGGCCGATGAGCCGCCTGGTCTCGCCGTTCAGGTGCAGCCCGTCGCGTTCCCAGCGCACCTCACGGAAGCCGGTCCGCAGCTCGCCGGACGCGACCGCCTCGCCGTCGACCTCGAGGACGGCCTGGATGCGATAGAGGACCGGGTCGGCGGGGGACCACAGCTCGAGGGCGGGACCTGGCCTCAGGGTGAACGACACCTCCGTCGCTCGCTCGGCGAGGCTCCGGGAGGCCTCGGCGACGAGTCCGCCGTCCCGGTCGCGGACCAGCCGGACGGAGCCGCGCGCAGGGGACGGCGTGTCCGCGGGCACCGGCACGGTCACGGTGACGACCGGGTCCTCGGTGAGCAGGCCACGGGAGCGCACGCGCACCCCTCGCAGCGCGGCCGCATCGCCGAGCCGGAGCCGGACGGGACGCTGGATGCCCGCCGGGAGGAAGAAGTCGACGTCCGAGGCGCCGAGCGGGGAGCCCATCGGGGGCACGCGCCGCCAGCGAGCGTCCTCGACGAGCTCGATCCGGTTCGCACCGGGGCGGAGCGCCGAGGCGACGTCGAAGACGCACGGCAGGAAGCCGGACTCCGCCGCGCCGACCCGGTGGCCGTTGACCCCCACCTCGATGCGCCCGAGCACCGCGTCGACCTCGAGCTCGGCGTGCAGAGGAACATCGTCCAGCTCGGCGACGGTCGTCCAGGTCCAGACGCGCTCCCAGGCGGACTCGTCCCAGCCGGCCCACCCGAGCACGACTGCCGCGCTCGGCACCATCACCTCACGTGGGGCCACCCCATCCGCCGCCACCGTCCAACGGTCGAGTCGAACTGCGTCGGACGTCGGACTTCGTCGTGCGGGCGCACTCGTCAGCTGCACGCCGTCACCTCCCCCTGGCGGCCGGCTGCCCCGGCTCGTCGGAGCGAGTGTACGGTGGTCGGCTTTTTCTGTCAAGGCACTTTCCAGAAGTTTTCCCTCTCCCCCCCGGGCGCTGCTGCGCACACGTCGCTACGCTGGCGTCGCATCTGGATCGAGGGAGGAGACGTGGTGCAGCACCCACCCGAAGACGCGCGCTCGGACCCCGCCGACGAGGCACGCCCCGAGCGCCGCCCCCGCTCCCCACGCCGGCTCTCTCACTTCCGCCCGGGCACCGATTGGCTCGACACCGAGGGCAGGCCGATCGAGGCGCACACCGGGGGGATGTTCCACCAGGACTCCACCTACTACTGGGTGGGCGCGAGCTGGAAGACCACCGACGCCTTCCAGGCCTTCAACCTGTACTCGTCCCGGAACCTCCAGGACTGGGTGTTCACCAGCACACTGCTCCGGCCCTCAGCGGACCTGCCTCCGAGCCACGAGATCGCCCGGCCCAAGATCCTCTACAACGCAGCGACGAGTAGCTACGTGATGTGGTTCAAGCGCAAGAACTACGCATCCCCGACGAACGACGTCCGCGCCGGGGTGGCGGTGAGCGAGTCGCTCGGAGGCCCCTGGAGCTTCCTCCACGACTTCTTCCCCGGCGAGGGGGGCCCTCGCGCGTACAACAGTGCGGACTTCTGCCTCTGGCAGGAACCGGACGGCGTCGCATACCTGGTGACATCGTCGCCGTCGCTCCGGGGGGGACCGTACGGGCGCCGGATCGTCATCTTCCGGCTCACCGACGACGCGCGCGGCGTCGAGCCGGAGCCCGTGTACGTCGGTCCCGCCGACGACCGCGAGGCACCGGCAGTCTTCGTCCGAGCGGGAACCTACTACCTCGTCACATCCGGCACCTCGGGCTGGACCCCGAACCAGTGCGCGTACCGCACCGCTCCCTCGATCGAGGGGCCCTGGTCGGATGCGACGCCCTTGGGTGACGACACCACCTTCCACACCCAGCCCGACTTCGTCTTCCCCGTGACGGGGAGCTCGGCGACGACCCACATCTACGCCGGCGGGCGTCACGTCGGCGAGGACCTCGACAGCTCCCGCTACGTCTGGTTACCACTGACCTTTGCGGAGGGCGAGATGCGCTTGGAGTACCTCCCCTCGTGGACACTCGACCTGGACTCCGGATGCTGGGAGCGTCCCGCGTGACGCGCGAGCCCTGATCCGAGTCGAGGCCCTGGCGGCGCCGGGCGGGTCGCCTCAGGCCAGCTGCGAGGCCAGCCAGGCGGCCTGGCGCTCCCACTGGTACGCTTGGCCGCCCTCGTGCTCGTTGTACGGGTACTCGACGATCTCTGCCTCGTAGGCGCCACGCCCCCAGTGGTTGCGGGCGGCGTAGACGGTTGAGGGGGGGCAGACGGGGTCGATGAGGCCGACGGAGAACAACGCGGGCGCGCTCGCCCGCTTGGCGAAGTTCACGCCGTCGAAGTAGGCGAGGGTCGCGAAGGTCTGCTCGACGCTGTTGCGGTGCACCGCCAGGTAGCGGACGATCTCCGCGTAGGGCATCCGGTCGGTGAGACCGACGGCGCGCTCGAAGTGACACAGGAAGGGCACGTCCGGCATCGCCCCCACCAGCCCGTCCACCAGCCCCGCGGTGGCGATCGCGATGCCGCCCCCCTGGCTGCCGCCGGTGACGCTCACGCGCTCGGGGTCCACGCCACGCAGCTCGCGCACGGCCTCGACGAGCAGGACGGCGTCGGTGAAGACCCGGCGGTAGTAGTAGTCCTCGGGGTTCGTGATCCCCTTGGTCATGAAGCCGGGGAACGCGGGTGGGGCACCGTGCGGGTCGGGGGAGTCCCCGCCGGTGCCCCACGCGCTCCCCTGGCCCCGGGTGTCCATGACGACATGGACGTACCCGGCGGTCGCCCACGCCAGGCGCTCCTCCGGCAGCCCGCGACCGGAGCCGTAGCCGACGTACTCGACGACGGCGGGCAGCGTCTCCTCGACGCCGGTCGGTGCGACGAGCCACCCGCGCACCCGATCGCCCCCGAAGCCGGAGAACTCGAGGTCGTACACCTCGACGAGCCGGAGCGGGGACGCCACCCGAGTGAGCGTGGCCGGCCGCACGAGACGCCTGGCCTCGCCGAGGGTGCGACGCCAGAAGGTGTCGAAGTCCGCCGGCTCGGCTACCTCGGGGCGGTAGCGGCGCAGCTCGGCGGGGGGGAAGTCAAAGCGCGGCACGGACGTCTCCGAGGCAGCGGGCAGCCATCCGCCCGTCGTGAGAACGACGCGACACCGCCGGTGTCGGGGGCCGGACGGCTATCGCCACCCGGCCCCGCCCGCCTGCACGGGCGACGCCGCCGCCGTGCCGAACGCCGCGTAGTACTCCCCGAGCTCGGTGATGCTCCCGGAGCTGTCGAACAGCGCCGAGGGCGCGAGCTTCACGTTGGTCGCCGCGGCGGGTCCTGCGCCGAACCAGGCGTAACGAGCCACGTACGGCCGCCGTTCCAACTCGGGGAGCACGGCCATCATGAACTTCAACACGTCCTCCGGCGAGTAGATGTTGGGACTCTGCGGCGTTGCCGTCCAGTCCGCGACGGCGAACTCGGTGATCCAGATCGGCAGCCCGTACGTGGCGTAGACCTGGTCGATGGTCTGGAGGAAGCCCGCCGCATCCGCACCAGGGTAGTTGTGCACCGCGACGTAGTCGTAGTGCAGGCCAGCCGCGGCAGCCTCTTGGACGAACTCCGTGTACCAGGAGTCGAAGGGGTTCACGGGTGCGGGGGCGACCGTGAGGGCGGCAAGGGACCTGATCTCGGGCCAGACGTCCAGGACCTCGGAGACGGCCATGTCGGACTGCCCCTTGTTGTCCGGTTCGTTCGGGCCGAGCACGATCGGCTGCCTCCCGGGGCCGAGGGCGCGCACCGCCGCGATCTGGGTCTCGACGGTGGCGGTGGTGCCGCCCCAGACCATCGGGACGAACTCCACGCCCTCCAGGCCGACGATGCCATCCGCGGCCCACGTGTAGTACCAGACCGGGTTCATCGCCTGCACGCGCTCTGCAGCGTCGGGGGCACCAGTTGCGACACCGACACCCTTCTTGCGGGAAGGGACCACGCTCGGCAGCGCGCTCGTCGTCGCCGCTGCGGCCGCTGGCCCGAGCCGCGCTGCGAGTGCCACCGCCGCCGGGGCGACGACCCCCAGCTTCAGGACCTGCCGTCGCGAGAATCGTTCGGTCATCGTGACTCCTCGTCGTCCGGGACCACATGTTCTGTAAAGCCGCTTTTTGTATTCCTAGGTGACAATACTCAAGATCGCGGGCTTGTCAACCCCCCATGGAGGGCCTGCCGGCGGGCACCCCCGTGACGGGGCTGGGCGCGAGCACGGCGGGCCAGGGCCACCCCCTCCGAGCGGGTGTCGCTCGGGATCGCCGGCCACTGGCTCGCCGACCGATGGGGTCAGTTCCTGCCGAGCGACCACCGTCGTCCGTCTCCTCGACCGCCCCCTCCACGACAGCGCCGTGGGGCTCGCCGACGGCGAGTCCTTCCGCCTCCGCGAGGCCCGCCAGAGAGGGGGTGGTCACACCACGTGACCGTCCAGATCGCCGTGCGAGGGGTGAGGACGTCTCCCCGCCCACCCGCGGGGAGATCGACCTGGCCGTTGACAACTGCGACGGGTTGCAGGGCCGAATCCCTGTGGGAGTGCACCGGCGTCTCGTCGAGCTCGGGCCCGACAACCGCTGCCCTCGACGCAGCGGCTCCACCGCTGCCCGCTCGACCTGCCCTCCGGCCTGCCCAACCCGACGCGCGGGTCGATCGGTTGGTGTCGAAGGTCGCGAGGTGCCGACCGAGGCCACGGCGCCCCGCCGCCACGCGGGAGCGACGCTG
>JAJYWE010000145.1 GCA_021791675.1 Actinomycetes bacterium | reverse complement strand
GGTCCGGCACCCGACGGTGCCGCTTCGCGCCCTTGCCGCCAAGATTCCCCTCGTGGCCGAGCTCACCATTCCGGTGGGCCTCGTCGGGCTCGTGAGCCCGTGGGGGGCGGGGATGGCCCTCGCCGTGCTTGCCCCGGCCCTCCTGGCCTCGCACTCGTTCCTCAACGCTTTCGCTGCCTTCCAGGCCTGGCCGGTACTCCCCTTCGTCGTCTTCGGCTCCGCCGTCCTGGTCGGGCGTCTCGTCGGTACCGGACCACGAGGTCGGCTCTCGTCGCTCGCCATTCGGGCGGCCTGCGCCGTCCTCGCCACCGCCAGCCTCGTCCTCCTCTACAGCTGGGCAGCGGCGACCGCGGACATCCTCGGCGGCCAGGCGAGCGCGGGAGCCGGGGCGGCCACCGTCCTGAGAGCCACCCCACGGAGCGAAGAGGTCGTTGCCTGGGCGAGCGCCGTCGGGCGCTTCGCCGAGCGCGACTGGGTCTACGCCTTCAATGGGAGCCTTGGAACGTTCCCCGTGCACACCCGGACGGTCGTGTTCCTCCTCCCCGGCGCCGGCGTCTACGGCGCGGGGGGGACGGCCCCCACCTCCGGGCGCATAGCCCGGGAGGCCGAACGGCTCGGCGCCCGCCGGATCCCGGGCACCTCCCCGTGGATCGCCTTCGTCTGGCACCCCGGTCCGGACGTGACGGCCGTGCGCCTCGCGGGGTTCCGGCCGATCCGGGCCGCGCGGGCCTGACGGAGGGCCTGCGCTCGTGAACCGTTCACGGCGCGAGTGCCTGGATGGGAACGACCTGGACCCCGTCGTCGCGGGTGTAGCCGTAGCGAGTCGGCAGGACGACCGCGAGGAAGGCAGGCCCGCCGACGTGGTCGGTGTCGATCCGTCGAGCGAAGCGCCGGAGGCTCTCGGCCGCCTCGTCGGCAGCAGCCGACCCGAGCCTCACCTCGACCGCACCCCAGCGGCGCCCGTCGTCGACAACGGCGTCCATCCCCGAGGTTGTCGCGGTAGTGGAGCACCTCCGCGCCGAGGTATTGCGCGTAGACGCGGAGGTCCCGCAGGACGAGGCTCTCGAAGAGGAGCCCGAAGGACTCGAGGTCCCGCAGCAGTCTCGCCGGGGAGGCGCCGAGCGCTGCCGCTGCGAGGCTCGGGTCGCAGAAGTGGCGCTCGGGCGCGGTACGTCGGCGTGACCGCGATCGCAGTCGCGGCATCCAGGCTGGCTGGTCCTCCACCACGATCAGGCGATCCAGCGCGGCCAGGTAGGACAGGTAGGAGCGGACGGTGTCGTCGTCGACCGGCCCGTCCGGCCCCCCCCGCATCACGAGCCGCCGTCGAGACCGACGCCTGGCTCGCGACGTTTCGGGCGAGCGAGCGAACGGTGGCTCGCACCTTCCGGGGATCCCGGGCGACACCGTCGAGCCTGCGGATGTCGGTGCGCGCGATCGAGTCGAGGTAACCGGCGAGCACGCCCTGCGCCTCGGCCACGCTACTCCCGACGAGCGCGGGCCATCCGCCGATGCACGTGAGCTCGACGAGCTCGGGTATCGGGATCTCGTCGGCGAGCGTGCTCGTCTCGTCGCCGTCGAGCAGCGTTGCGAGGGAGATCGAACCGTTGGACAGCCCGAGCTCGAACAGCGTCATGGGCCGCATCCGGAGCCACTGGAAGCACCCGGCACCGGTGTGCCTGATGGCGTCGTCGGGGGCACCGCCGAGCCGGTCAGGATGAACGGCCCACCGCCTTCGTCCACAGCCCGTCGGACGTGGTTCCAGATCGACGGGACCTCCTGCCACTCGTCGACGAGACGGGGCGTTTCGCCGACAATGATCAGCGAGGCGTCGAGGACAGCCGCGACTCGCGCGCCTTCGTCGAGGTCGAGCAGGACCCTGCTCGAGGCGGCGTGCGTGGCAGTCTCGGTCCTGCCGACTCCCTTGGCACCCTCGAGCACGACCGCCGTCGGGCGCGACAGCATCGAGCGGAGCTGGGTGTCGACGACGCGGGGGATGTAGCGCTCGCTCGTCACCACGGTTGGCAACCTCGGCATCGTCTCGTCATCGCTCGGGAGGGTCGAGCGACTCGAGGTTCGGCACCTCGCAGTCGCTGCGATCGGTATGCCGCAGAGGCCCTGCTCGCCGCCGGCGTCGGGCTCGGGGGGTGACTCGCCGGGCGCCCAGCGAGGGTGGAGGACGGGCTCCTACTCGCTGGGGCCGGGAGGCGGTGCTCCTCACGCATCTCGGCCTGGTCGCGGCCCACGGCGCCACCTTCGGCAACCAGTCCTGCTACCTCACCGCCGTCCGACACGCCTCGGTCGGTGCGCTTGCTGTCCTCGCGGAGATCGTCAGGCACCCACTCGGGCCCCTCGGTGAGCTGGCCTCCAAGGCCCCGCTCGTCGTGGAGCTCACGGTCGGCGGGACTCTCGGCCTCGCGCTCCTCCTCTCCCGTCTCGTCGAGAGCGACCTCCCGTCTCGGGCGCGGGCGCTCCTCGCCGGGCGACACTCGCGATGCTCGGGAGCGCCACGGCGTGCCCGCTGTTCCGCTGGGCCCCCGCGACCGCCGCGATCGTCGGGGCGCAGGCGAGCACTGGGAACGGCGCGGCGGCCGTCCTCCGCACCGTCACCCCCAGGACTGAGGTGGTCGCGTGGGCGAGCGGCGGAGGTCCCCGGATGCGCACCCGCGCGCCGGCCGAGCACCCGCGCCCCGGTCGCTCCCCAGGCGGGCCCCGGGGCCCGCCCGCCCGGCTCCCGGGTGGGTCAGGGTGCGGCGCGTATCGACGTTGCCACCAGCGCATCGCCCC
>JAJYWE010000144.1 GCA_021791675.1 Actinomycetes bacterium | reverse complement strand
CCGGTCGTCGCGCTCCTCGGCGGCGGCCGTGTCCGCCGGGTGCGCCGACTCGCGACGGCACTCCGACATCGCGGCTTCGTCGTCCGGGCCCTGCACCCGTCGGCACTGGACGACGTCGAGGTCATCCTCGTGTCCGCCACGGGTGCGGCCGGCCGGGTGCTGCTCGCCGAGGTGTGCAGCCGCTGTCCCGAGCTCCCCGTGGTCGCCATGCTCGACAGCGCCGAGCTGCCAGGCGATGCGATCGCCTGCCTTGCCTCGGGCGCGCGCGGGGTCATCGACCCGGCCATGGAAGCAGAAGAGGCTGCGGGGGTCGTGGAGCAAGCCTGGCTCGGGGTGACGTGCATGTCGAGCGAGATCGTCGAGGCGTCGATACGTCGGGCACGCGCGGAGCCGGATGACCGCACCCTCTGCCCGGAGGAGCTCGAGCTCCTCCGGGCCCTGGTCAGCGGCACGCCGGTCCGGGAGCTCGCCGAAAAGACCCACCGCTCACCGCGGACGATGACGCGGGTGCTCCGTCGCCTGTACGACCACATCGGAGTCGGGAATCGCCGCCAGGCGGTGGAGTGGGCGGTCGAACGGGGCCTGGGGTAGAGCGACGGGCCCCACGCAGCCACCGGAACCGGTCGCGCCGAGCCTGTACCGCCACCGACGCCGAGCAGCCTCCACCGACGACTCAACGGCGAGCACGAGGAGAGGCGTGGCGGATCGCGGGCCTCAGCTCACGGTGAGACCACCGACCCGCCGCTTCGGACCTCGAGCGCAACCCGGTAGGCGACCGCCCTCGGACAACCGCACCGGCGAGCTGCGATCGCCGCCGCCTCGCGGGTCGACGAGCCGGTGGCGAGCGCGTCGTGGACCGCGGCCAGGATCTCTTCGGCGCTCGGGGGCGGGTCCGGCGAAGCACCAGCCACGACGAAGGTGTGCTCCCCTCGCGGCTCCCCCGCGGCCGCGCGAGCGGCGAGCTCGGCGAGCGTGCCTCGCCAGACCTCCTCGTGCAATTTCGTCAGCTCCCGGGCGAGCACCGCAGCCCGCTCAGGCCCGCAGACCGCCGCCAGCTCGGCGAGCGTCGAGGCAATGCGATGCGGGGCCTCGTAGCAGACCACTGGTCGGGTCTCGGCGGCGATCGCCGCCACGCGCTCCCGACGTTCCCGCCCTCGAGTCGGGAGGAACCCTTCGAACACCCACCGATTCGCGTTGAAGCCACTGAGGGCGACGGCCGCGACCGCGGCGGAGGGACCGGGCACGACCGAGACGGCAAGTCCTGCAGCAACGGCCGCCGCCACCAGCCTGCTCCCAGGGTCTGAGATGGTTGGTGTGCCTGCGTCGCTCACGAGCGCGACGGTTGCCCCGGCCTCCATCGCGCGCACCAGGGCTGGAGTCCGCTCCCGCTCGTTGTGCGCGTGGAGTGCCTCCAGCCGGGTGGCTCGGATGCCCGCAGCGCTGAGCAGGCGGCGTGTCCGGCGGGTGTCCTCGCAGGCCACGACCTCCGCATCGCCGAGCACCTCGAGCGCCCGAGCCGACAGATCACCGAGATTGCCGATCGGCGTCGCCACCAGGACCAGCGATCCTGGTTGGGTCATCCCTTCAGCTCGAGCTGGTCACCGGGAACGAGGCTCCAGCGATCGAAAGCCCCGGCGGGTGCTTCGAGCACGCAGCGCGCCCCCCGTCGGGGGACGCCGAGCCGGCGGGGAGGGAGGCGGCGGCGGGCCAGGACGACCAGACGCTCGTCGCAGAACGCGACGTCCCTCGCCGATACCGCGGCGACGGTGCTCGCGAAGCGGGCCGGCCGGAGGAGTACCGCGCTCTCGAGCTCACCCCGCAGGAGGTGGAGACGCACTCGGCCCCCGAGCGAGTCGACGACCTCGACCGTGGCGAGCACCTCGCCCTCCCGCAGTAGCCACGCCATCAGACGTTGAAGCGGATCTCGAGGACGTCCCCGTCTGCCACCTCGTAGTCCTTGCCCTCGACCCGCAGTCGACCGGCCGCCCGGGCCGCCGTCCACGACCCGAGCGCCAGCAGCTCCTCGGTAGTGATCACCTCGGCACGGATGAACCCTCGTTGCAGGTCGGAGTGGATGACCCCAGCACACTCGGGCGCCTTCGCCCCGGCACGGAAGGTCCAGGCCCGCGACTCCTTCTCGCCTGTGGTGAGGAACGTCCGGCGACCCAACAGGCCGTACGCCGCCCGCGCGAGGGTCGGCACCGCACCCTCCCCGAGACCCAGGCCGCCCAAGAGCTCTGCCCGCTCTCCGGGCTCGAGCTGCGCCACCTCTGCCTCCAGCTGCACGGAGAGCCCGACGACCGGACCGCCCTCGAACGCTTCCTCCACGGCCGACACCAGCTTGTCGAGCTCATCGAGCTGGTCCTCGCCGACGTTCACCACGGCCAGCACTGGCTTGTTGGTGAGCAAGAAGGCACCGCGCAGCGCCGAACGGACCTCGTCGTCGAGCTCGGATCGATAGAGCGGGATCCCGCGCTCGAGGACGGCGAGTGCTTCCTCCCAGCCTGCGACCTCCGCAGCCAGTGATCGATCCGCCCTCGCCATCTTCCGGCGCCGGACGAGCTGCCCGTCGAGGCTGGCGTGGTCCGCCAGCACGAGCTCGAGCTCGAGCTCGCCGAGCGCGGCGAGCGGGTCCTCCTCCCCGGCCGCCTCGTCGTGGTGGAAGCTGCGTAGCACGAGGCAGAGCGCGTCCATCTCGCGGAGCCCCCCGAGGAAGCGGTTCCCGAGCCCTTCCCCCCCTGCTGCTCCCTTCGCGAGGCCGGCGACGTCGACGACCTCCAGCGTCGC
>JAJYWE010000143.1 GCA_021791675.1 Actinomycetes bacterium | reverse complement strand
GCGCGGACGCAGCGACCCTCGCCGGTGTCACCCTCTGGCGGGGTGAGCGCCAGGTCGGTGTGGTGACGTCGGCCGCCTGGTCGGCGAGCCTCGACGTGGCAGTCGCCCTGGGCTACGTGAAACGGGAAGTGGACGTCCCCTCGGAGGTCGAGCTGGAGGCGGCGACCGGCGCACGGCTGGCCGCCCAGGTCCGTACGCTCCCACTCCTCGGCTCCTGAGGGGCCGGCCCGGGAGCGGGGGGGAACGAGACCGCGAGGGCCGTACCGATACCCTCTCGAGCTGGGGAGGTCGCGGTCACGGTGGCGCCCATCGCGGAGGCCAGTTCTGCCACGATCGCGAGCCCGAGGCCGGTCCCGGCCTGGCGGGCCGGCCGGCGGAGCGAGGTGTACATCCGCTCGAAGACGCGCGGCAGGTCGGACGGGTCGATGCCCGGCCCGTCGTCGGCGACGCGGAGCACGAGCCGCCCTCCCTCGCGATACCCCTCGACGGAGATCTCCGCCGCCGCGAACTTCTGGGCGTTCTCGAGCAGGTTCGCCAGCACCTGCGCGACCCGGTCCGGGTCTGCCACCGCCCAGAGCCCGGCTGGTGGGAGGCTCGTGACCAGGTTGATGTCGAGCTCGGCGAGGGTGGGGCGGAAGCCCTCCGCACTGACCCGGGCCACGTCGGCCAGGTCCACGACCTGGAGGTGGAGCGAGAAGCTCTGCGCGTCCAGGCGCGCGAGCTCGAGGAGATCGCCGACCAGGCGTTCGAGGCGGCGAGCCTCTGCCGACACGACGGTGGCGGCATGCACCGGGTCGGGTGCGAGGCCGTCCGCAATCGCCTCCGCGAAGCCCCGGATCGAGGTGAGTGGCGTGCGGAGGTCGTGCGAGACCGCGAGCAGGAACTGGCGCTCCAGGTCCTTCGAGCGGGCCAGGCTCGCGGTCATGGTGTTGATCGAGTCGGCCAGCGAGGCGAGCTCGGGGTAGGCGGCGGGGGGTGGGGGGACGACCGCGCCGAGGTCGCCGGCGGCGATCCGACGGGTGGCGTCGACGGCGCTGCGGAGCGGACGGGTGATCGCGCCGGAGAGTCGCAGGCCGACGAGGCCGGCCACGAGGAGCGCGGCCCCCGAGGCGAGGAGGAGGTAGGAGAGGCCGATGCCGGCGCCGGGGGTGGCCCGAACGAGGACGACGGCAACGCGAACGGGTCCGGACGCGTCGCCCGCGAGCCGGCGCAGCGGCCCGAGTGGTGCCGCAGCGAAGACGAGCCCGGGGCCGGTCCCGCTGACTGCCTCCCCGCGGTAGAGGTCGACGAGTGCGGGGCGGGCGAGGCGGAGCCGGTGGGCGACGTTACGGGTCGCCTGGACCGCCGGCGTCGGCAGGTTCCCGCCGGGCACCACGACGCTGCCCGCAGCATCGACCCGCACCACGCGGGCGTCGAGGAGGTGCTCGGCGCTGCGCACCACGCGAAGGGTCTCGGGCTGCGTCGCCGCGGCGGGAGGTGTCCCGACGCCCGTGCCGAGCGAGGACGACAGGACATGGACCTGGTGCAGCAGCTGGGCACGGGCGGACGCCGTGTTCGCGCGGTCCACCAGGACGAGGGTGCCGACGCCGGCGAGGAGCAGCGCACCGGCGACGACGGCGACCATCACGAGGGCGATCCGTCTGCTCATGGCCGCCGCTCCTCGGTGGGGGCTGGCAGCGGGGTTGGCACCGGGGCCAGGAGCGGGCCAAGTCGGCCTACCGGCGCTGACCCGGGCGTGGGCGCCGCGATCGGGCCCGGCGTCGGCGTCGCGATCAGACCCGGCCTGCGCACCGGTATCGCGCCGTTCAACCGAGCCGGTACCCGACGCCCCAGACGGTGGCGAGCGGGAGGTCCGGGCCGAGCTTCTTGCGGAGCTGGCCGACGTGGACGTCCACGGTGCGCTCGTCGCCCACCCAGCTGCCCCCCCAGACGCCGTCCAGGAGCTGCCGGCGGGAGAGCACGAGCCCCTGGTTCTCCGCGAGGTAGACGAGGAGGTCGAACTCCCTCGTCGTGAGGGGAACCGGCGTCCCGCATCGCCGGGCCTCGTGGCGTCCGGTGTCCACCTCGACCTCTCCGAGGCTGAACGTGGTGGGCGACTCCCGCGGGGCGGGTTCGCTGCGGCGGAGGATCGCCCGCACTCGGGCGAGGAGCTCCCGGGGGGAGAAGGGCTTGGTGACGTAGTCGTCCGCGCCGAGCTCGAGGCCGACGACCCGGTCGACCTCCGCGTCCCGGGCGGTGAGGAACAGCACGGGCAGCTCGTCGCGGGCCCGGAGGCGGCGGCAGACCTCGAGTCCGTCGAGGTCGCCCGGGAGGCCGATGTCGAGCACCACGAGGCGAGGCCGCTCCTGGCGGCTCAGCTCGAGGGCGTTCGCCCCGCTCGCGGTCACCCGGACCCGGTAGCCCGCGCCCGTCAGGCACATCGAGACCAGCTCGGCGATATGCGGGTCGTCCTCGACCACGAGCACGGCGGCGTCGTTCGGCACCGCACCAGCCTGCCAGACCCGGGGTCCCCGGCGGCACCATGCTCGCGGCGCCGCTCCGCGTCACCACCCGCTGGTGCGTCACCACCCGCCGGTGCGCCGCCACCCGCTGGTGCGTCACCACCCGCTGGTGCGTCACCACCCGCCGGTGCGCCGCGACCCCGCCCCCAGGGGCTCTCCCTCGGGTGCCGCTGGCCGGGTGGCCTGGGATCGCCGCGTGGGGGGCTTCCCAGGTAGGCGAGGTTCCGCGGGTAGGCTGCGCAGGTGGCCACGTACCTCGACGGGATACTGGCGTGGCACCGCGAGCGGGCGGGCCAGGTGACCGAG
>JAJYWE010000142.1 GCA_021791675.1 Actinomycetes bacterium | reverse complement strand
GCGGACGACGCGACGCTCGTCAAGGTGATGGGCTGGTACGACAACGAGTGGGGCTACTCCAACCGGCTGGTCGACCTCGTGGCGCTGGTCGGGGGACGCTAGGCCGTGCGGCTCCCGCAGCTCGAGGACCTGCCGGCGCTCGAGGGCGCGGCGGTGCTCGTCCGGGCCGACCTGAACGTCCCGCTCGGGACCGGGCCCGCAGGTGAGGTCGTCGTCGCGGACGACTTCCGCATCCGTGCCGCGCTCCCGACGCTTCGCTTCCTGCTCGACCAGGGCGCCACGGTGACCGTCTGCAGCCACCTCGGCCGCCCGAAGGGCCGGCCCGACGATCGCTACCGCATGGCGCCGGTCGCCGAGCGGCTCCAGGCGCTCCTCGCGGCGGAGGGGATGGAAGCGCCGGACCTGCACGTGCTCGAGAACCTGCGCTTCGACCCCGGCGAGGAGGCGAACGACGCGGACTTCGTCGCGCGTCTCGTCGCAGGGCAGGACTGCTACGTGGACGACGCGTTCGGCGCGGCGCACCGTGCGCACGCATCAGTCGTCGGGCCACCGGCGCTGCTCCCGAGCGCGGCGGGCCGGCTCCTCGCCCGGGAGGTGGAGGTGCTGAGCGCGCTCCGGGATGCCCCCGCGCGCCCGTTCGTCGCGGTGCTCGGCGGCGCGAAGGTCTCCGACAAGCTGGGGGTGCTCAGGGCGCTCCTCGAGCGGGTCGACCGGGTCGTGGTGGGCGGGGGGATGTGCTTCACCTTCCTCGCCGCCGCCGGCCATGCGATCGGGGGCTCCCTCGTCGAGGCGGACATGGTCGAGACCTGCGCCGAGCTCCTCGCTGAGGGGGAGCGGATCGTCCTCCCGGTCGACATCGTGGCGCTCGGCCCGGCTGGGACGCTCGGCGGATCGGGTGGCGGTGGGCAGGACACGGCGGGGCGAGGCGCGGCGGCTGAGGGCCCCGGCGAGGGGGGCAGCCCTCGGCGCGGGGGCAGCCCCGAGGAGGGTGGCAGCTCCGGGCACGGGGGCAACCCCGAGGAGGGCGTCGCCACCTACGGGCTCGATCTCCCGGAGGGCTGGCGGGGTCTCGACATCGGTCCGGCATCGGCAGTCCGTTTCGCCGAGATCGTCTCGGAGGCTGCGACGGTGTTCTGGAACGGGCCGATGGGGGTCTTCGAGGACCCGCGCTTCGCCGCCGGTACGGAGGCGGTCGCCCGTGCGGTCGCCGCAGCCCCCGGCTTCACCGTGGTCGGCGGGGGCGACTCGGCAGCGGCGCTCGAGCGCTTCGGCCTCGCCTCCTCGGTCGACCACCTCTCCACCGGCGGCGGGGCGTCGCTCGAGCTGCTCGAGCGGGGCGACCTGCCCGGGCTGGAGGCGCTCCAGCGCTGGGTCGGGGGGGCGTGATGGCGCCGCGGCCTCGACGCCCGCTCGTGAGCGGCAACTGGAAGATGAACCTCGACCACTTCGCCGCGATCGCGAACGTCCAGCGGCTGGTGTTCCGGCTGCAACCAGCCGACTACCGCGCCCTCGACGTGAGCGTCCATCCCCCCTTCACCGACCTGCGCTCGGTGCAGGTCCTGCTCGGCAACGACGAGCCACCGCTCGCCCTCGGGGCCCAGCACTGCCACTTCGCGGACGCGGGCGCGTTCACGGGCGAGGTGAGCCCCTCCATGCTCGCGAAGCTCGGGATCGCGTACGTGATCTGCGGGCACTCCGAGCGCCGCCAGCTCTTCGGGGAGACCGACGAGGGCGTGGCGGCGCGTGCCGCGGCGATCCTGCGGAACCGGATGGTCCCGATCGTCTGCGTGGGCGAGACGGCCGAGGAGCGCGACGCCGGCGCCACGGACGCGCGCCTCGCCGAGCAGGTGGAGGGGAGCCTCGCCGGTCTCTCGGCGGACGAGGTCCGCACCCTCGTCATCGCCTACGAGCCGGTGTGGGCGATCGGGACGGGGCGTTCCGCCACGCCGGCCGACGCCGAGGCAGGCGCGGCGCGGATCCGCTCGGTGCTCGCGGAGCGGTGGGGGAGCGAGGTGGCCCGCGCGGTGCGGATCCAGTACGGCGGCTCCGTGACGCCGAGCAACGCGGCGTCCCTGCTCGCCCAGCCCGACGTGGACGGGGCGCTCGTCGGCGGTGCGAGCCTCGACGCGGACGCGTTCGCCGACATCGTCGCCGCGGCGCGGGGGGTCTACGAGGCCAGCTGAGGGGCGGCGCCTCCCCCGTGGCCTCGGTTGGTAGCCTCGGGGCGTTGGGCGATGTCGGTGCGCGCCCCTCGGACATGCGTCCCTCGGGCGTGCGTCCCCCGGCTCGGGTGTCGGGACGACGCGGACGGAGTTGGTGGCCGGGGCTCCGGCCGTGAGCGGAACAGGGGAAGCGCAGACGCCATGCTGACCATCGTCCTGGTCGTGATCCACGTGCTGGTGTCGCTGGCACTCATCCTGTTCGTGCTCCTGCACTCCGGCCGGGGCGGGGGCCTCTCCGACATGTTCGGGGGCTCGGTTGGCCGGACGGCGGCCGGCTCGACGGTGGTGGAGCGGAACCTCGACCGGCTCACGGTGCTCTGCATCGTGATCTTCACCTTCACGACCCTCGCCCTCGGGCTGCGGCTGCAGTAGGGGCGGGCCGGGGGCTGCGCGAGTGTGCCGGGCGGCCGAGTCGCGACGGCTCGGTTTGGGGCGTCCCTCCTGGGGGGGCCGGTGCGTGGCAAAGGGGGCGGTGGGGTGGCGACGGCACGCTAGAGTGCCCGTTGCGCTGGTCGGAGTGGCGGAATAGGCAGACGCGCTAGGTTGAGGGCCTAGTGCCCGCAAGGGCGTGGGGGTTCAAGTCCCCCCTCCGACACGCACAGCGACACCCCCCAG
>JAJYWE010000055.1 GCA_021791675.1 Actinomycetes bacterium | reverse complement strand
AGCAGCAACCGACAGCACCGACAGGGAGGTCGAACGTGGCAAGCGACGACAACGGCGGGAAGTGCCCCGTCATCCACAGCGCGACAGCGATCGGCAGCAGGTCGAACGAGGACTGGTGGCCGAACCAGCTGAAGCTCCGGGTCCTGCACCAGCGGAACCCGCTCCGTGACCCGATGGACCCCGAGTTCGACTACGCGAAGGCGGTCGCCCAGATCGACGTCGACGAGCTCAAGCGGGACATCGAGGCGGTCATGACCACCTCGCAGGACTGGTGGCCGGCAGACTACGGCCACTACGGGCCGCTCTTCATCCGGATGGCCTGGCACGACGCGGGCACCTACCGGATCACGGACGGCCGCGGTGGTGCCGGGACGGGCAACCAGCGCTTCGCACCGATCAACAGCTGGCCCGACAACGCGAGCCTCGACAAGGCGCGCCGGCTGCTCTGGCCGGTGAAGCAGAAGTACGGGCGCTCGCTCTCGTGGGCAGACCTGATCGTCTTCGCGGGGAACTGCGCGCTGGAGTCGATGGGCTTCGAGCCCTTCGGTTTCGGGTTCGGGCGCGAGGACATCTGGGGACCCGAGGAGGACGCCTACTGGGGACCCGAGGAGACCTGGCTCGGCGACGAGCGCTACAGCGGCAACCGTGAGCTGGCGAACCCCTTCGCCGCGGTCCAGATGGGCCTGATCTACGTCAACCCCGAGGGCCCGAACGGCAACCCCGACCCGGTCGCGGCAGCCGTCGACGTGCGCGAGACCTTCGCCCGCATGGCGATGAACGACGAGGAGACGGTCGCCCTGATCGCCGGCGGTCACACCTTCGGGAAGACCCACGGCGCGGTCCCGAACGCCGAGCAGTACATCGGACCCGAGCCCGAGGGCGCCCCGCTCGAGCAGCAGGGCCTCGGCTGGAAGAACCTCTACGGCACCGGCAAGGGCGGCGACGCCTGGACGAGCGGGCTGGAAGGGGCCTGGACCAACGACCCCGTCCGGTGGGACAACGGGTTCTTCGACAACCTCTTCAACTACGAGTGGGAGCTGACCACCAGCCCCTCCGGCGCCAAGCAGTGGATCCCGAAGGACGGGGCCGCGAGCGACGCGGTCCCGGACGCGCACGATCCGGCGAAGCGTCACGCGCCGGTGATGCTGACGACGGACCTGGCGCTGCGCTACGACCCGATCTACGAGCCCATCTCGAGGCGCTTCCACGAGCACCCCGAGGAGCTCGCGAAGGCGTTCGCCAAGGCCTGGTTCAAGCTGACCCACCGGGACATGGGCCCGATCAGCCGCTACGTCGGCCCGCTCGTGCCCGCCGAGCCGCAGATCTGGCAGGACCCGGTGCCGGCGGTCGACCACGTGCTGGTCGACGACGCGGACGTCGCCGAGCTGAAGCGTCGCCTGCTCGACTCCGGCCTCACGCTCGCGCAGCTGGTCTCGACGGCGTGGGCCGCCGCTGCGACCTTCCGTGGGACCGACATGCGTGGCGGCCCGAACGGTGGGCGGCTGCGGCTCGCCCCGCAGCGCGACTGGGAGGTCAACAACCCGGCCGAGCTCGCGACGGTGCTCCAGACCCTCGAGGGGATCAAGCGCGACTTCGACGCCGCGCAGCAGGACGGCAAGCGCATCTCGCTCGCCGACCTCATCGTGCTCGGGGGCTGCGCAGCCGTCGAGCAGGCCGCACGGAGCGCCGGTGTGGAGGTCACCGTGCCGTTCACGCCGGGTCGGACCGACGCCACCCAGGACCAGACGGACGTCGACTCCTTCGCCGTCCTCGAGCCCACCTTCGACGGCTTCCGCAACTACGTGAAGGCAGGGAACAAGCTCCCCCCGGAGCACCTCCTCGTGGAGCGGGCGTGCCTGCTGACCCTCACGGCGCCGGAGATGACCGTCCTGCTCGGCGGCATGCGCGCCCTCGGCGCCAACCAGGGCGGGACCACCCACGGGGTCCTCACCGAACGGCCCGGCTCGCTCACGAACGACTTCTTCGTGAACCTCCTCGACATGGCGACGGAGTGGAAGCCGGCAGCTACGGGTGAGCACCTCTACGAGGGGCGCGACCGCAAGACCGGCGCCGTTCGTTGGACCGCCTCCGCGGTCGACCTGGTCTTCGGCGCGAACTCCGAGCTCCGGGCCATCGCCGAGGTCTACGCCGCCGACGACGCCAAGGAGAAGTTCGTGAAGGACTTCGTGGCGGCCTGGGACAAGGTGATGAACCTGGACCGCTTCGACCTCGTCCGGTAGGGCGGCTCCCGGGCATCCCGGCGGCGACGCCGGGCCCACCCAGAGCGCGCCGGGTCCACCCGGCGCAGACGAGAAACGAACCCGGTGGCTCCCGACTCGGTGGCCACCGGGTTCGTCGCGTCCGGCCCGGCGCACGCCGAGTTCGGTCCAGTTCGACCCCCTGCACTACCGTGGGTGTCCTGGGGACCGACGGGCAACGCCCCCCACGACGACGCCCGCGCAACGGCATCCGGCCGACGGGACCCGACCGACCAGGGAGGTCGTCGATGACACCTGACCGGGGCTTCGTGCCCGACGACGTCTGGCTGCTGCGCCAGGTCACCGATCCGCGACTCGCTCCGGACGGCCGCCACGTTGCCTTCGTCGTCGCGACCCCCGATCGGGAGACCGACACCTCGGAGAGCGCCGTCTGGGTCACCCCCACCGACGGCAGCGTGCCAGCCCGGCGTTTCACCGCAGGCCCGAAGGACAGCGCGCCCCGCTGGTCTCCGGATGGCCGGTTCCTCGCCTTCGTCGCCGATCGCGGCGAGGGGACCCAGCTCCTCCTCGCCCCGCTCGACGGCGGAGAGCCAGAGGCGCTCACCCACGCACCCTTCGGCGTCTCGGGGCCCGCGTGGTCCCCGGACGGCACCCGCCTCGCCTACGTCGCCCGGACCGGAGCGTGGACCGAGCCGGATGCGAAGACCGCCGTCGAGCGCAGCGCGCCGACCGTCGTGACGGGCCTGCGAAACCGGCTGGACGGGGAGGGGCGCTTCGACAGCCGCAGGTCGCACGTCTTCGTCGTCGACGCCGGCTCCGGTGAGGCGATGCAGGTCACCGAGGGCGACTTCGACGACGCCGACCCCTCGTGGTCACCCAGCGGGGACGCGATCGTCTTCACCTCGGACCGCTCGGACGAGCGCGCCGACCGGGAGCACCGCGACGTCTGGGTCGTGGCGGTCGAGGACGGCGGGACGGCGGGCACGCCGCGGCGTTTGACCCGCGGGCTCGGGAGCGCCGCGAGCCCGCGCTTCTCCCCGGACGGGGAGACCATCGCCTACGTCGGCCACGAGAACGAGGCGGGCAACTCGGCCGCGAACGCCCACCTGATGGTCGTCCCGGCGGACGGCACGGCGCCGCCCCGGGCGGCCAGCGCGGCCCTCGACCGGACCGTCTTCGGCATGGTCCGCCCGGCGGGTTCGCCGCTCGCCTGGTCCGCGGACGGCGAGTCCGTCCTCTTCGTGGCGAACGACGGCGGGCGCCAGCCCCTCTACCGGGTCGGGCGCGCGCCCGGGAGCGCGGTCGAGCAGATCCTGGGCGGCGACCGCCAGATCGTCGGCCTCGACGCCGTCGCGGGGACGGTGGCCTTCGTGTCGGTGTGGCCGTCGGTGCCCCCCGAGGTGTCCGTCACGACCGAGGACGGATCGGCCGTGGCCGCGCGCTCCGCGGCGAACGAGACGCTCCGCGCGGCAGTTCGTTTCGCGCCCCTCGAGCGCCTGACCCACCAGGCCGCCGACGGCACGACGATCGAGTCCTACCTCCTCTACCCCGACGGCTACGTGCCAGGGAGCGCGGTCCCGACCGTCCTCGAGATCCACGGCGGGCCGCACGGCTGGCACCCCCAGGCCTCGATGCTCCCGCTCTACCAGTCCCTCGCTGCGGCCGGCTATGCCGTCGTGTTGCCCAATCCCCGGGGCAGCCACGGCTTCGGCGAGGCGTTCGCGCGGGCCTGCGTCGGCGACTGGGGGGGTGCCGACTTCGCGGACCTGATGGGGGCCGTCGACGCGCTGGTGGCGCGGGGGATCGCCGACCCGAACCGCCTCTTCGTCGCGGGGTACTCCTACGGGGGCTACATGACGAGCTGGACCGTGGGCCACACCGATCGTTTCGCCGCGGCATGCGTGTCTGCGCCCGTGGTGGACCTGGTGAGCATGTGGGGCACGACCGACATCCCGTTCTTCTCCGAGTTCGAGGCCGGCGGGACCCCGTGGGAGCGGCGCGAGGAGATGATCGAGCGCTCCCCGCTCACCTACCTCCCGAACGTGACGACGCCCGTCATGGTGCTGCACTGGGAGGGCGACCTGCGCTGTCCCATCGGGCAGGGCGAGGAGCTGTTCCAGGGTTTGCGACGCCTCGGCAAGGAGGTCGTCCTGGTTCGCTATCCCGGTGGCTACCACATCGTGCGCACACCCTCGCAGATGGCCGACTTCGTCCGCCGCCACCTCGAGTTCTTCGCCGCCCACGGCGGGCTCGCGCTGCCCTGAGCCGTCGGAGCCACCGCTGGCCAGCCGCCCGGCTCGCGCCACGGCCCGTCGGCGTCCCCTCGACTCGGGCTACGGCTCGTCCGCGTCCGCGCCCTCGTCGCGCGCACTGTTGAGGTAGTTGTACACCGTGAACCGGCTGACGCCGAGCGCGTCGGCAACCTCCTCCACGGCCTTGCGCAGGCGGAACGCGCCAGCGTCGTCCAGCTGGCGCACGACCCGCTGCTTCGCCTCTCGCGAGAGCGCCGCGAGGGGCACGCCCTCCTCTCGCTCGACGGCACCGAGCAGGCGCTCCAGCGCGCCGTGCAGGCCCGGGACCCGGAGCCCGAGCACGGGCTCACCCTCCCATCGGAGCGGGAGGTCACCCGCCTCCAGCTCCGCGACCGGGACCACCGAGGCGCCGAGCGCCGCAGCGACCGGCTCGATCATGCGCTCCACCGCCTCGACCAGCTCGCTGGGTGGAACTCGGGCTCCGCGGCGCGGGGCGGGCGACCGGAGCGCCTCGGGGACCGGTGCCTGCGCGCCGTCGGCCGGCGGGGTCCCTGCAGGTGCGGGAGCCGGCCGCGCACGGGGAGGGCGGCGCGACGTCACGGCCCGCCGGCTGGGACTCACGCCGCCCGAGTGGGAGCGAAGGCGTCGATCATGGCGCGGACGTCCTCGCCGAGCGGGTAGAGGATCGGGCAGGTGCAACCGGCTTCGACGTAGCTCGCGACCCGCTCCCGACACTCGGCGGGCGTCCCGGACGCGGTGATGAGCTGCACGACCTCGTCGGGCACCAGGCGCGAGGCTTCCTCGATCTGCTCCTTGGTCGCCGGCCAGGTCAGCACCTGCGAGATCTCCTCGAGCAGCGTCGCAGGCACGCCGGATGCGGCCATGATGTGCGGTTGCTGCCCGAGGTACTGGGTCACGAGCAGCCGGGCCGAGTCGAGTGCGGCGGTGCGGTCGTCGTCGAGCGAGCAGACCACGAGCTGCGGCCGGTCGAGGTCGGCGAGGTCCCGCCCGCCCCGCGCCACCCCTCGCTCCAGATGACGCATCGCTGCCGCATTGTAGTCCGGGGACACCAGGTAGTTGAGCACGACGCCGTCGCCGATCTCGCCGGCGAGCTCCATCATCTGCATGCCGGTTGCGCCGATGTAGATCGGGACTTCCTTCGCCCGACGCTCCTGGTGCACGTAGTCCAGTTCCACCCCGTCGAGGTGGACGAACTCCCCGTCGTAGGTCACGGTCTCGTCTGCCAGGAGGGCGCGGACTGCCTCCACGGTCTCCCGCATCGCGCGGAGGGGCTTGGCCCGCTGGATGCCGACCTTGCGGGCGAGGGGGTCCCACCATGCCCCGATCCCGAGCACGATCCGTCCCGGTGCGAGGTCGTCGAGGGTGGAGAACGTCGACGCGAGGAGCGCCGGGTTGCGAGTCCAGTTGTTCACGACACCCGAACCGATCCGGATCCGCTCGGTCACCGCCGCATACGCAGCCATCGGTACGGTCGCCTCGCGTACCAGCCTGCTCTCGGCCTGCCAGACCGCCTCGAAACCCCGCTCCTCGGCGTAGCGGGCGAGCGCCATCGCCTCGCGGATCGGGTGGGCATCCTGGAGGTACAGGGCGACCCGTGTGGTGGTACCCGGTTGGGCACCCGGTCGATTGCTCGGTCGGTCGGTCGGTCGGTCGGTCGTTTCGGTCCCCGGTCGGTCACTCGGTCGGTCACTCGGTTGCTTCACGGCTCCTCCGATCGGGTCAGAGCCGGGCGAAGAGCCGCTCGGCCTGTTCGGCGGCCTTGGCCCGGATCTCTACGGCATCCACGAGGACCGGGGCGCCGCCGGCAAGCACCGTACGGCCCCCGACTCGAACCTCGACTGGGCGCACCCCTGGCGTGAAAGCCAGGTACCAGGGGTCGAGCGGCGCGTACGACCAGACGACCTCGTCCTCGAGCGCCTCGGGCGCGAGGGACCACCCCGCCTCGAGCCACGACCACGCGGCACTCGGCGTGGCGGTCACGTCGTCCTCCCTCGCGCGGGCGTAGGCGACGCGGAACTCCTCCAGCATGTCCGCGCCGATCCCGTCCGTCCCGAGCGCGACGCGCTCGCCGAAGCGCAGCGGGCGGGCGTAGCCGACCGCATTGTTCATGTTCGATCGCGGGTTGTGCGCGACCCAGCCCGGCAGTTCCCGGTCGAGGTGCACGCAGTGCGCGAGCAACCAGTCCGGCCTCGCCCAGCGGGCGAGGCGCCGCCCGGCCTCCGCGTCGCAACGGTCCTCTGCGACGTGGATGTGCACCCCGACATCGAGGTCCGCGGCGAGCTCGGCGAGCTCGGCGAGCATCGGATCGGAGAGGGTGAAGCAGGCGTGCGCGCCGACGAAGCCCCGACCGCCGGCCCGGAGGAAGCGGGCGTTCTCCTCGAGCCCCGCCCTCGCCTCGTCGAGCGAGTGGCGTTCGCTCACCTCGTACGCGCAGCGCACCCGCACCCCGACCGCGGCGCAGGCCTCGGCGACCAGGTCGAGCGAGCCCTCGATGCACGACGGTGACGAGTGATGGTCCAGGATGACCGTCGTGCCCGCTTCGAGTGCCTCGAGCGCCCCGAGCATCGCCGACCAGCGCACCATCGCCGGGTCCAGGGCCCGGTCGAGCCGCCACCAGACCTGCTCCAGGATCTCGGGGAAGGACCGGGGCAGCGCGGGCGGCGCCGGCATCCCCCGGGCGAGTGACGAGTAGAGGTGGTGGTGCGCGCAGACCAGGCCCGGTGTCGTCGCGACGCCGTTCGCCCGGGGAGCCCGAGCGGATGGATCCGGCAGCGGGCCGGCGGTGCTCACGTGGCGGCCGGCACCGGCGCGGCGCTCACCGGCATCCCCATCGGCAGCTGGCTCCGCCAGACACCGTCGAGGTCGTGGAGCGCGGCCGCGACCGCCCCAGCGGTCGGGACCAGCCCGATCTCCCCGACCCCCTTGATCCCGTAGGGGGCGCGGGGTTGGGGACACTCGACCAGGCGGACCTCCATCGGCGGCACGTCCTTCGGCCGCAGGATCCCGAGACTGCGCAGGGTCATGTGCGTCGGGCGCCCGGCTCCGTCCGCCGGGAAGTCCTCGGTCAGTGCGAAGCCGAGGCCCATGTGCAGCGCTCCCTGGATCTGACCCTCGCAGAGGAGGGGGTTCACCGCCCGGCCCACGTCGTGGGCCGCGACGACTCGCTCGATCGCGCCACGGTCCCGGTCGAGGATCACCAGCTGCGCGGCGTAGGAGAACGCCGAGTGCACGGTGGGGTGCTCGAGACCCTCCTCGATGCCGTGGGTCCAGTCCACGACGTAGCTCCCGAGGTAGTCGACGCCAGTGCGACAGCCGTCCTCGCGCGCCCGCCGGCAGGCGTCCGCGATGGCCCCGGCTCCCATGAGGGTGCCCCGCGAGCCGGTCGTCTGGCCGGCGCCCAGCTCCCGGGAGGTGTCGACCGCCACCCGCACGCGCTCGGGGGCGACGCCGAGCTCCTCCACCGCGACCTGCACCGCGACGGTGTGGATCCCCTGTCCCATCTCCGTCCAGCAGTGCCGGACGACGACCGTCCCGTCCGACTCCAGCCGGACGACGGCCCGGACGACCTCGAGCGCGCCGTTGCCCAGCCCGGCGTTCTTGATCCCGAGGGCCAAGCCGACTGCCTTGCCGGCCGCCCGCGCGGCCTCGTAGTCGGGTGCCAGCGTCTCGAGGCAGGCCCGGGCTCCGAGCGCACCCTCGTCGAGCACCTGGCCCGGCCCCCAGACGCTGCCCGGTCCGACGACGTTGCGACGCCGGATCTCGAGCCCGCTCAGCCCGAGCCGTGCCGCGAGACGGTCGAGGAGGCCCTCCATGGCGAACTGGGCCTGGTTGGAGCCGAAGCCGCGGAACGCGCCCGCAACCGGGTTGTTCGTCCGCACGGCGATCGCCTCGACGTCGACGTTCGGGATCCCGTACGGCCCGGTCGCGTGCCCGGCGGCGCGCTCGAGCACCTTGGCACCGACCGACGCGTACGGACCGCTGTCGCCCACCATGCGCGCCCGGAGCGCAGTCAGCCTGCCCTCGCTGTCGCAACCAACCCAGGCCTCGATGCGGATCGGGTGGCGCTTCGGGTGGATGAGGAGCGACTCCTCCCGGGAGAGCGTGCACTTGACGGGGCGGCCGGTGACCCAGGCTGCGAGCGCGGTCTGCGCCTGGTTGGCCATGTCCTCCTTGCCCCCGAACGCACCCCCGTTCGAGACCAGTTCGACATGCACCCGCCCGGGGTCGATCCCGAGTACTGCGGCGATCTGGTCACGGTCGTCCCAGACGCCCTGCCCGCCCGAGAACACCCGGAGCGAGCCGTCCGGCGCGGGGATCGCGAGCGTCGACTCCGGCTCGAGGAAGGCGTGCTCCACACGTTGCGTCTGGAACACCTCGTGCAGCGTGCAGGCCGAGCCTGCCAGCGCGGCGTCGACGTCGCCGCGACGGTAGGCGCTCCGCGAGAGCACGTTGCCCTCGAGGCCCCAGACGGCTGGTTCCGGGTCCTCCTGGACGCGGAGCGGGTCGGTCAGCGGCTCGTGCACGGCGTAGTCCACCTCGACCAGGCCGACCGCGAGCCGGGCAGCAGCACGCGTCTCGGCCACGACCACGGCCAACACGTCACCGAGGTAGGACGTGCGCCCGCCCTCTGGGATCAGGACCGGCCAGTCCGGCTCCAGGATCCCGACCCGGAGGCTCCCCGGCACGTCCTTCGCCGAGAGCACGGCGATCACGCCGGGCGCAGCCTCGGCCCGGCTGGTGTCGAGGCGCAGGACGTCGGCGCGGGCGTGGTCCGCGAGGCGGAGCGCTGCGTGGGCCATCCCCTCGACCCGGAGGTCGTCGACATAGGGGCGGTCGCCGAGGCTGAGCGCGAGCGCCTCGTACTTGGTCCCTCGGCTCCCGACACCGCCGAGCGGTACTGGCTCCGGCTCCTCTCCCCGGGCGAGGGCTTCGACCGCGTCGAGGATCTTGACGTAGCCGGTGCAGCGGCAGAGGTGCGCGCCGAGATGGCGGGCGGCCTCCTCGCGAGTCAGGTCGGCACCCTTGCGGTCGAGCAGGCTCTTCGCGCGGACGACGATGCCAGGCGTGCAGAACCCGCACTGGAGCGCCCCGGTCGCTGCGAAGGCCCGCGCGAAGCGACCCCGCTCCGCCTCGGTGAGTCCCTCGAGGGTCACCACACTGCGGCCCGCGACCTTCTCCAGGCCCACGAGGCAGCTCACCTGGGCCTTGCCGTCGAGCAAGACCGTGCAGCACCCGCACTGTCCCTGCGGTGCGCAGCCGTCCTTCACCGACGTGACGCCGAGCTCCTCCCGGAGCGCCGACAGCAGGTGGGGGTGCTCACCCACCACCTCGACGGGCCGGCCGTTCAGCGCGAAACCAGTCATCCCGCCGACGTCACCTCCGCCCCGAGCGAGCCTGACCCGCCGCCGCCGCCCGCGGCGACGACCGATCCCACTCCGCCGTTACCTCCCGGGGCGACGACCGACTCCCGGGCGGCGCCTGGTGCGACCTCCGCCGCCCCCCGGTCGCCCTCCCCTCGGGCGAGGACGCTGGCGAAGACGCCGGGGAACGCGGCGTACCACGCCGCCGCCGTCACGAGGTCGTCGAGGGGGCACTGGTCGTGTGCGCTGTGGGCGTGGACCTCGTCCCCGGGTCCGAACCCGATCGTCGGAATCCCCAGCTTGCCCATCGAGGCCACCCCGTTGGTGGAGAAGACCCAGTGGCCGAGCTCGAGGTGCTGGCCGAGTGCCTGCTCCCCGGTCTCGAGACCTGCGAGCACGCCGGGATGGTCGGCCGGAGTGACCCAGGTGGCGAAGCGCTTGTCCTGGGCGACCGGCGTGCCCGTGTAGCTCGTCGCCTCGTACTGCAGCAGCTCGACCGTCGCGCCGGCCGCCTGGACCGACGGCAACGACCGCAGCGCCTCGAGTGCGGCCTCGGGGCTCTCCCCCTCCGTGAGCCGCCGGTCGAGGTAGAGGGTGGCGGTGGCGGGGACCGAGTTGAGGCCGGGCGTCTCGCACTCGATCTTCGTGAGCGCGATCGACCCACGCCCGAGGAACGGCCCCACGCCGAGGCGCCCGTCGAGCGCCTGGACCTCCTCGACCACCGGTGCGAGCGCGTAGACCGGGTTGCGACCCCGCTCCGGGGCCGACGCGTGGCAGGAGCTCCCCGACACCCGGATCAAGGCCTCGATCCTCCCCCGGTTGCCACGGAACACCTGGCAGCGGGTGGCCTCGCCCAACACGACCAGGTCGGGACGGGGCAGCTCGGCCGTGAGGACGTGCTCGAGCGCGAGGCCGTCGCAGGCCTCCTCCTGGACCGACCCGACGACGTAGAGGGTGATCCGGGGATCGAACGCCAACCGCCGGTAGAGGGCCCCGCCGTGCACCATCGCGGCGATCCCCGCCTTGTCGTCGCTCGCGCCACGCCCGTGCAGGACCCCACCTCCCGCGTCGGGGAGGATGGTCGGCTCGAAGGGGTCGCGGGCCCACTCGGCGCGGCTCCCGACGGCAACGGTGTCCACGTGACTGTCGTAGACCACGCGGATCGGTCCGTCGCCGATCCGCCCGATCACGGAGCCCAACGGATCGACGCGGACCTCGTCGTAGCCGAGCTCCTCCATCGCGTGTTCGAGCTGTGCGACGACGTCGCCCTCGTCCGTGGAGAGCGACGGGGCGTGGACGAGGTCCCCGAGCAGTGTCGTGAGCGCACCTCGCTGGCGCTCGGCCTCCGTGACGAACCAACCGGGGGTGGACGAGGAGCGTGGCGAGCGCACGTCGCGCTCGGGCGAGCTGGTGGTCATCGACGAACCTCCTCTCCCCTATGCTCCACGGTATTCAACACTTTGTCAACCAGACAACGGCCAGCTCCGGAGGGGTCCCCCCCTTCGTGATCCGGGGCGCGCGGGTCCTCCGGGCACCCGCCACCGCTGCAGCCGACGGCGCTGCAGCCGACGGCGCTGCACCCGCCACCGGGCCCGCCACGGCCACGGCCGTCGCCACATCCGAACAGGCCGATCTCGCACGCGCGGATGTCCGGGTGGGGGCCGACGGCTGCATCGAGGCGATCGCTCCAGAGCTGGCACCGCTGCCCGGGGAGGGAGTCGTGGACGCAACCGGGCTCGTGCTGGCGCCGGGCTTCGTCGACCTGCACTCCCACTCGGACCTCTACAGCGTGGTCCGCGACTCGGCGGCGGCGCCGGTCGGCGACCAGCCCAAGCTGCTCCAGGGCTGCACGGCACAGGTCTTCGGCCAGGACGGGATCTCTGCGGCGCCGGTGGAGCCCGGCTCTGCCGGTGAGCTCGCGGCGGCGATCGCCGGCCTCGACGGCTCCATCCCGGCGGAGCGCTGGCGCTGGGCGACCATGGCGGACTACCTCGGGGCGCTCCGCAGCGTCGCCGCGACCCGCGTCGCCGCGCTGGTCGGCCACTCGACGATCCGCCGGCTCGTGATGGGGGTCGCCGCTCGACCACCGACCGAGGCCGAGCTCGCCAGGATGTGCGCCGTCGTCGACCAGGCGATGACGGAGGGCGCGCTCGGGCTCTCGACCGGGCTCGTCTACGCGCCCGCGGCGTACGCAGCACCGGACGAGCTCGTCGCCCTCTGCCGCGTGGTCGCGCAGCGCGGCGGCCGCTTCTTCGTCCACGTCCGCTCCGAGAGCGACCGCGTGGTCGAGGCGACCGAGGAGATCCTCGACGTCGCCCGGCGGTCGGGGGTCCACCTGCACTACAGCCACATCAAGACTGCCGGGCGCGCCAACTGGCCGAAGGCCCACCGGCTGATCGAGCTCGTCGAGGAGCACCGGGCCGCTGGCTTTCCCGTCACGGTCGACGTCCATCCCTACACCGCCGGCTCGACGACGGCGACGGTGCTGGTCCCCCCGTGGGTGCTGGAGGGGGGAACCGGCGACGCGCTCGGCCGGCTCCGCGACCGCGCGGTCCGGGACCAGGTCCGCCACCAGATGCTCTCCGACACGACGGGCTGGGACAACTGGTGGGCCTTCTCGGGTGGCTGGGACGGCCTCGTCGTCGCGGGTGCTCCCCGACCCGGGCTCGCCGGTCGGTCCTTCGCCGACCTGATCGCCACCGCAGGTATCACGGACCAGCGGAGCCCCGAGGCCTTCGATGTCGTCTTCGACCTGCTCGTCGCCTGCAACCTCGCCGTGTCGCTGATCTCGTTCAACAACGTCGAGGAGAACGTGGCGACCTTCCTCAGCCGTCCCTACGCGGGGATCGGCACCGACGCCCTCGTGAACCCGGACGGCCATCCGCACCCCCGCCTCTACGGCACCTTCCCCCGCGTCCTCGGGCGCTACGTCCGTGAGCTCGGCGTGCTCGACCTCCCCCAGGCGCTCCACGCCATGACCGACGGTGCCGCAGCGGCTGCAGGTTGGGAGGGCCCGGGGCGGATCGCACCCGGAGCGCCGGCAGACCTGGTCGCGTTCGATCCCGAGCGGGTGATCGACCGGGCCACCTACGACGAGCCTCGGCTACCCCCGCTCGGCATCGACCGGGTCTGGGTCCAGGGGCACCTCGTCGTCGACGGCGGGGCGCTCACTGCTGCCGCGCCGCCGGCGGAGCAGCCCGGCGGGCCGGGCGTGGCCCCGGCCCCGTAGCCTTCGTCACACCCCGGCCGGTCTCAGCCGCAGCCGGTGTCGGTGTCCACCCCGCCGCTCGACGTCGCCCCCTGGACGATCCAGACCGCCGCCCCGCTGAACCCGACGGAACCGCAGCTGAGGTCCGGCCCCCAGTCACCCGAAAAGCCGGGAGACGGGGTGAAACCCGACCCGAAGAGCTTGGTCCAGGCCGCCGGGTAGGAGTAGGCCCCGGCGACGCCGTTGCCCATCCCCTTGCTCTCCATCTCGTAGGCGATGCCGTCGACGGTGAACTGGTTCACGGTCTGGTTGGTGGACCAGCTGTTGCCGGTCTCGATGTCCGCCCACCACATGCTCGGCCCGTACCCACCCGCGGCGGCCACCCCCCCCGCGTAGGCGGCCTCGCTGCAACCGATCTCCCAGGCGGTCTCGAGCGTGCTCGCCTCGTGCCGGGACAAGCCGCCGACCGATGGCCCCTCGTAGGTCTTGCACCCCACGGTGATGTCGCGGGCGTAGGCCCCGGCGTAGCCGGTGTTGAAGTAGAGCGCCGGCGACGGCGTCACACCCCCGACTGCGAAGCTCTCCGCGGTCTTCCACTCGGCTCCCGAACAGCCGTTCGTCGTGAACGGCCGGCCACCTCCGAGGCCGACGATCGCGAAGCCGCCCGGCGGTGTCTCGGTGCAGTTCGGGTACCCGACGTCGTAGCCGGTCGTACCGGCTCCGTAGGGGTTCGTGACCGCCGCTGCGGCGGCCGTGGCACTCTGCACGAGGAGCGCGCCGCACGCGAGCGCCGCCGCAGCGAGGCGCATCGCCCGGGCATCCCTGGCGCTCCGAAGCAGCTGGCCCTCCCCGGTCGTTCTTCCCACGGTGCCCCCTCTCGTCCCCTCGGAGCGTCGCGCGACGTGACGAGCCACCGACTACGTCGCAGGCGTCCGGACACTCTTGCCGTCAGGTGCCGGACCGGCCGGTCCGTCACTGACGGCCGCCACGCTACACGACCAGCGGCGCGAGCGCGAAGTGCTCCACGTCCACCAGCCCCTGGTCGGTCAGGCGGAGCTCGGGGATGACGGAGAGCCCGAGGAAGCTCAGCGTCATGAAGGGAGCCGGCAGGTCCACGCCGAGCGCGTTGCGGGCAGCGGCAGTGGCCTCGGCGACTGCGGCTGCCACCTCTGCGACGGGGCGGTCGCTCATGAGCCCGGCGAGGGGGAGTGCCACCTCCGCGAGCACCCGCCCGTCCCGCACGACGACCTGGCCACCCCCGAGCTCGACGAGGCGGCCGACGGCAGCCGCCATCTCCGCGGGGCCGGAGGCGTCGCGACACCCGACGACCATCACGTTGTGCGCGTCGTGCGCCACGGTCGAGGCGATGGCACCGTGACGGAGCCCGAAGCCGCTCACGAAGCCGAGTCCGACCCGTCCGGTCCGGTGGTGTCGCTCGATGACGGCCAGGCGGGCGACGTCGGCCAGCGGTTCGTCCCACGGGAGCCGGAGGCTGCGGGTCGTGAGACTGCCCGCCTCGACCCCGATGACCCGGGCGACCGTTCCCGATGCAAGGCCAGCATCGAGGGCAGCGGCGCGCGGCGGGCTGCCGAGGTGGACGCTGTCACGGAGCAGCGCCGGCACATCGAGCGTGGGGACCGCTCCGGGCACGACGGCACGGTCGGCTGCGACCAACCGGCCCGCCTGCCACACGCGAGCTGGCTCGAAGCCGTCGAGGTGGTCGAAGGCGACCACGTCCGCCTGCGCGCCCGGCCCGAGCGAGCCGAGCTCGGAGAGCCCGTGGTAGGCGGCAGGGTTGGCCGTCGCCATGACCAGCGCGTCGATCTCGCCGACCCCGTGGCGGACGGCGAGGCGCACGCAGTCGTTCACGTGCCCCAGCTCGACGAGGGTGTCGGGCTCACGGTCGTCGGTGCAGAGCGCAACCAGGTCTGTGCCGTGCCGGAGGACCGTCTCCACCAGGGCCGCGAGGTTCTGGCTCGCAGAGCCCTGGCGGACGAAGACCCACATGCCCTTGCGCCGTCGCTCCTCCGCCTCGGCGAGCGTGGTGCACTCGTGGTCGGACTCGACACCTGCGGCGAGGTACGCGTCCAGCGCACGTCCCCCGAGCCCCGGGGCGTGGCCGTCCACCCGCCGGCGACCGGCCCGAGCGATCTTGGCCATCATCGCCGGATCCCCGGCCACCACGGCTGGGAAGTCCATGACCTCGGCGATCCCGATCGCGCCCACCTCGTCGAGCAGCGTTCCCACCTCGTCTGGGCCGAGCCAGGCACCCGGGCTCTCGAAGCGTGAGGCGGGCACGCAGCTCGAAGCCGCAATCGCGAAGGTGAAGGGGAGCTGCCTCGCAGCGTCGGCGAGCAGCGCCACCCCCGGGACTCCTGCGACGTTCGCGAGCTCGTGAGGATCGGCCACCACAGCGGTCGTGCCGTGAGGGAGGACAGCAGCGACGAACTGATCGACCCAGAGCTTTGTCGACTCGAGGTGCATGTGCGCGTCGATCAGTCCCGGCGTGAGCGCGGCCCCGGCGACGTCGACCTCCTCGTGCGCGTCGCGAGGACCCCAACCCGCGACCACGCCGTCGGCGATCGCGAGGTCTGTGTCGACCCACTCGCGCGTCGCGGTCGAGAGCACCCTGCCACCCCGCAGGAGGAGGTCCGCCGGCTCCTCGCCCCGCGCGACCCGGAGCACGCGCTCGCCGGCGGGACGGCGTGTCACGACGTGCTCCCCCCGGAGTCGGGCACGGTCCCCTCGGACCCGGCCGCGCTCCCCGGGGCCCGGACCGCAACCGTCGGACGCCCGGCTGCGCTCGCTGCGAGCCCTGCGAGCCCGAGCGCGACGTCCTCCGGGTGCACCGGCACCCTCGTCAGCGCCAGACCGGTCGCAGCCCGGATCGCTGCGACAACGGCGGCGGTCGAGGAGATCGTCGGGGGCTCACCGACGCCCTTCGCGCCGAAGGGCGCGCCCGGCTCGGGCTCCTCCACGAGCGCCGCAACCGTCACGGTCGGTACGTCGAGGGCGGTCGGGATCAGGTAGTCGGTGAAGGAGGCGTTCCGGATCCGCCCACCGTCGAGCACCAGCTCCTCCATCACCGCCAGCCCCACCCCCTGCGCGATGCCTCCCTCGATCTGCCCGAGCACCTGGAGTGGGTTCAGCACCCGACCCACGTCCTGTGCCGTCGTCACGTCCACGACCCGGACGAGGCCGAGATCGAGGTCCACGTCCACGACGGCCCGGTGTGCAGCGAAGGCGAACGCCACGTGCGCATCGCCCTGGCCATTCTGGTCGAGCGGTGCCGTGCGCCGGTGCCGGAAGGTGACGGTCTCCTCGAGGACCTCCTCGCCCAGCACGTCGACAAGACGCAGCGACCCCGACCCGTTGCGCTCACGCGCGGTCTCGCCCACCAGCACGACTGCGTCGGGAGCAACTGCGAGCTGGGCCGACGCCCGCGAACGGAGCGATCCTGCGACCGCCTGGCACGCTGCCGCCACCGCTCCGCCGGACATCCACGTCTGGCGGCTCGCCGAGGTCGATCCTGCCGAGCCGATCGTCGCAGTGCTCTGA
>JAJYWE010000054.1:12484-16845 GCA_021791675.1 Actinomycetes bacterium | reverse complement strand
AGAGCAGCGCCTGGAGCGCGGCTCGCGCCGCGGCACTGCGCTCGGCCTCGTCTGCGAGCGTCCGGCCGAGCTGTGCGAGCCACTGGTCGACCTCGACCTCCTCGGAGCGCAGGACGACCCCACGCACCGAGTGCCGCACGGTGCACCGGGGGCTGCTCGCCCCCTTCGGCTGCGCCGCCTCGAGCTCCCAGTCCCCGAGGTTGACGAGGATCCGCTCGACAGCGCCGCCCTTGCGGAACCGCCCTCCGCTGCGCACGAGACGTACCCGATCCCCGAGAGCACCCGCCAGCTTGTCACCGAGCACGGCGAAGAACGTGGTGGTGTCGGACGCGTCAGCCCGAAGCGACGCCATCACCAGCTCGAGCTGCTGCTCGGGCTCCGAGCCTGGCCCGACCTCGGCACTCACGTCGAGGCCCCCGCCGCGCGGCCCCTGGAGCTCGCCTGCGCGCCGGTCCACGAAGCGGTCACCTGGTCAGACTAGCGCAGCTTCCGCCCCCGGTTCGAGCCACGAGCTCGCCTATCATGTCGGGGAGCGAGCCAGGGAGAAGCCAACATGAGCATCTTCAAACGCATGAACCAGGTCTTCCAGCAGAAGGCCAACGCGGCGATGGACCGCGTCGAGGACCCGAACCAGGCCCTCGACCTGTCCTACCAGAAGCTGCTGGAGCAGCTGCAACAGGTCAAGCGCGCGGTTGCGGACGTGCTCACGTCGGAGAAGCGCCTGGAGGCACAGAAGGCGACACTGCAGGCCAACTACGACAAGCTGCAGGGCCAGGCGCGCCAGGCGCTCGGCCAGGGACAGGAGGATCTCGCCCGAACCGCCCTGCAACGAGCCGAAGTCATCCAGGGTCAGCTGCAGGGACTGGACCCCCAGATCGCCCAGCTGAAGCAGCAGGAGAGCCAGCTCGAGCTCTCCGCGCAGAAGCTTGCCGCGAAGGTCGATGCCTTCCGGACCCAGCGAGAGACCATGAAGGCCCAGTACACGGCAGCGAAGGCGTCCACCCAGGCGGTGGAGGGGCTCTCGGGGATTTCCGAGCAGATGGCAGACGTGTCGCTCATGTTGGACCGTGCCCAGGACAAGGTCGCGAACATGCAGGCCCGCGCCTCCGCGGTCGGTCAGCTCGCCGACAGCGGTGTGCTCGACTCGCTCGAGATCGGCACTGGCGTCGGCGGCGACGACATCGAGGCGCAGCTGCGCAAGGGCGGGCCGTCCCAGGCCGATCTCCAGCTCGAAGCCATGAAGCGCGAGCTCGGACAGGGCGGGCCACCCCCCTCCGGCGCGCTCGGCGAGGCCACCCTCATCGTCCGGGTCGCCGGCGACCAGCAGTACCGCGTGCCCGCTTCGCTCCGGCCGGCCCTGGACGGTCTCGACACCGCGCTCGCGCGCTCGGTCGAGTCCGGGGACGCAGAGGGCTTCGCCGCTGCGGCAACCGAGCTCGGCAAGCTCATCAAGACGAACGGCGAGCAGCTGCCTCCGGACGCCGTGAGCACATCCGACCTGATCGTCCCCTCACCGGAGATGAAGCTCGAGGACGCCAGGAAGCTCTTCGCCGAAGAGGGCGAGGGCGGGGCAGCGGACGGCGCAACCGGCGGGGCAACCGCCCCGTCGAGCGCGACGGCGACGGCGCCGCAGGGCTGAGCCAGCCGCAGGGCTGAGCCAGGAGCACTCGAGGCCGGCCTGCGCGCTCGGCGCCGGTCTCCCGGGGTACTGCCCCCGAGGCAGAGGTCGGTCCCGTCGCCCGGCACGGGCGTTCGTGCTGTCACGCCGCCGGACGGCAGTCCTCGAGCCCGCTCGAGCGCTGGTGCGCTCACCCGGCTCGAGCGCCGGTCACGACGGAGCGCAACGCGCCGACCGCAGCGACGACGTCCGCCAGGCGAGGGGTGGCGCTCCCGATGTCGTCGCGCAGGCGGCCCAATCGCTCGATGCCAGCCGCTCGCTCCCCGGCAAGCCGATGTGTCGCGCCGACCGCGGCGGCCGCAACGTCGACCGATGCTCGGGTCCCGCCGTCCCCCCTGCTCGGGTCGCGCGCCACGCTGTCACCCCGGGCGCCGTCCCCCCTCGATCCCGGCGCCCGCTCCCCATCGCCGCTCCGAGCGCCAGACTCGCCGCCGGCACCAGCCGCAGGCTCGAGCGTCGCACAGACCTGTGCGGTCAGGTCGCGTTGGCAACGATCGACCTCGTCGGAGAGGGCGAGCTTGGCACGATGGTCCGCGAGCTGCTCGTCCGGGAGCCGCTGGAGTGCCTCTCGCAGCCAGTCGATGCCGACGAGACTTCCGAGAACGTGGTAGGTCGCCATCGCCGCCACTGCGTTGCAACCCTGCTCGTGCGCGACCTCGACGGCGTCGAAGATCGCGCCCGCGCGCTGCAGGCGCGCCGAGGCGCGTGCGACCGGTTCGGCAAGCCCGAGCGAGCGCAGCGCCTCGCTCCGCGCCTCGATCGCCCTGCGCTGCTCGGGTGTGAGCAGTTCGAGGAGCGCTGGGCCGACCACGTCTGCGCCGCGGCGGTACCGCTCGACCATCCGGGGGATGTCGACCTGCCCACCGCTCAGTCGGAGCACCCAACGGACCGCGCCCTCCATGACGTGGCGGGCTCCGAGGGTCTCGGTGATCAGGGTCTCGAGCGGGACACCGACCCCAGCCGACTCGAAGGCGTCCACGAGCTCCTCGAACCCGAGCACTCGGTCTGCCACGACGTAGGCCGCAGCCACCGCAGCCGGGTGACAGCCGGTGTCGCGTACCAGACGATTGACGAAGGTGAGCCCACCGTGATCGACCACGAGGTTCGCGAGACGGGTCGCGATGATCTGGCGGCGGAGGGGATGCTCATCCAGCTCGCCTGGGAACCGCTCCGGCAGCGGCGCCGGGAAGTAGCGCTCCAGCTCCGAAGCGAGCGCGGGGCTGTCGGGCACGGCCGAGGCGACGAGCTCCTCGAAGAGGGCGATCTTCGCGTACGCGAGCAGGACAGCGAGCTCGGGCCGGGCGAAACCCTCCCCACTCGCCACCCGCGCCGCGAGCTCCTTCTCGCCGGGGAGAGCCTCCACCTCGCGATCGAGACGCCCCTGGCGCTCCAGCTCGGCCACGAGCCGCCGATGTGCGCCGACCGCCTCGCCCGCGTGGGCTGACGCAAGGGTGAGGGCCCAGACCTGACGCCGGTTGTGTGCGAGGACGTGACGTGCGACGTCCTCGGTCATCTCCTCGAGGAGACCGTCGCGTGCACCGGGCTCGAGCGCACCCGAGGTGATCGCGCCCGCGAGGAGGATCTTGATGTTGACCTCGTGGTCCGAGCAGTCGACCCCCGCAGAGTTGTCGATCGCGTCGGTGTTCACCCGGCCACCCCGCCGGGCGAACTCGATGCGACCACGCTGGGTGAGACCGAGGTTCCCGCCCTCGGCCACCACGCGACAGCGCAGCTCGGAGCCGTCCACGCGCAGACGGTCGTTCGCACGGTCGCCGACGTCGGCATGCCGCTCGGACGAGGCCTTCACGTACGTACCCACCCCGCCGTTCCAGAGCAGGTCGACCGGGGCGCTGAGCAGCGCCCGGATGGTCTCCTCCGGTGTCAACGTCGCCGCTTCCACGCCGAGCAACTCGCGGACCTCATCGGTGAGGACGATCGCCTTCGCGCTGCGCGGGAAGATCCCGCCCCCCGGCCCGAGCGTGCGCGGGTCGTAGTCCCCCCAGCTGGACCGGGCGAGCCCGGCGAGGCGGAGCCGCTCGGCATAGGAGCGCTCGAGGTCGGGCTGGGGGTCGAGGAAGACGTGGCGGTGGTCGAAGGCGCCGACGAGCGCGATGCGCTGCGAGCAGAGCATGCCGTTCCCGAAGACGTCCCCGGACATGTCCCCGATGCCGACGGTGCGCAGCACCGCCGCGTCGGCATCGATCCCGAGCTCCCGGAAGTGGCCCCGTACCGACTCCCACGCCCCCCGGGCCGTGATGCCCATCGCCTTGTGGTCGTAACCGCTCGACCCCCCGGACGCGAAGGCGTCCCCGAGCCAGTACCCGAGCGACAGCGACACCTCGTTCGCGAGGTCCGAGAAGGTCGCGGTCCCCTTGTCTGCGGCGACGACCAGGTACGGGTCGGGGTCGTCCCGGCAGACGACGCCGGCGGGACGACGCAGTGCCCCGCCGCGCCGGTCGTCGGTGAGACGGAGCAGCGCCGACACGAAACGGCGGTAGCAGCGGCGCACCGCCTCTTCCCCGCTCGCCGTCGTGAACGCCGCGGGCTTCACGACGAAGCCCCCCTTCGCCCCGACCGGGACGATGACCGCGTTCTTCACCATCTGCGCCTTGAACAGCCCGAGGACCTCGGTCCGGTAGTCGTCGCGCCGGTCGGAGTGCCGGAGGCCACCCCGGGCAACCGG
>JAJYWE010000054.1:0-12384 GCA_021791675.1 Actinomycetes bacterium | reverse complement strand
AGCCCCCCTTCGCCCCGACCGGGACGATGACCGCGTTCTTCACCATCTGCGCCTTGAACAGCCCGAGGACCTCGGTCCGGTAGTCGTCGCGCCGGTCGGAGTGCCGGAGGCCACCCCGGGCAACCGGGCCTCCTCGGAGGTGGATCCCCTCGAAGTCACGGGCGTGCACGAAGATCTCCACGAACGGTCGTGGCTCGGGGAGCCCGGGCACGGCTGCCCCGTCGAACTTGAGCGAGATCACGCCGTCCTCGTCGTCCGCGAAGAAGTTGGTCCGCAGGACGGCGCGCACGAGCCCGAGGAGCATCCGAAGGAGCCGGTCGGCGTCGAGGCTGTCGACCCGGTCGATCGCCTCCTCGATCGCCGCGACGACCTCGTCCTCCCGGGTCACGCGGGCCCCGCCCCCCGGGGCGCCGAGGCGCGCGACCGCCGCCTCGGACCCATCCAGCCGCACCGTGAACAGCTCGACGAGGCGCACCACCACCTCCGGGTTGGCCGCGAGCATCCCCGCAAGCGAGGCGTCCGAGAACGGCGTCCCGACCTGTCGCAGGTACCGGAGGAAGGCTCGGAGCAGGGCGACCTGGCGCCAGCTGAGCCCGGACAGTGCCACCAGTCGCTGCAGGCGGTCGCTCTCGGTGCGCTCCTGGAGCACCGCGCGGATGGAGGTCTGGATCTCCGCCAGCACCGCGGGATCCTCGGCGAGGCCTTGGCCGAACGAGAGCGTCAGCTCGTCGACGAAGACGGGCGCGGCATCCTTCGGACGGATCTCGTAGGGGTGCTCCTCGAGGACCGTCGCCCCGAGGTCCTCCACCACCGGGACGACTCGCGAGAGCGACAGCGGCGCCCCCCGGACCCAGAGCTCCAGCCGGTAGCGGTCCTCCACCGTCCCCACCAGACCGACGTGCATCTCCTGCTCGGACTGCGCCCATGCGACGACCCGGCTCGCTTCCCAGGCCCCCCGCTCGATCCGGAAGCCCGGGGGGAACGCGTCCCCGAACTGCTCGAGCGCGCCCGGCGCCGCTTCCTCGCCGAGCACCTCGGCGAGCGCCGAGCGGAGCGCGTCCTCCCACCCTCGGGCGAGCTCCGCCACGGCCGCCTCGAGCGCGAGCAGCTCTTCCGGCCCGGGGGGGGCCGACCGGACCACGAGATGGAGCTGCGCGAGACGGCTCTCACCGATGCGCACCGCCGCCTCAACCGGGGCGCCGAGCGCTCCTCCGAGGAGCGCTTCGACCCGCTCCAGCACCTGGGCCTCGTAGCGTTCCCGCGGGACGTAGACGAGGAAGGAGACGTAGCGGCCGTAGCGATCGGGCCGGCAGAAGAGCCGCACCCGCTGGTGCTGCTCGAGGTGGAGGATCGCGACCGCCGTCTCGAACAGCCAGTCCTGTTCGGCTTGGAAGAGCTCGTCCCGGGGCAGCGTGTCCAGGATGGCGACCAGCGCCTTCTCGCTGTGGCTCTCCGGCGTCAGCCGCACCCGCTCGAGCACCGCCGCGACCTTGCGGCGAACGACGGGCACGTCTCGTGCGCCCGCGTTGTACGCGAGGCTCGTGTAGAGCCCGACGAAGCGTCGCTCGCCGACGGGCACGCCGTTCGCGTCCAGGCGTTTCACCCCGACGTAGTCGAGCTGCGCGGCGCGGTGCACGGTCGCCCTGGCGTTCGCCTTGGTCAGAACGAGTGGCGTGGGCTCGCGCGCGAGCCCGTCGAGCGGCGGCGCAAGCACGCGGGCGCTGCGGGGCGCCGAGGCGCCGGCCAGCAGGCCGAGGCCGGTCTCGAGCCGGGGAGCGAGCGACGTCCGGTCCTCCTCGACGACGAGGTCGTACTCGCGGTAGCCGAGGAAGACGAAGTGACCCTCCGCCATCCACCGCAGGAGCGCTGCGGCCTCCCGCCGCTCCTCGAGCCCGCCACCATCGCCCTCGGTGCGCGCGACGTCGCGACCGGCGCGCTCCTCGGTCGTGGCGTCCCCCCGGACGAGCGTGACGCCGCCGGTCTCGGCTCCGAGCGCGCCGCGCTCGAGCTCCTCGGCCAGCTCGAGTGCCTTGGCCCGCATCGGCTCGTAGTCCGCCACGGCGCAGTGCACGTCTCGGAGCACTCGCTCGAGGTCGTCGCGGAGCCGGTCCGGCTCGCCCTCCTCACCCCGGCGGAGTGTCTCCAGGTGGACGAAGGACTCGAGGCGCTCGGGAGCGGCGCCCGGTCGGGGGATGCCGACACCGACCAGCTCGCCATCGCCGTCCCGCTCGACCTCGACGACCGGATGGACGATGTCCGCGACCCCGAGCCCGTGGCGCTCGACCTCCATCGTGATCGAGTCGACGAGGAAGGGCATGTCGTCGGTCACGGCGTCGACGGTGAGCCGCGAGGCATGTCCGCGCTCCACCCGGGCGCTGACCCGGACGAGGATCTCCCCCCGCCGACGCCGTCGGGCCAGCTCCCAGATCGCCCGCACATCGCCAGCCAGCTGGTCCGGGTGGTGCTCGAGGAGGAACTCCGGCGCCGCATCCTCGAGGAGCACCCGGGCGAGGCCCCCTTGGAGCGCTGCGACGGCTCCACCGTCCGACCCGGCTCCGGTGGCCTCAGGTCCTGGCGAGCCCAGCCTCGCGATCAACTCCTCGAGCGCTTGTGCGGCTCCCGAGCTCGACGTGTCCATCGTCCTTGCCTCCCGTAGGGGCGCCGTTGCCCCAGGCGAGCTTACGACGATGCGCGTGGGCCGGGTGGGGTCCGCCTGCGTGGGGCACCCGCGCAGGCACGACCACCCACGAGCGCAACTGCGCCGACAGGGGTGGAGAGGTTTCGGCCTCCACGGCGGCGAGCGGACTCCTTCGACCTCGACTTGGCGCCCGTCGCCGCTCCTCACCGACGGGAAGCGGCCGTTCCGGTCCGAGGGGCTCGGACGGCGCAGTCACGCTCGCTGGTGAGCGAGAGTTGAGGGGTCGGTGCGGGCAAGCGGTTCGTTGGGTGGTTCGGAGCAGGGCGGGAGGGGGAGTGGACGGGCGTCGGGGTGGACACTGGCAAGGTCAGCCACAGGGACCAGGACGCCTGCTGCCGGCGCACCGCGCCCGCCCCCTACCAGGCGTAGTGCTCGGGTGAGGGCCGGTAGCCCGGGAAGAGCCGATCGAGCGCGGACAGCGTCTCCGGGGCCAGGCGGACCTCGACTGCACGCACCGAAGCGTCGAGCTGTTCGACCGTGCGGGGGCCGACGATCGGCGCAGTCACGCCCTCCTGGTGCAGCAGCCAGGCCAGCGCCACGTTGGCCGGCTCCTCGCCGAGCTCGGCGCAGAGCGTCTCGTAGGCGGCGATGCGGTCCCGGTTCGCCTCGAGCGCCTCGGCTGCCCGCCCCGACCGGCGCCGGTGCCCCTCTGTGGCGAGCACCCCGCCCAGCAGGCCACCGTGCAGCGGGCTCCACGGGATCACGCCGATCCCGAGGTGGCGGGCGGCGGGCAGCACCTCCATCTCGATCTCCCGGGTCATCAGGTTGTAGATGGACTGCTCGCTCACGAGGCCCACCAGATGGCGAGCGGCCGCGCGCTCGTTCGCCAGGGCGAGGTGCCAGCCGGCGAAGTTCGAGGATCCGACGTAGAGCACCTTCCCCTGGTCGACGAGCACGCCCATCGCCTGCCAGATCTCCTCCCAGGGCGTGTCCCGGTCGACGTGGTGCATCTGGTAGAGGTCGATGTGGTCCGTGCGCAACCGGCGCAGCGACGCCTCACACGCGCGACGAATGGCGAGCGCAGAGAGCCTGCCGTCGTTCGGCCAGTCGCTCATCGCCCCGTAGACCTTGGTGGCGAGCACCGTCCGTTCCCGCCGGCCGCCGCCGGCGGCGAACCACGCACCGAGGATCTCCTCGGTCCATCCCGGGTGCGCCTCGTTCGCACCCGAGGCCTGACTGGGCGGGCTCTGCATCCCGCCGTAGCGGTTGGCGGTGTCGAAGAAGTTGATGCCCAGCTCGTGCGCTCGGTCCATGATCCGATGCGCCTCGTCCGGCGGCGTGAGGGGCCCGAAGTTCATGGTGCCGAGGCAGAGGCGGCTCACGGACAGGCCGCTCCGACCGAGATGGGTGTAGTCCATGATCCGGTTCTACCCCGGCGGGGCGATGCTTCACACCCAGGTCGACGCCACCCACCCGCAGCGGGGCGGCGCTCCACGCCCGCGACGGGTGGCCGCCGGCGGGGTCAGCCCGCCTTCGAGCCGGGTCGGACCAGGCCGGTCTCGTAGGCGACCACCACCAGCTGGGCGCGGTCTCGTGCGCCGAGCTTGCCCATGGTGCGGCTCACGTGGGTCTTCGCGGTGAGCGGGCTCAGGTAGAGCGCCGCGGCGATCTCCTCGTTGGTCATGCCGGTGGCGACGAGGGACAGCACCTCTCGTTCTCGCTCGGTGAGCACCGACAGCCGGGCCGCGTCCACCGGGCGGTTGGGTCCCCGGCCGGCGATGTTGGCGATGAGGCGCCGGGTGACGCTCGGCGAGAGGAGGGCGTCGCCGCGCGCGACCACCCGGACGGCGTCGATCAGGTCCTCGGGCTCGGTGTCCTTCACGAGGAAGCCGCTCGCGCCGGCCCGCAGGGCCTCGAAGACGTACTCGTCCGCGTCGAAGGTGGTGACGATGACGACCCGCAAGCCCGCCAGCGCTGGGTCGGCAGCGATGCGGCGGGTGGCCTCGATCCCATCCACGCCGGGCATCCGGATGTCCATGAGGAGTAGATCCGCACCGACGGAATGCGCGAGGTCGATCGCCGCCTGGCCGTCCGCTGCCTCACCCACGACCTCGACGTCGGGAGCGGCGCCGAGCAGCACGCGAAATCCGGCCCGCAGAAGCGCCTGGTCGTCTGCGAGAAGCACCCGGATGTTCAACGCGCTGCGCCTGCAACGACATCGGGTGGAGCGACGTCCGGGGCAACGCCGTGATCCGACCCGTCCACTCCGGCGCCGCCGACTGCGGGGAGCTCCGCGCGCACCTCGAATCCCCCACCCGCCCGCCGGCCCGCCGAGAGCGTCCCGCCGAGCGCCGTCACGCGTTGGCGCATCCCCGTGAGGCCCGATCCGCTGCCGTCGGCGAAGGCCGCGGCGCTCGAACCGGTCCCGTCGTCCGCCACCACCACGACCAGCAGCTCTCCCTGGCGTCGCAGGCAGACCGATGCGAGGGAGCCTGGGGCGTGGCGCACGACGTTGGTGAGCGACTCCTGCACGATCCGGTAGGCGGCGAGCGTCGACGCGGGTGGGAGGTCGGGGAGCTCGACCCCGAGCGACAGGGTGGTCGGCGAACCCGCCCCGCTCGTCGCCTCCGCCAACGCCCGAAAGGCATCGGCACCCGGGAGCGCCACCGCCGGCTCGCCGCCGTCCACCTGGCGGAGCACCTCGAGGATGGAGCGCAGCTCCCGGAGGCCCTCCTTGCTCGCCCGGCGAATGGCCTGGATGGCCTCGTGCGCCTGCGCGCGGTCCTGGTCGACGAGGAGCGCGGCGGCACTTGCCTGGACGTTGATGACGGCCATCGAGTGGGCGACGACGTCGTGCAGTTCACGCGCGATGCGCAGGCGCTCGGAGTCGACCCGTCGGCGCGTCTCCGCCTCGTGCGCCTGTGCGCGTTGGATCCGGTTGCGCAGCTCGCTCTGCCTCCACTGCCGGCGGGCAGCAACGGCGGCCCCGAACGCCCCGGCTGCGGCGACCTCGGCCCACATGTCGAGCTGCGGCCCGCCCCACCATCCCCACGGACCGAGCAGACCCCCGACGAGCCAGATGAGCGCGGTCCCACCGACGGCGAGGCCAGCCAGGGTGAACCGGGAGACCTCGGAGGTGGCGAGCGCGTACAGCGCAACCAGGACGACGACGAGAGCCGCCCCGTAGACCTGGCCGGTCGCCGCCCAACCAGCCACCGCCGCCACCGCGATCGCGAACACGACGAGGGGGTGGCTGCGGCGCCAGAAGAGCGCCACCACCGGCACGAGGACCAGGGCGAAGGCCCAGGGCGAGGGGTGGTGCTCGAGATCGAGGCCGGCGTAGTGGTGCCCGGGGTAGGCCTCCGCGATCGAACCGGCCAGGACGAGCGCACCCACGAATGCCACCCCCGCCGGCTCGGCCCAGGAACGATCGGTCAGGCGGAGGAGACCGGGGCGCACCTCACGATGGTACGACGCCCCACCTGCTCTGGCGTCCTCCGTCCGGAGGCTCTCCCGCTACTCCCCTCGCGGTAGCGGGCCTGCACCGCCGGTTGCAGCGAGGAAGTCTCCCGACGGCGGATGCGCGACGAGGGAGCGGAGATCAACGATCGTCTCGGCAGGACGGTCCTGCCAACACCGATCCAAGGAGCATCCCGTGAACCCCGTCCGCCGCAACCGCCACGTCACCGTCGCCGCCACCGCCGCCACCGCCGCCACCTCGTGGGCGTTGGTCACCAAGGGCCTCGGGGTACACCTCGGTGTCCGCTTCCCCCATGCGGCCGCAAGCGTCGTCGGCCTCGGGCCGACGGTCGGGGCGAGCGTCGCCGCCGTCGTCGTCGGCTCGGCCGTCTTCGGGCTCATGCAGCGCCGGATCGCACAGCCCGCGCGGTACTGGACGGTGCTCGCCGTTGCGGTCTTTGCCGCGTCCCTCGCGCTCCCCCTCGCGTTCGCGACCACGACCGCGGCCACCCTCGGCCTCGCGGCCATCCACCTGGCCGTCGCCTTCGCCGCGATCACCGGGGTGCGCCTGAGCAACGCCGCCCCACGAGTGGCGAAGAGCGGCACGGCTCTGGATCGCGAGCTGCTCGGCGCACCCTGACCCGGCGCGACGGTGGGTACGCCCCGCTCCCCTGGGGCCCAACGCGCGCCAGCCGGACGCGCGGAGGGCCCTCGGGGTCGACGGTCAGGGTCACCGAGCGCGTGACGCTCCCGAAGGGGTTCGTGGCCGTGAGGGTGACGGTGTAGGTCCCCGCAGTGCCCGTAGCCGGCGTGCCGGCGATGGTGGCGATACGAGAACCCGAGTCGGTGAAGGAGAGCCCTGCCGGAAGAGCCCCGCTCTCGGTGATCGTCGGGACCGGGTGTCCGACACCCACCGCGACCAGCCTGGCGGGGAGACCCTCGCGGAGGGTCCTACCCGAGGGTCCGACCAACTTCGGCGCGAAGCCCACGACCACGTCCAGGGTCTGGGTGACGCTGCCCAGCGAGTTGGTGGCGGTGACGGTGATCTCCTGAGAGCCGTACCCGGAGGGGCGGGCCACACCGGAGATCGTGGCGGTCCCGTTCGCGTTGGCGCTGAAGGTGAGCCCGGCGGGCAGGGCGCCGCTCTCGGCGATGGTCGCCACCGGTTCGGCATCGGTCGTGATGGTGAAGCTCCGTTGGTGGCTCACCGAGAAGTATGCGACGTCCGGCGAGGTGAAGCTCGGAGGACTGCCGACCGTCACGCCCTTGGTTGCCGTGAGCCCATCCAGCACCGACGCTCCCGGGTCGCAGCTCCCGAAGTCCTCGATGGTCGCACTGAGCGAGTCCGAGCCGACTGGGAGCGAGGAGGTCGAGAGCGTCGCCGTGTCCGAGCCGGTGGGGGCCGTCACGGTCCCGAGGCTCTGGCTCCCTGCCGAGCCTGCCACGTAGGCGAAGGCGACCGTCGCCCCGTCACAACCGGTCTGGGTGGAGCTGGTGACCGGGTCCGCGACGGTGGTGAGCGTCGCGGCGAGGGTGATCGGCTCTGCGACCCTCGCCGTCGCCGGGGAGGAGAGGGCGACCACGTACTCGGAGGCGTCCGCACCCGGACCGCCGAAGCCGGTCCCATCGGTGAGGCCGGCCACCGAAGAGGCGGTTGCGGGCGAGGCTGCCCCGAGAACCCCTCCCGGCCCGCCAGGAGCGTTCGGGTAGTCGCCACCGCCACCGCCACCGCCACCGCCACCGATGGCTGCTCCCCCGCCTCCGCCGTTGGAGCTGGCGCCCCCGATGGAGAGGGAGAGGTTGACCCGGGTGAGCGATACCGCCCCGCCGGCTCCGCCTGCCCCGCCGCCCGGTGTGGCGACGCCAGCCCCACTTCCTCCGCCGCCGCCGATGCCCGCCCCGCCGCCGCCGTAGATGCTGCTGCCGCCGGTTGGCGCAGTGAGGATCCCTGCCGAGAGGTCCAGCGTCTTGCCGGGCCCGCCCGCTCCCCCCACGCCGGCGGCTCCGCCGCCACCACCGATGCCGGCGCCGCCACCACCGCCGTACGTGCCGGTGCTCCCGCCGGTGGGTGTGGTGACTGTCCCTCCCATCAGGTTCAGCGTTTCGCCGGCGCCGCCGGGCACGCCGGTCCGGCTCCCGACGCCTCCTCCGCCGCCACCTCCGCCGATCCCGGCGCCACCACCGCCACCCTGGCTGCCTGCGCCGGTGGGCGCCGTCACGGTTCCCCCGGTGAGGCTCAGCGTCCCGCCGGCCCCGCCAGCGCCGCCCGGGACAGGGCCGCCACCACCTCCACCACCTCCGATGCCTGCCCCCCCGCCACCACCAGCGAACCCACCGCCACTCCCGCCGGTAGGCGCCGCGAGGGTTCCGCCGCTGATGCGCAGCGCGCCGCCAGCTCCGCCGGCTCCGCCCGCGGCACCGCCGCCACCCCCAACGCCTGCCCCCCCGCCACCGCTGTCCTCGCTGCCCTCGCTCCCCGCGAGGATGGTCCCGCCGTTGACGGTGACGGTACCGCCGGCTCCACCGGCACCGCCGCCGGTCTCGCCGAAGCCGAAGCCACCCCCACCGCCGCCAATTCCAGCCCCCGCACCTCCGAGGTTGCTGTTGGCGCCCCCGCCGGTCGCCGTGATGGTCCCGCCGTCGACGGTGATGTTCCCGGCCTGGTCGCCGACCCCAGTGCTGCCGCCGTCACCCCCGATGCCGGCGCCACCACCAGAACCGCCGGCGACGCCGCTACCGCCGCCAGTGACCGTGAGGGACCCACCACCGACGCTGTCGTCGATGACCAGGGTCGCCGCCTGGGCGGTGGAGGTGGCACCGGGCACGGCGATACCCGCGTCGCTGTCCAGGACGTTGTCGATCGTGAGTGCGTTGCCCGCCAGGTCGAGGGTCTGGGTCGCTCCGGGAGGGACTGCCAGGGGGGTGTTCCCTCTCGCGGACTCGTCGTAGGTGAACGAGGCGGTGAGCTGGATCGTGGAACAGGCCGTTGCGCCGAAGTCGGTCGCCAGTGCGCTCGGCGTTCCCACCAGACAGGTACCGGTGGTCTGCGCGCCGGCGAGGGCGGCACCAGGCCCTGCGAACGCGAAGGCTCCCCCACCGAGGAGCACCAGGGCGCCGGCAAGGACGGGGAGGTTTCGTCCACCGCGACTGCGAACGGACTGCTTCGACCTCGACCCGGTGCCCACCGCCGCTCCTTCCCCTGAGGAGAGACCGTTCCGCTCCGAGGGGCTCGGACGGGCGCAGTCACGTTCGATGGTGAGCGTAGGCGGGGGCGCCTGCACGTGCAAGCGGTTCGGTGGGTGGTTCGGAGGGGGGGTGGGTGGTTCGGAGGGGGGGGTGGACAAGGGAGGGATTGGGCGTTCGCGGGTCGCGGGGACGAGGGGGCCCGGCGCTCGCTCCCCCGCCGCTCCCCTCCAGGAGATGCTCCGCCGCTCTCTCAACGCTCCTGGTCGGCGCGAGGTCTGATGAACCCCGCCTCGAGGAGGGCGGCGAGCGCCCCCCTCGCGCGCCGACGCTCCCCCTCGGGCAACGCCCCGAGCAGCGCCGCTGCGCTTCGGTACTCGCCGAGCTGGGCCAGCGCCTCGCCGAAGCCCATCACCCGGAGGAACAACAGCCGCCGGCTCCCGCCGTGGTAGAGAAGCGCTCCGAAGCGCTCCGAGCGGACGGAGACGAGCGGGTCCAGCTCGTAGGCTCCCGCGACCTCGAACCGTTCACCGAGCGATTCCGATGCCCCGAGCCCGGCCGGCGACCGGCGGTCGCCCGCTGCTGCCCGCGAGGGTGACTGGCGAGTGCTGCCCGGTTGTGTCGCGTCCCCGGTCGGGCTCACCGAGCCATCACGACCGGTCTGCGCGGGATCGGCCAGGACAGCGCCTCAGTAGACGCCGCACATGCCGTCGATCGAGATCTCCTCGACGACGAGCTCGTCCACCACCAGCTCGTCCACTTCGAGATCGTCCGGCGTGGAGTCGTCCGCGACGGGGCTCGTTCCCCCGAGCCCGGCGAGCCGACGCCCACGGAGGGCCAGCTGCTCTCGCTCGCCCACCTTGGCTCCCGCCACTCCAGGCCTCCTTCGGACTCGACCAGCTCCATCCCCGGCCACCCGACACCCTAGCGCCGCCGGCGAAGCGGGCACGGGAAGCCGGTCGAGGAGCGCCGCGAAGGCCGAGACGTGACGGGTCGCCGGATCGAGGTGGATCTCGTCGTCGACGACGCTCGCCAGGTGGAACGACGCCGCCACCACCACACGCATCCGAGCAGATACCGTAACCGGGTGGCCGAGGAGCACTCCGACACCCGATGGCTGTAGATCGACGCGCCCGGCGTCTGGCACGGCGGCGGGCGCGTAACCGTGCCGTGCTCGCGGTGACCGCAGCGGTGCTCGTCGCCGGCGGCGCCGTGGCGGCCGTGACCCTCTCGGGAGCGACCCGGAGCGGGTCCACGACGGCAACCACCCACCCTTCTTCGCCCCGCCGCACCTCGACCTCCACGACGCCGCACCCCGCGAAGTCGGACGCCATCTCGCCGACCGACACGAAGACCTTCCTCGGCCCCGACGGGGTGGAGGCGAGCTGGGTGGTTGCCGAGAACAAGCTCCCAGGGACGACCGCGTGGCGCATCACGGGCGCACCCGCGAACTCGACCATCGCGGGTTTCGCGAACCGGGTCGAGGCGCGCGCGGGCCAGACCGTCACCTTCTACGTCTCCTCGGATGCACCCACCTTCCGGGTAGAGGCCTTCCGGATGGGCTGGTACCAGGGAACGGGTGCGCATCTCGTCTGGACCTCCGCCGAACTCCCGGGCCATGTCCAGCCCCCCTGCCCGGTGACCCCGGGCGTCAACATGGTCGCCTGCGACAACTGGACGCGCTCGTTCACGGTGCCGATCACCTCCGCGTTCGTCGAGGGCGACTACCTCTTCAAGCTGATCGGGAGCGGCAACCAGCAGAGCTACGTCCCCCTCACGGTCTGGGACCCCGCCGCACACGCGGCCTACCTCATCAAGAACGACGTCTTCACCTGGCAGGCCTGGAACCCCTACGGCGGCTACGACTACTACGTCGGCCAGGGCGCCTGCCCGCCGGTCCACTACCCGCTCTGCTCACGGGCCCGGGTCGTCTCCTTCGACCGCCCCTACGGCTCGGGCAATGGCGCAGGAGACTTCCTCGGCAACGAGCTCCCGCTCGTCGAGTTCGCCGAGGAGCACGGCCTCGACGTGGCCTACGGGACGGACCTTCTCCTCGTCCAGCACCCGAGCTACCTCTCGCACGTCACCTCACTGCTCTCGCTCGGCCACGACGAGTGCTGGTCCTACCGGGAACGCCTCGCGCTCGACGCCGCGCACGCCAAGGGCATGAACGTCATCTTCTTCGCGGCGAGCCCCATCCTCCGCCACGTCCGCCTCCAAGCCTCGCCCCTCGGGCCGGACCGGGAGGAGGTCGACTACCGCAACGCACTGAAGGACCCCCTCTACGGGCACGGGAATCCCCTCCGCGTCACGGGCAACACCTGGGCGTCCCCACCGGCAAGCTGGCCGGAGACGAGTTTGGTCGGCGAGATGTACAACGGGTTCCTCGAGCCCGGTCAGACCGCCCCCTTCGTCGTCCACGACGCCGTCCCCTGGCTCTTCGCCGGCACCGGCCTGCACGACGGGTCCTCGATCCCCGGCGTGGTCGCGTCGGACTTCGACCAGTTCGACCCGTCCTGGCCCCACCCGGCGGACGTCCAGATCCTCGGGCACTCCCCGATCCCCCTCACCCGAGCGCAGGCCAGCCTCGACAACTTCAACGGCGTGAGCTACTCGGACATGACCTACTGGACCGATCCGACGAGCGGCGCGGGGGTCTTCGACTCCGGCACCAACAACTGGATCAACGCCCTCAATCCGTGCCCGGCCGGCACCAGCTGTCCGGCACCGCTCGTCCGCCGGATCACCGGGAACCTCCTCCGGCTCTTCGGCCAGGGACCGACGGGACATCTCGAGCCGTCCGTCGCGAACTGGCAGACCATCGTCCCTGCTGGGTCCTGACCCGGAAGGCACTTGCTGGCTGAGCACTGACCGCCTGAGCCCTGCAAGCCTCCAGGGCTGTCGAGTCCCGCGACCTCCCCAGAGGGGCGAGGGCGGACCGTGCGCGCGCCCAGCGCTACGAAGCTTTCGCCCGTTGGGCGCGACGCCGGCCCGGGCTCAGGCCGTCTCGGCGAGCGGCACGAAGCTCCGCCACGCCTGGGCGTACCAGCCGTCCCGAGCGAGCAGCTCGGCGTGCGTGCCGAGCTCGGCGACCCGCCCGTCGA
>JAJYWE010000053.1:7011-16896 GCA_021791675.1 Actinomycetes bacterium | reverse complement strand
CCCTGCAGCTCGCCGTGGGTCCGGCACACCACCCGGCAGTGCACGTCACCACCGCCGGTGACCCCGTGGGCCTCGATCACCTCGGGGATGGCCGCGAGCTGGGCGGCGACCTCCTCGAGACGGCCCTGGGCGATCTCGAGGGTCACGAAGGCGAGCACCTCGAAGCCGAGGGCGGCGAGGTCCACCGATGCATTCCCCGGCGCGAGCGCGCCACTACGGATCAGGCGTTCGACGCGGGCCTGGGCCGTCGCCCTCGCCACCCCGAGCCGCCGTGCCACCTCGACGATCGGGAGACGGGCGTCGCCCCGGAGCAGCTCCAGCAAGCGGAGGTCCAACTCGTCCAGGCGCACCGCTGCCACTCTGCACACTCCTCTACGGGGACCCCGCCAGGTTGATGGGCAGATTGTACAGCTGTTGGGCCACCTCTTGCTCGTAACGCCAGACCTAGTGCACGATCTGGCGCAGAACGAGTAGTTCTCCAGGGTCCGGCGGGAGCGAGCGGCCGGGCTAGAGACCAGGTCCGACGGGCACGATCCGCCGGGCGAGAGACCAGGTCAGGCGGGCAGCACCCGCCGGGCGAGCGACAACGAGAGGGGATCCGTGGACGCCGTGCACGACCAGCAAGCAGGGGTGAAGGGACAGAGCGGGGCGCCGTCCGCGGACCGGTTTCCCATCGAGGCGCTGGACGCGGTCGTCTTCGCGGTCGGGAACGGCCGCCAGGCGGCGCACTTCTACTCGACGGCCTACGGCATGCGCGTCGTCGCCTACGCCGGCCCGGAGACTGGCGTGCGCGACGAGGCGGCGTGGGTCCTGACCTCGGGAACCGCCCGCTTCGTGCTGCGCAGCCCGATCCGCCCCCGCACCGACCTCGCCCGGCATGTCGCCGCCCACGGCGACGGCGTCGTCGACATCGCCTTCCGCGTCCCCGACGCCACCGCCGCGTACGAGATGGCCCTCGAGCGGGGGGCCCGGGGGGTCGAGGAGCCGAGCCTGCTCGAGGACGAGACCGGCAAGGTCGTCCGCTCGGCCATCGCCACCTACGGCGAGACCCGGCACTCCTTCGTCGAGCGGAGCGCCTACTCCGGGGTCTACCTCCCCGGCTTCGTCGCCCGCTCCCCGCTCGTGGCGCCGCCCGAGCGGCCCTTCTTCGTCGAGGTCGACCACATCGTGGGCAACGTCGAGCTCGGGAAGATGGACGAGTGGGTCGAGTTCTACCACCACGTGCTCGGCTTCACGGACCTGGCGGAGTTCGTGGGCGACGACATCGCCACCAAGTACTCCGCGCTCATGTCGAAGGTGGTCTGGGACGGCACCAGCCAGATCAAGTTCCCGCTGAACGAGCCCGCGAACGGCCCGAAGGCGAGCCAGATCGACGAGTACCTCGACTACTACGGCGGTCCCGGGGTCCAGCACCTCGCGCTCGCGACGCCGGACATCCGCGACTCCGTCCGGCGGATGCGTGCGGCAGGTGTCGCGTTCCTCTCCGCGCCCGCCAGCTACTACGAGGCGCTCAGCTCCTGGGTGGGTGACGTCGGGGTCCCGGTCGCGGAGCTCGAGGAGCTCGCGATCCTCGCCGACCGGGACGAGGACGGCCACCTCCTCCAGATCTTCACCCACCCGGTCCAGGATCGCCCGACCGTCTTCTTCGAGCTGATCGAACGCCACGGCTCGCTCGGCTTCGGCAAGGGGAACTTCAAGGCGCTCTTCGAGGCGATCGAGGCAGAGCAGGCGCGCCGCGGCAACCTCGTGTAGGACGTCGGCGCATGGCGAGTGGCGAGGACCGCCCCACCGAGCACCCGGTCCTCCGGCAAGTGGTGCTCGACACCACCGACGCCCGGGGTCTCGCCGAGTTCTACCGAGCACTGCTCGGCTTTCGCTACCGCCCCGGTGACGAGCCGCCGCCGGCCGGTGCGCCCGATCCGCGGGGGGCCGACTGGCTCGTCCTCGTGGACCCGCTCAGCGGGTGCAGCGTGGCGTTCCAACAGGTCCAGAGCTTGCCCCCCGCCACCTGGCCGGAGGGCGCGGTCCCCCAGCAGCTCCACCTGGACCTCACCGTGGAGACGGTCGAGGCGCTCCACCGCCAGCACACGCGGGCGATCGAGCTCGGCGCCCGACTGCTCCTCGATCGGGCCGACGACCCGGGGGAGCCGCTCCGGGTCTACGCCGACCCAGCCGGCCACCCGTTCTGCCTCTTCGTCGCAGCGCGGTAGGGCCCACGCCCTCCGAGCGGACCCGCCGCAAGCCTCCGCCCGGGCTCGCTCGCGGGAGGGCTGGTAGAACGGCACCATGGCCGAGAGCGTCAGCGAGACCGCGGAGCTTGCCGAGCGGATCGGGAGCGCGTTCGCCGAGGCGGACGTGGACCGGTTCGGCGCCCTCCTCGCACCCGACGTCCGCTGGGGGTCCGACGACCACCCCCGCGCCTGTCGGAGCCGCGCCGAGGTGCTCGAGACGTTCCGGCGCCTCCTCGGCGAGGGTGCCCAGGGTGCGGTCACCGAGCTGGCGGCCGGCACGGAGGGCGTCCTCTGCGGCCTCACAGTCCGCTGGCCGGGACAGCCAGACCAACCCGCCGAGCGAACGCTGTTCCACGTGTACCTGGCGCGAGACGGTCGCATCGTCCAGATCCGCCCCTACGACGACCGCGAAGCCGCGGCCGATCTCGCCGGGGTGGAGCGGGCAGGACCGCCGACGTTGCCGCCTGCATGAGTCCGAGAACTCGGCCTGGTCACGGCTGCTACCCTCCCGCCGTGCCCGCGACCGCGCCCTACGGAACCTGGCCCTCGCCGATCACCACCGAGCTCCTCGTCCGGGACGTGGTCGGCCTCTCCGACCTCTCCTCCGACGGGACCCGGCTCGTCTGGAGCGAGCTCCGGCCCGCCGAGGAGGCTCGCGTCGTGCTCGTCGGGCTCGAGCCGGACGGGCGAGTCGAGGACCTGCTGCCCGCGCCGCTCTCGGCCCGCACCCAGGTCCACGAGTACGGCGGGCGCTGCTACGCGCACGCCCCCGGAGGGTTCGTCACCTCCAACTGGGAGGACCAACGGCTCTGGTGGGTGGCGCCCGGCCAGCCACCCCTCGCCCTCACCCCGGAGCCACCGGCCCGGCGCGCCATCCGCTTCGCCGACCCAGTCGTGACCCCTGATGGACGGTGGGCGATCTGCGTGCGGGAGCGCCACCTGCCCGAGGGGGTGGTGAACGACCTCGTCGCCGTCGCGCTCGACGGGTCCGGTGTCGTGCGGGACCTCGCCGGCGGTCACGACTTCTTCGCCGCACCGGTCCTCTCCCCCGACGGGTCCCGACTCGCGTGGCTCTCCTCGGACCACCCCGACATGCCCTGGGATGCCACCGAGCTCTGGGTCGCCGACCTCGACCCCGACACCAGCCGTCTCTCCGGCGCTCGGCGGGTGGCCGGCGGGCCCGAGGAGTCGGTCGCCGAGCCGCGCTGGTCGCCGAGCGGCGTCCTGCACTGGGCGTCGGACCGGAGCGGCTGGTGGAACCTCTACGCCGACGGCGTCGCGCTCTGCCCGCTCGAGGCCGAGTTCTCCGGGCCGGCCTGGGTCTTCGGCATCTCGAGCTACACCTTCCTCCCGAAAGGCGAGCTCGTCGCCACCTGGTCGGGCCCGGACGGCTCGGGCATCGGCCTCGTCGCCGGCGGGCACCTCGAGCCCATCGCCACCCCGTACACGGAGTTCGCGTCGCTGTGCGCCCACGACGGGAGCGTGGGGTGCGTGGCGGCGTCGCCCACCGCGGCGGCCGCGGTCGTCCTGCTCGGCCTCGACGGTGCGCGAACGGTCGTCCGCTCCGGCGGTGGCTCCGGGATCGACCGGGACTACCTCTCGGTTCCCGAACGGATCTCCTTCCCGACGGGTGGGGGCGAGCACGCCTACGCGCTCGTGTACCCGCCGACCAACCCCGACGTCGTGGCGCCACTCGATGAGCGCCCGCCCTTGGTCGTCTTCTCCCACGGCGGCCCGACCGGTGCGGCCTCCTCGGCCCTCAACCTCCGCATCCAGTACTTCACGAGCCGCGGCTTCGCCGTCGCCGACGTCGACTACCGCGGGAGCGCCGGTTACGGCCGCGCCTATCGAAACCGGCTCCGCGGCAACTGGGGGGTCTTGGACGTCGAGGACTGCGCGGGGCTTGCCCGCTTCCTCGCGGGGGCGGGCCGGGTGGACGGGCAGCGCTGCGTGATCCGCGGCGGCAGCGCCGGAGGGTTCACCACCCTCGCCTGCCTGGCCTTCACCGACGCCTTCGCCGCCGGGGCCAGCTACTTCGGCGTGAGCGACCTCGCCGCCCTCGCTCGCGACACCCACAAGTTCGAGTCCCGCTACCTCGACCGCCTGGTCGGCCCCCTCCCCGAGGCCGAGGAGACCTACCGGGCACGCTCGCCGATCCACCACCTGGACGGCTTCGACTGCCCGATGATCCTCTTCCAGGGTCTCGAGGACGCCGTCGTGCCCCCGCCGCAGTCCGAGCTGATCCGGGACGCGCTCGTCGCGAAGGGGCTGCCCGTCGCCTACCTCGCCTTCCCCGGCGAGCAGCACGGGTTCCGCCGCGCCGAGACGATCCAGCGGGCCACCGTCGCCGAGCTCAGCTTCTACGGCCTGGTGCTCGGGTTCACCCCGGCCGGCGCGGTCGAGGTGCCGGTGACGAACGCCGGCGCACTCCCGGAGCCGGCCTGAGCCGGCCGCCGTTGTCGAGGTTCGCCGGCCCGGCACCGGCGCGCCAGCCCTACGGCGCCCCGGGCACCCCCGCCCGCTCGCCCTGGCCGATCGGCTCGCCCGTGCGCACGCGCGGGAGCCCGCCGGGATCGTGGTCCCGGAGGTAGGCGATCAGCTTCTCGCGCACGTTGCACTGGAGCAACCAGCCAGAGCTGCTGTCCCGAGCGCTCATCACCGCCCTGACCTGCATCGAGCTCGGCCCCGCTCCCGTCACCTGGAGGCTCCAGGTGCGACCGTCGAACTCCGGGGAGTCGACGAGCAGCTGGTGCAGGTACGCCCGGAGCTCGTCCACGCGGGTCGTGTGGTCGACCTCCAGGTGGACGACCTCGAGCAGGCCGGTCCCGGTCCGGCTCCAGTTCTCGAAGGGGTTCTCGATGAGGTAGGAGATCGGGAGCACGAGGCAGCGCTCGTCCCAGATCCGCACGACCACGTAGGTGAGGTCGATCTCCTCGATGCGGCCCCAGTGGCCGTCCACGACGACGATGTCGTCCACCCGGAGGGGCTGTGAGACGGCGATCTGGATACCGGCCAGGAAGTTGGAGGTGACCGGTTTCGCTGCGACGCCGAGGACGATGCCGAGGATGCCCGCGGACGCGAGCAGGCTCGCACCCGCGACGCGGACCGCGGAGAAGCTGAGCAGGATCGCCGCGACCGAGACGACGACGATCCCGACGGCGACCACCCGGCGGAACACCTGGACCTGGGTCTTGGACCGCCGGGCCGTGAGCAGGTCGGGGCCCTCGCTCGGCAGCCGGGCGACGACCACGTCCTCGAGCACGTAGGTCGCCCGGAACGCGAGCCAGGCGGCTGTGGCGACGCCGAGGATGAGCAGCGCGTGGCCGACGACGACCGCCGTGTGTTGCGGGAACGGCCGGACGTCGGTCCCGATCGCCGCACCGATCACGACCAGGAGCAGGCGCGCCGGCGCAGCGAGGCGGGCGAGCAGCGAGTGCTCGGTCGCTCCCCCCCCGGCGGCCGCGGCCCGGCGGACCAGGCGGACGATGAGCTCGGCGACGACGCCACCGGCGAGCGCCCCGGCAACCAGGGCGACGGCCGCCGGCCACGACGCGGCGAGCTTCCCGACCGCCGTGACCGCGCCCTCCAGGGTGAACATCGCTCCTCCTCCCGGGGCGTCTTCGCGCCCGCTCAGTCCGTGCCCGGCCCGCGCCGGAGCGCGTCCACGCGCACCCCGGGCGCACGCCGGGCGGTCCTCCCGGCCCGACGCGGCTGGCCTAGCATGCCCTCGTGGCCTCGGTGGATGCGCCCGACGCGCTGCTCGGGATCGTCGGGGACATCACCATCCTTCCCGTCGAGGGGATCGTCAATGCCGCAAACCCCTCGCTCCTCGGCGGCGGGGGCGTCGACGGCGCGATCCATCGGGCTGCTGGCCCGGCACTCGCCGAGGCGGCGAGGCGCCACGCACCCCTCGCCCCCGGTGAGGCGATCGCGACCGCGGCGTTCGGGCTCCCACCACCGATCCGGGCGGTCATCCACACGGTCGGACCGATCTGGCACGGCGGGCGTTCCGGCGAGGAGGTGCTGCTCCGGCGGGCCTACCTCCGCTCCTACCAGGAGGCGTGCCGGCTCGGTCTCGCCTCCGTCGCGTTCCCGGCCATCTCCGCCGGGGCCTACGGCTACCCCGCCGACGAGGCCGCCCGCGTTGCCGTCGAGACGCTGCGTGAGCAGGTGGCACGGGCGATCAGCATGGCCGGTGCGGGCACCGGAGCCGAGCTCGGCGGCGTAGCCGAGGTCGCAAGCGGGGTCGAGGTGGGCAGCGAGCCCGCTGCTGCCCGCGAGGCTGACGCGGTCCCAGCCGCCGGCGGTAACCCCCTCTCGGTCGCCCCTCCCCCCCGGGTGGTGCTCGTCGCGTTCCAGCCGGCGATGGCGGCGCGCTACGAGGCGCTCGGTGTGGCGTTGGTTCCCGGCGTCCGAGCCCTCGCCGATCGGCTCCGCCAGCCGGCGCCTCCGCCTCAGGGCCCCGGCTGCAGCCGCGCTGCGAGGTAGCCGAGCGCCAGCGGGTAGCGGTACTCGATCGCGGAGTGGGTCCCCTCGAACAGCTCGAAGGCGTGCTCCACCCCGAGCTGGTCGAGGATCGCGTGGAACGCCGTCGCGCCGAGGTCGAGGAAGTACTGGTCGTGGCGACCCGCGTCGACCCAGACCGCCCGGAGCGAACGCAGCGCCTCCCCGTGGTGCGCGGCGAGGCGAAGGGGATCGAAGGCCTGCCAGCGGGTGAAGACCTCGTCGACGAGCCGGCCGCTGCCCGGGTCGAACGGGAGAGCGACGGAGCCGTCCTCCTCTGCGGAGTAGCAAGCGGCCATGCAGTAGGTGTTGACCAGCGCTGCGTCCTCCGGCCGGGACATCGCCGGTCGGGAGCGGAAGTCCGCCCAGAACGCGTCGTAGCTGCCCTCGTAGCGCTCGCGAAGTGCCCGAGCGGCCTCGGCGACGTCGCTCAGGTAGCACAGCTCGAAACCGGCGTCCCCCGCGTGCGTCGCCAGGCCCCCGAACACCCCCGGTGCCAACATCGGCAGCACCATCGCGCCGTACCCACCGGAGGACTTGCCCGCCACGGCGCGACAGCGCGCCTCCGCGGCAGTCGGGTAGTGCCGGTCGACGAAGGAGACGACCTCCTCGGTCACGTAGTCGAGGTAGCGCCCGGTCCCGGGGGAGTTCAGGAACTGACTGCCCCCGAGCGAGGTCCAGGCGTCGACGAGCACGACCACCGCGGGGGCCTGGCCCGGCGCTGCGAAGGCCCCGTCGATCAGCTCGAGGACGCTCGGGCGGAACGCAGACCGGTTGCGCCACATGTCGAGCTGGCCCGTCAGGCCCTGGAGCACGTAGATGGTGGGCAGCGCCCGACCCGGCTCGGATGGCCCCGGCGAGGAGCCGGGGGGGAGGTAGACCCAGAGGGGGCGCGAGGCGGGGTCGCCGAGGGGGTTGCCCGTGAGCGCCGCGCTCTCGATCACGTGCTCGTGCCAGGTTCCGACGGGCTCGATCGACCAGGGTTTCACGACTTCCTCCTCACTGTCCGCCGGGGAAGACGGCGCCGGGGTTCAGGATCCCCCGCGGATCCAACGCCCGCTTGAGCGCCCACATCGCCGCGACGTCAGCCGGATCCCGCGAGCGATCCAGCCAGGCCCGCTTCTGGACGCCGATGCCGTGCTCCGCGCTCACCGAACCCCCGAAGCGCCGCACCGTCTCGAGCACCAGGTCGTCCGGGCCGGGATCGTCCGCGGGCGGCCCGACGACGTTGACGTGGAGGTTCCCGTCCCCGGCATGGCCGAACAGGACGAGGCGCGCCTCGGGGTAGGCACGGCGGACGACCTCGCGTACGTTCGCCTCGAAGGTGGCGAGCTCCGCGCGAGGAAGGCAGACGTCGAGCTTGTGTGCGACGCCGAGGGTCGCGATGGCCTCGGTGTGACGCTCCCGATAGGCCCAGAGCGCAGCCCGGGTACCCGCGTCGGTCGCAACCGCAGTGTCGAGCACGTCGGGGTGGGCCCCGAGCAGCTCGGCCAGCGTGTCGGTCGGGTCGCTCGGACCGCCGACCTCGAGGAGCAACCACGCGTCGGCGGCGGGGAAGCCCACCGGGGGCGCCAGCCCCGTCGCGGCACAGACCAGCTCGAGCCCGTCGCGATACATTGCCTCGGCAGCCTCCAGACCCTCCACCTCGCGCCGGACGGCGTCGACGAGGGAGAGCAGCGCCGCGGTCCCGCCCCCGCGTCCCGGCCGGACCGAGAGCGCCACGAGGGCCGCCACGCGTACCTTGGGCACGGGGACGAGGCGGAGCAGGACCTTCGTCACCACGCCGAGCGTCCCCTCGCTCCCGGCGAGGAGCCCCACCAGGTCGTAGCCCACGTTGTCCTTGACGAGACCGCCGAGGCGTGCGAACGAGCTCCCGTCGGCGAGCACGGCCTCGATGCCCGCGAGGCGGGCGCGCATGGGCCCGTGCCGGATGACGTGGATGCCGCCGGCATTGGTCGCGACCATCCCGCCGAGCGTGGCACTGTCCCGAGCCGCCAGGTCGATGCCGAGCTCGCAGCCCACGGCGGCCGCCGCCGCCTGCGCGTCGGCGAGCGTGGTGCCGGCCCCCGCCTCCAGCAGCAGGGCCTCCGGGTCGACCCGCTCGACGCCGGCCAGCCGGCGCAGCGACAGCACCACCTCACCGCCACGGGGCACCCCGCCGCCCACCAGGCCGGTGTTGCCCCCCTGGGCCACGACGGCGACCCCCGCCGCCCCGCACGCCACGAGCACCCGCCCGACCTCGGCCGCCGAGCCTGGGCGGACGACGAGTCGCGCGCGACCCGCGAAACGGCGCGTCCAGTCGACCTCGTACGGTGCCGTCAGGGCGGGATCGACGAGGCAGTGCGCTGGCGAGACGATCGCGGCGAGCTCGCGAGCAAGCGCGTCATCCGCCCGCCCGGTCGCCTCGGCCGTCACCGCAACCTCCCAGCGCGCCCGGCAGCCGCCAGGCGCTCCTCGTGCAACGCCGACAGCTCCGCATCCTGGAGCGGCGCCAGCGCTCCGAGGCGCAGCCCCAACAGCCAGTCCGCGAGCTCCGGGTTCCGGGCGAGGACGGGACCGTGCAGGTAGGTGCCGACCACCCGCCCCGCCACGGCGCCCTCGCTCCGCGCGGCGTCACCGTTGCCGATCCCGACCTCGACGGTCGCGAGCGGCGCGACGTCGGGCTCGAGGTCCGTGCGGCCCGCGTGGTTCTCGAAACCGGTCAGCCGACCCAGCCCCTCGCGCACCGCCACCACCTCCCCGACCGCCCGGCGTCCTGCGTGGCGATGTGTCCGGACCGCCAGGAGGCCGACCCCCGGCACCTCCCCGCCATCGGAGGTGGGAAAGGACGTCCCGACGATCTGGAACCCGGCGCACACGGCGAAGACGACCGCACCGGCCTCGACCTCCGCCGCGAGGACGCCCTCGGCGCGCAGCGCCGCGGCGGCGGCCACCTGCGGCCCGTCCTCGCCACCGCCGAGACAGTAGAAGGCGGCACCGCGCGGGAGGGCCTCGCCCGAGGGCGCCGGGACCACGAGCGCCGGGATCCCCCGCCAGCGCAGCCGTGCCGCCAGGATCTTGGCGTTCCCGCCGTCGCCATAGGTGCCGAGGAGGTCGGGGTAGACGTCGACGATCCGCAGCGGCTCGGAGTGCGCCATCTCTGCCCCGGCCC
>JAJYWE010000053.1:2874-6911 GCA_021791675.1 Actinomycetes bacterium | reverse complement strand
GGCACCGGGCGTGCCAGCCCGCAGCCGTCTTCGCAGGACCAGTCGCCGTGGTTGCCATAGCGGAGACGGCCCCCGCAGCTCGGGCAGCCGACGGCATCCCCGCGCCACGGCTGGCCTGCGGCGACCCACCGGCGCCGCTGCGCAGCCTCGGCCGCCCAGACGACGAGGGGATCGTCGGCGTTCGCCACGACCACGGCCGCCGTCTCCGCGAGCGCCCGGCGCCAGCTCGCCGCGAGCCGTCGCACCTCGCTCACCCGGTCGAGCTGGTCCCGGGTCAGGTTCAGGAGCACGACCGCCTCGGGGCTGGCTTCTGCGATCAGCCTGGGTAGGTGCGCCTCGTCGACCTCGAGCGCACCGAGCGCCGCCGGGCTCGCAGAGAGGGCCGCGACGATCCCACCCGGCAGGTTCGCGCCACCGGTGTTCGTCACCACTTGTCCGCGGGTACCGAGCGCCGCAGCGAGGAGGCGCGTCGTGGTCGTCTTGCCGTTCGTGCCCGTGACCAGGACGAGACGGCGCCCGCGCGCGAGGGCTCGGAGCGCGCCGGGATCGATCGCCAGCGTGAGGCGGCCACCGACGACGCTCCCCTCCCCCCGCCCGAGGAGCCGCGACGACCGTGCGAGCGCGCGCCCCGCCCCGGCGGCCAGCCGGTGCGGCCGAGCGAGCCTCCCCGAAGCCTCCCTGGGGCCCGGGCCCGTCCTGGCGCCCGCAGGCTGGTCGAGGTCGGTCACCGAGGAGCCCGTCCTCGTCGCGTCGCCCCGTCCGAACTGCCCGCGTCGGGCGTGGCTCGGACCCGAGTGGCGCCGCCAGCCCTCGATCCTCGGGCGGCGTCCCGAGCTGCGCGCCCCTGGGGAGCGGCTCCCGGCGGCATGGTCGCTGCGACTGCGGCTGCGTCCGGCCTCCGGTGCCGGCGCGCCTCCGGCGGCAGCAGGTCCACGATCGCGGCCATCAGCACCGCCGTGTCCTCGTGAACATCCCTCCCGTCGAGCGTCACGGGCAGACCGACCCTCGCGGAAACTCGCGGCGGGTGGAGCACGGCCGACACCCGCGGGAGGCGCGAGGCGCGGGGCCAGACCGCCTCCGTCCCCCAGAGCCCGATCGGGATCACCGGTGCACCAGTCATCGCGGCCAGGCGGGCAGCGCCGGTTCTGCCTCGGAGGATCGGGTCGAAGAAGGCCAGCCCGCGGGGGATCGTGCCTTGTGGGAGCACCGCGACGAGCTCCCCTGCGTCGAGCATCCGGGCTGCCTCGGCGAGCGGGCGGTCGGACCCCGATCCCCGCTCCACCCGCACACCACCGAGGGCCCGCGCCAGGGGGCCGACGACCGGAGCGTCGAAGACCTCCTGCTTCCCGAGGAAGCGCAGCTTCCGGCCGCGCCGGGCGGCGAGGATCGCGAGCACGGCCGGGTCGAAGTAGCTCCGGTGGTTGGCGACGACGATCGCCGGGCCACGCGCCGGGAGATGCTCCACCCCGTCCAAGGCGAAGCGCGCATACGGGAAGCACTCCGGTCGAGCGATCACCTGGAGCAGGTCGTAGGGCTCGAACGGCCCGAGCTTCGGCACGCCCGGCGGGCGGTCCAGCCACAGCAGCGGCCAGCGCCGCCCGATGGCGACCGTGGCCAGACGTGGGTCAGGGTTCGTTGCCACCGGGCAACCGACGGCGCCGAGCAGCGGGACGTCGTAGAAGCTGTCGGAGTAGGCAAAACTCTCCCGCAACGACACGCCTTCCCGGCGCGCCCACGCTGCGACTGCCCCACGCTTGCCGAGCCCCCAGACGAAGCTCCCGGCGAGGCGGCCGGTGCAACGGCCGTCGCGCACCTCGTAGCGGGTGGCTACCACCCCGTCCAGACCGAGGAGGTCCGCGAGCGGCGCCACCAGCGGCTCCGGGGTGGTCGTCGCCAGGAGGAGGAGCCGGCCCTCGCGCCGATGCTCGTCGAGCAGGGCGGGCGCGTACGGTGCGAGCGCTGCGGCAAGTGGCTCGGCTGCGGCCCGGCCCGCCGCCGCGAGCGCCTCCGCCGACCACCCTCGCGTCGCGAGCGCGCCAGCACGAGCGAGCACCATGGCAGGCGCCGTCTCGCCGTAGACGCGATAGACCATTTCGAGCACGCCCGACCCAGGAGGTCGGCGTTCCAGCAGTCCGGCGTCGCGAAGCGCCTCGGCGAGGATGGGAGCACTCGGTCCGGGGAGGAGCGTCCGATCCAGGTCGAAGATCGCCGCCCTCACGGCCGCCGAGGCTAGCCCCGCTGCCGAGCCGAGACCCGCACCCGGCGCCGACGCGACCCCGGCAGCGGGACGGCCGAGAGACTGGTCCATCTCGCGGTCCGCCTCACCCGGTACCGATCGGCCACCAGACGCGGCGAAGGGACCGGCGGGGGGGGTTGCCGGTCCCTTCGCAAAGCCGCAAGGACCGGAGGGGGGGATTCCGTCGTCCTGCGGACTGAAACCATTATGCACGGCGCGACCGAATCTGTCGAGCAGTTATCGGCGATAGCTAGAATCTTTGGAAGCGATGGATCTCCGACAGCTCAGGGCCCTCGTCGGTGTGGCCGACCACGGAAGCTTCTCCGGTGCCGCCGACGCCCTCCACACCGTGCAGTCGAACGTCTCGACACACGTCGCTCGCCTCGAGCGAGAGCTGCGCGTCACCCTCTGGGACCGCAGCCAGGCGCGCCTCACACCCGAGGGGGAGGCCGTCGTCGCTCGCGCTCGACGCATCGAGGCAGAGCTCGAGGCGGCGGTGGCCGACGTCGCAGCACTGCGCCACGAGGTCGTCGGGACCGCTCGCGCCGGGATGATCGGCACGACGGCGCGGTGGCTCGTCCCTCGGCTGCTGGACCTCGGTGCGGCCCGCCATCCTGGCCTGCGCCTCGAAGTGAGCGAGGGGAGCTCGGTGGCCCTGGAGGGGCCCCTGCTCGCCGGCCAGCTCGACCTGGTCGTCGGGGCGGTGCTCGCACCCGACGCCGATGTCCACTTCACACCCCTGTTCGAGGAGGAGCTCGTCCTGGTCGTGCCTGCGAACGACGCCCGCGCCACGGCAGGACCCCTCCACCTCGCCGACCTCAGCGAGGTCCCGATGTTGCTCCCCCTGCCCGGCACGGCCTTTCGCGCCGAGCTGGACCGCGCCCTCGCCGAGGCCGAGGTCGGCCTCACGGTACGCGCCGAGGTGGACGGCGTCCGGCTGCTCGCCTCGCTGACCTTCGACGGGCACGGCCCGGCCATCCTGCCGGCGTCCGCCCGACCCAGCTATCTCGCCGACCGTTGGGCCCTCGTGCCCATCCTGGATCTCCCGCCGCGGCGCGTCGGCATCGCCCGACGGCGCAGAGGGCACCAGACCGTGGCCGGGAACGCCGCCGCCCAGCTGGTCACCGAGCTCACCAGCCCGTCGGCGGCGCTGCCCGAGGGGCTCCGGGCACTCCCCCGCGCCGCGCCAACGCACCCACCCGGTGCGAGGAGCTGACCCGCGCCCCCGCGCGTTCTGGCTGCAGTGACGTCACCGCAGCAATGACGGACGCTGACCAGCCCCAAGGGACCGCGCCGCGCCGGCTCCCCCAGGCGGGCTTCATGACGCAGGCGGGCTTCATGACGCAGGCGGGGTCCACAAGGTAGGCGGGGTCCACGAGGCAGGCGGGCTTCACGACGCAGGCGGGCCCCCGGACCCGGCTGCCATACCGGGGTTGCCCGAGGGGACATCGCCTCGCCACCCCAGTGAGGCGGCCCGCTACGTCGAGCTCCTCAAGGAGGAGATGCGCTGGATGAAGGCCTGGCGGGCACTCGCCGTGGTCCGTCCCATCCTGCCCCGGACCCATCCGCTGGCTCTCCCGCTGTGGCGCTATCCGAAGAGGAACTGGCCGGGGCGGCTACGCCTCGAGGCGCGGCTCCAGACCAGGTGGCTCATGGGTCTCTGGGCGGTCTTCGCCGTCTATGCGGTCCTCGGCACCGCCCAGGTCAACTTCCGCTGGCCGTTCGTCTGGGAAGGCGTGGGCGTCTTCCTCGCGTTCGGCGGAGCCGGGCTTCTCTCCTCGGCGAGGTCGTCCCGGCGAGC
>JAJYWE010000053.1:0-2774 GCA_021791675.1 Actinomycetes bacterium | reverse complement strand
CGCCGCCAGACGGCCAAGCGCTCGCCACGCGGCGGTGCACGCGACCCGGAGCGGTCCCATGGGTACCACCGGTGCTCGCCGGATCACAGGGCCAGCGCGAGAGTTCGCGGGAGCCCGGCTGGGGCGTCCGCGCGGCTCCCCGGCGCTGCGATGCGCGTTCAGGCCGTGCGCTCCGCCGCGATGGCCTCGAGCCCGAGCTCGGCAATCGCCTGCTCGCGCATCTTGTACTTCTGGACCTTGCCGGTCACGGTCATCGGGAAGCCCTCCACGAAGCGGACATGGCTGGGGACCTTGAAGTGGGCCATTCGCTCACGGCACCAACCCACGAGCGTCTCGGCGTCGAGCTCCTCTCCCGGGCGCAACTGCACCCAGGCCATGACGACCTCTCCGTAGCGCGGATCTGGCACACCTATCACCTGGACGTCGGCGATAGCAGGGTGGGTGTAGAGGAGCTCTTCCACCTCCCGGGGGTAGACGTTCTCGCCACCCCGAATGATCATGTCCTTCGTCCGCCCGACGATGTTCACGTAACCGGCGGGGTCCATCGTGGCGAGATCACCGGTGTGCATCCAGCCGGCGCGATCCAGAACCTCCGCCGTGCGCTCCGGCTCGTCCCAGTAGCCGAGCATCACGGAGTAGCCACGAGTGCACAGCTCTCCCGTCTCACCTCTCGGCACGGCGAGACCGGTCGCCGGATCGATCACCTTCACCTCGACGTGCGGATGGGCACGCCCGACCGTTCCCGTCCGCTGCTCGAGGGAGTCGTCAGGGCTGGTCTGGGTCGACACCGGGGAAGTCTCCGTCATCCCGTAACAGATGGTGACTTCCTCCATGCCCATCTTCTCCACCACCTGTCGCATCACCTCGACCGGACAGGGCGAGCCGGCCATGATGCCGGTCCGCAGGGTCGTGAGGTCCGCGGTCGCGAACGCCGGCTCGGCAAGCTCTGCGATGAACATGGTGGGGACCCCGTAGAGGCTCGTGCATCGCTCGGCTGAGACCGCTTCGAGCACCGCCGCTCCCTCGAAGCCCTCAGCGGGCAGGACCACGCACGCCCCGTGCGTCGTCGCCGCGAGATTGCCCATCACCATCCCGAAACAGTGGTAGTAGGGGACGGGGACGCAGATGCGGTCCTCTTCGGTGTACCGGCAGCCCTCGCCGACGAAGAAGCCGTTGTTGAGGATGTTGTGGTGCGAGAGCGTGGCACCCTTCGGGAATCCCGTGGTCCCGGAGGTGTACTGGATGTTGATGGGTTGGTCGGCGTCGAGGACCGCCTCTCGCCGCTCGAGGGCCCCGGCAGTGACGCGCTGGCCGTCGCTGCGGAGCGCCTGGTAGGAGTCGTCGTCCAGGATGACGACCTCAGCGAGTGCGGGAGCGTCCGCTCTCGCCGCGTCGATCATGGCGACGTAGTCAGCGCCGCGGAAGCCGCTCGCGGCAACGACAGTGCGCATGCCCGACTGGCGCAGCACGAAGGCCAGCTCGGCGCTCCGGTAGGCGGGATTGACGGTCACGAGGATCGCGCCCACCTTCGCCGTCGCGTACTGGACCACCGCCCACTCTGCTCGGTTGGGGCTCCAGATACCGACGCGGTCCCCCACCTCCACGCCCCGCGCGAGGAGACCGCGCGCGACGAGGTCGACCTCCTCCGAGAACGTCGTGTAGGTGTACCGCAAGCTCTGGTGGCGGCTGACGAGTACCTCCCGATCCGGGAAGCGCGCCGTGGTCGCCTCGAGGTTCGCGCCGATCGTCCCGCCCAGCAGCGGGACCAGCGACGTCCCGTGTGCGTACGAGCTCTCCATACCCCCTCCTTCCCCGCCTCGACCCTGGCCGACGTCTCCGCGAGGAGACGTGCGGAGGTCTCGCGTGCCGACAACCCCCCGGGGCACTGTGAGGCACCCGTGCACGGCCTCCTCGCTCCTCGGCCCCCGCTCCGCGGTCTCAGCCCACGCCACTCGTCACGCCACACGGAGCAGCACACGTCGATCTGGGCACCGGGAAGCTCACGCCGAACCTAGCATCGCCTCGCCGACCGAGCCCGGCACCGGCGCGCCGCCGCTCAGGCCCCGTAACCCCCCTCGGGAGGGGTGTCGTCGAGGCACGACCCGGCAGCCCACCAGCCGAGGAGTGCGCCGAGCGCGCCGAGCGCGAGCGGCAGGAGCACCCCGGCAAGCCCGAGCCGTCTCGCCTCCTCCCAGGATGGCGCGCCAGCGTTCGCGACGACCACGAGCACCGACACGGTTGCTGCCACGGTCGCAGCGGCGAAACCGACGCTCACCACCCCGCGAGCGCTCGATCGTGGACGTGCCCTCCCGAGCACGCTGAATGCCACGACGAGGCCGGGCAGTACGGACAGCAGGCCGGTGAAAGCAAGTTCACCCAGCTTCGGGAGGGTCCCGTCTGGATCGCCGCTCGGGGCGAATCGCACGGCGAGTGGCTCGGGGAGCCTCGACCAGGAGACGATCTCCGGCACGACACTCGCAGCAACCAGCAGCACCGGAACGACCAGGCCGGTCGCCACGCGAGCGGCTCGGAGCCCTGGGCGCAGGTCTCGCTCCTCGGCTCCGCGGACTGGCGTCACTCCTCCGACGCTAGGCGTGCCATCTGGGCACGACGGGTCGCGGCCGCCTCGGTCTCGGTGCCGGGCGCGACCGCCGAGCGCCTCCGGACCGGCCGGGCCGTCGCACTGCTAGTGTCGGGGCGGGGCCGTTGGCGCAGCTGGTAGCGCACTTGCATGACGCGCAAGGGGTCAGAGGTTCGAGTCCTCTACGGCCCAC
>JAJYWE010000141.1 GCA_021791675.1 Actinomycetes bacterium | reverse complement strand
TCGGGTTGCGCATGACCCAGCCCCGGTTCGCGAACGCCCGGAGCGTGCGCAACGCCCTCGAGCGCGCCCGGTTGCGACAGGCGAACCGCCTCGTCAACACCTCGCCTGGCCGGCTGCTCACGAAGTCGGACCTCGTCACGATCGAGGCGGACGACATCACCCGGAGCCGGGTGTTCCAGGGAGAGGGCTGAGCTCGGGTGGGCTCGGGCGGGCGGGCCTGCTGTCCGAGCCGGCGAGCGCGAGGCGCAACCCGAGCGCCACGAGGAGCCAGCCGAGCTGGGAGGTCGGACGGCGGCGGTCGCCGGCTCGGTTCGCGGTTGGCGCTGGTCGCCGGCCGAGATGAGCGGGCAGGAACGGGTGCTTGCGCAGGAACGGGTAGGCGCGCACGGGCTGGCGGTACGGCTGGCCCGGGACACCTGCCCGGTGACCGCTCCGCGAGAACCGGTCGCTGCGGGCGTCGGCCTGGAGGTGGAGGAGGAGCGGGTTCACGGCGTCACGGGATCGGTCGTCGGGCAGGCGGGATCGGCGGTAGAGACGGCTGGATCGGCGGTAGAGACGGCTGGATCGGTGGTGGGGTTCGCGGGGTCGGTGGTGGAGTCGGCGGCGTCGGTGGTGGGGTTGGCCCGGGGGGAGGCGGGCTGCACTGGGTCGGGCGAGACGGCCGGCCCGCGGCGGATCTCGATGTCGCCGCTCACGGTCCGGAGGCGGAGCTCGAGGATGGACCCCTCCGAGCCTGGTTCGGCGTCCAGCGGGATCTCGGAGCGCGACCGGCCGGAGACGCTCGAGGCGTCGACGGCGAGGAGGGTGCCGCGAGCCACCGAGACGGTGACGTCGCCCGAGACCGAGGAGAGTCGCGCCACGCCCCGCCAGAGCGGACCGACCCGGAGGTCGCCGGAGGTCGCCTCCGCGTCCAGGTCGCCGTCGACCTGGCCGAGGATGGCATTGCCCGACACGGTCCGCACGGTCGCCCGCTCGCCGCTCCGGTCGATCCGGACGTCGCCCGACATCGTCCGGACGAACAGCTCGCCAGCCGCGTGCTCGAGCCGGACGTCGCCAGACACCGTCGCCACCTCGACGTTGCCCCCAGCCCAGCGCAACCGGACGTCCCCGCTCGCAGTCCGCACTGTGGAGGAACCCGAGAGCGAGGCCACCTCGACGTCACCGGATGCCGACTGGGAGCGGAGCTCGCCGAGATCGCCCGAGACGACCAGATCCGCCGAGGCGGAGGTCACCGCCAGGTCGCTCCCTGGCGGGCAGCGAAGCGTCACCCCGACACCGCTGCGGCTGCCGCCGAGAAGCGCCCGCCAGCCAGCGAGGTGCTGCTCGGGAATGCGGATCTCGACGACGTCGTCTGCGCCGGCCTTCCAGCAGCGCACTTCGGCCGCCTCGACGGCGGGCTCCGACTCCGGCGAGAGGGCCACGAGCTCGACCTCGGTGGAGGCGTTGGTGTCGCAGGTGACGTGAGCCCAACCGGACGGGTTGTGCAGGAGCAAACGGACGTGACCTGGGGTGTCGAAGCGTTGCACTGGGGCTCCTCTCATGGGTTGCGTGTCGGCTGGGCCGCTCGGAGGGTGTGGGTGCGGCGAGGCGGGAGGGAGCGTCAGCTCCGTCCGTAGCCCGTGAGCCGGCGCCGACCGACCGGGGGGCGGGACCAGGACCGAGGTCCCCCCGGCCCGCCTGGTGCGACCGCCTCGCCGAGGGCTCGGAGCACCCAGGCGTTGGTGGAGACGCCCTCGGCGGCGGCGGCTCGGTCGACGCGCTCCTTCAGCCCGGCCGGCAGGCGGAGGGTGATCCGGGCCGAGAGGTCGTCGCCTTCCTCGGGGGGTGCCGGCTCGGCAGGGGGCGGCTCCTCGTCATGGGGGAGGTAGAGCACGTCGACGCGGCCGTCTGCGAACCGGGCCACGAGCCCACCACCCGGGAGCTGTGCGGACGCCTCCGCAGCCAAGGTCGCTGCCGCCTCGGCGAGCTGGAGCACGAGCGGGCCCTCGAGCGCGACAGCCAGCCGCTCGGTGAGCACGGCGAGGTGCTCGTCACCGAGCGCTGCAAGGCGCCCGAGCTCGTTGCGGATCGCGTCGACGAAGCGTGCTGCCTCCATGACGTCAGTCTGACATCAGAATGGCGTCAACGCAAGGGCGGAATGATGCCACGGGTCCGGGTGGCGGGTCGCGCGGGGTTGGAGCTCGAGGGGCGGGCCGCCGGGGTCGGGCCGCAGCGGTAGGGGGGCGGTCCGCCAACGTCAGGGGTCGGGTCCTTCGGGGAGCGGAGTGGATCTTCCGCCGGCGCCGGGCCGCCGCTACCTTCCGGGCGATGCCGTGGCTCGTCGGACCCGGTGGAGAGATCGTCGTGCAACCCCAGGACCTCGACGCCGGGGCGAGCGGCCTCGGCGCCGTCGTCGCCGGGGTCGAAGGGGCCGCTCGGGCGTGCGGCGGCGTCGACGTCTCGGCCCTCGAGGGCGCGGGAGCGGGGGCCACGCTCCAGTTCTTCGAGGCCCTGGCCGGCTGGCTGAACAGGATCGGCGCCGCCGACCGAGCGGTCGAGATGGCGCTTCGCGCGTCAGCCGCCAGCTACCAGGCCGTGGACGTGTCGGCCCTCCGGGCCGCGGTGACTCGGGCGAGCGAGTTGCGCTGAGCGAGTCCGGACGAAGGGCCGTGCCGAAGGGGTCGGGGTCCGCGGTCTGGCCGAACAGCCCCGGGCCGGCGGGGCACCGTCACGGGGGAGAGGCCAGCGCCTCAGCCGGCCGCGTGAGGAAGAGTGCCTCTGCCCCCTTCCCTCCCGAGCCCGCCGTTCCCGCCTCGGTCCCGGCGAGCCTCGGCTTCACCACCCCGAAGGGCGAGAAGGGCACCTGGTACGAGGTGGTCTGTGTGCGCGGCACCACCCCACCGGGCAACGTCCACTGGGCACCGATCATCGAGACGGGTGGTCCCTCGGGGGCACTGTTCGGCTACGTCT
>JAJYWE010000140.1:1414-2985 GCA_021791675.1 Actinomycetes bacterium | reverse complement strand
GCCTACACCGAATCTTTCCCGCTGTTCGGCTACGACCTCGCCGACTACGACGAGCTCTTCGACGAGAAGCTCGACCTCCTCCTCCAGCTCAACCGAGCCGAGCGCGTCACCTGGGTAGGCCGCCACCGGGCCGCCCTCGCCGACGCCGGCATCTACCCCAGGCCGGTCCAGGACCAGATCCCCGTATGGATCGCGGTCGGCGGTACCCCGACCAGCGTGGTGCGAGCCGGCCGGCACGGCCTGCCGCTCTACCTCGCCATCCTCAGCCAGCCCGAACGCTTCGCCCCCCTCGCCGACCTCTACCGGCAGTCGGGCGCCGCAGCAGGGTACCCGCCGGAGACGCTGCGGGTAGGCGTGACCAGCCACTTCCACGTGGGGGACACCTCTTGAGCCGCCCGCAACACGTTTTACCCCTACTACTCGCGCTACATCGGCGACAACATGCCCGCCGCCCGCGGACAACGCCTCCCCCGAGAAGCCTTCGACGCCTGGGCCGGCCCCCACGGTGCACTCTTCGCCGGCAGCCCCCAAGAAGTGATCGACAAGATCCTCTGGGAGCACCAGCTGCTCGGCCACGACCGCTTCCTCGCCCAGATCGGCCTCGGCGGCCTTCCCTTCGCCGAGACTGCCCGGTCCATCGAACTGCTTGCCCCCGAAGTACTGCCCGTCATCCGACGCGAAACAGCTCTGGCGCGCGCACTACAGGTCGGATCGTGACGGCGATCCCGTCTGGCGAAAGTAACCAGGGTGCCCAGCTCGCCATACCTGGGTGCACGGCCACCCAGGCAGAGGCGGACGGCGCAGGAAAGAACGCGAGCGTGCAAGGACTTTGGGCATCGGGGACATAGCTACCCGAGCGATGAGGCACACGCTGGGATCGAGATCACCGGGGCAAGCGAGCCGGGCAACATGGACCGACCCAAGATGCGTGCCGGCGCCCCTGGCTCACCAACAGAGAACTGACGGGGCGTCGCCGTAGCCGCTCGCTTCCCAGAAGGGAGTCGATCAACCGTCCGAGGAGTCGAGGCCAGGACTGGCCGTTACCGAGACGAAGCTGTCGCCGAGGATCCGGACGGTGACCGCTGGATCATGCCGGCGAATGGCGCGACCCTGTTCGGGGGCTCCGGCTGCCGGCACGCGGCGGCCCAGGGGAGGTGCACGATGCGAGTCACGATCGTCGGGGCGGGCAACATGGGCCGGGGGATCGGCCGCCGGATGGTCGCCGGCGGCAACGAGGTGGAGCTGGTCGATCAGAACCCCGAGGATTCGCGGACGCTCGCCGAGGAGCTCGGCGAGCTGGCGACGTCGAACCGGAGCGTGACCGGCGAGGTGGTGGTGCTGGCGCTGCCCTATGAGGCGGTTGCCGGAGCGGTCGCCGAGCATCAGGCGGGGATCGCCGGTCGGGTCGTGATCGACATCGTCAACCCGGTCGACTGGTCGACGATGGAGACGGTGACGACGCCTGCGGGGACCTCGGCAGCAGAGGAGACCGCCCGGCTGGTGCCGGAAGGGACGAAGGTGGTGAAGGCGTTCAACACCACGTTCGCCAAGACGCTTGTGGCCGGTGAGGT
>JAJYWE010000140.1:0-1314 GCA_021791675.1 Actinomycetes bacterium | reverse complement strand
CCAACGGCGGGGGCGGGCGGATCACCAACGGCGACACTCAGTGGATGACCGCCGGGGCGGGCATCTTGCATATCGAGGCGCCTCCAGAGTTCTTGGTCGCCTCGGGCGGCCTGTTCCACGGGATCCAGCTGTGGGTCAACCTCCCGGCGGCGGAGAAGTGGAACCCGCCGCGCTATCAGGACCTGCGGGCCAGCACGGCCGCGCTGCTCTCCTCGCCCGATGGCGGGGCGCTGGTGCGGGTCATCGCCGGCGAGGTCGCCGGCCAGCGCGGCCCGGGTGTGACCTACACGCCGACCACCCTCCTGCATGCCACGCTCAGCCCCGGCGCCGAGCTGGTCCTGCCGTGGCGGGCCGACTTCAACGCGCTCGTCTCCGTGCTTTCAGGGCGCGGGGTCGCAGGCGCCGAGCGCCGCCCGGTCCAGGACCACCAACTGGTGGGGTTCGGCCCCGCCGACGCGATCCGGGTCGGGGCTGACCCCCATCAAGAGAGCCGCCACCCGAGCCTCGAGATCCTGGTCCTCGGAGGCCGGCCGATTCGCGAGCCGGTCGTGCACTACGGCCCGTTCGTCATGAACACCCGGGCCGAGATCGCCCAGGCCCTCGAGGACTACCAGGCGGGCCGGCTCGGGCGGGTCCCAGCCACCGAGCTACCCCACCGCCAGCCCGGCGACGTTGACCTCGCCCACCCAGAAGGCACCCATCCAGAGGGGAACGGAGAACGACATGGCTGAAACCTGCGAGCATCTCGAGGGCCTGCAGATGGCGGACTTCCCTGCGCCCCGGACCCCGGACGGCTGCGAGGAGTGCCTGGCCGAAGGGACCCGCTGGGTGGCGCTGCGCGAGTGCCTGGCCTGCGGTCATGTCGGGTGCTGTGACTCCTCACCGGGCACGCACGCAACCAAGCACTACCACCAGAGCGGCCACCCGGTCATGCGCTCGATCATGCCCGGCGACACCTGGAGCTGGTGCTACCTCCACGAGCTGACCGGTCAGCTCGCATGACCAGCTGCGCCGAAGCCGACGGCGGGCAGGGGCCGGTGGCCGAGATTGTGGTCTTCGGGGGAGGAGGCCGGCTTGGCTGTCGCGTCGCTGCGGAGGCCTCGAGCCGCGGCCACCGGGTGATCGGCGTCGTCCGTGGCGTCACTTCGGTCCCAGTGGGCGAAGACGTGGAGGTGGCGACGGGTGACGTCACCGATCTCGGGGCGGTGCACAGGTTGGCCGGGTCGGCTGACGTGCTCGTCGCCACCGTCGGCGCTCCGGACAAGTCCGTGTACCTCCCGGCCGCCCGCACCCTTGTGGCTGCCGTCAGGCAGT
>JAJYWE010000139.1 GCA_021791675.1 Actinomycetes bacterium | reverse complement strand
AGCGGGTCACCACGGTCTTCGACGCTGCGGTCGGCGGGGAGGCCCCGGCCGAGCCGGGCGCCGTCCCGAGGGTGGTCGCCCCTGGGCCGGACCGGGCCGCGATCGTCGCGTCGGCGACCCGGCCCCCGAGGCCGACCTCCGCGGCACCCGTCGTCAGTGGTCCCTGTCAGGCGCATGTGGGAGGCTCGGGAGAGGAGCGTCTCGTCCCTGCGGGGCGCGCGCGGGAGAGGGGTGAGCGGTGATCGTGGTGGCGAGCGCGAACGGCGCAGAGGCACTCGAGGTGGCCTGGACGGTGCTCGAAGACGGCGGATCCGCGCTCGACGCCGTCGAGGCGGCGGCGCGGGTGGTGGAGGACGACCCAAGGGACCACTCCGTCGGGACGGGCGGCTATCCCAACCTCCTCGGACAGGTCGAGCTCGACGCGTCGATCATGGAAGGCACGACGAGACGGTTCGGCGGGGTCGCGGCCCTCCAGGGCTTCCGCCACCCGATCAGCGTGGCTCGTGCCGTCATGGAGCGCCTCCCGCACGTGCTGGTCGTCGGCGCGGGAGCGGCCTCGCTGGCCGCCGAGATCGGGGCGGAGACAGCCGAGCTGCTCACCCCCGAGGCAGAGGCAGCCTGGCGTGACGGCCTCGCTCGCTCGCCCGCCGGACTGACGGGGGCGGTGCTCGCCCAGGTCCAGGCGCTCTCGACGAACCCCGAGCACGTCGCGGGGACCGTCGACTTCCTCGCACTCGATCGGGATGGCCACATCGCCTCTGCCGTCTCGACGAGCGGTTGGGCATGGAAGTGGCCGGGGCGCGTCGGGGACTCTCCCATCCCCGGCGCCGGGAACTACTGCGACGATCGCTTCGGGGCGGCCGCGTGCACGGGCTTCGGTGAGCTCGCCCTGCGTACCCAGACGGCCCGGACGGTGGTGAACGGTCTCGCCTCGGGTCTGGACGTCGCCGCGGCGGGTCGGGCCGCCCTGGAGGATCTCTTCGCACTGGGCGAGCCGGCCGATCGCATCGTGATGAACACCGTGGCACTGGACCGGAACGGGAACCACGCCGGCCTCACGACCGAGCCGGGAGCCCGCTATGCCTGGCGGGACGAGTCGAGCGGCGGTGTCCAGCTCGCCACGCGCATCGTGGTGCGGCCGGACCCCGCCTGAGCGGTGCCCGGCACGCGAGGAGCCGGCGCGTCCCGCACTCGCGCGGCCCTCGAGCGCCACGTACGCCCCCTCGCGTGCCGGGCGTGCCTTGCGTTCGAGGTGACCGGGGTGGAGGTGCGCGGCGAGCCGATCTCCCTTGCCGAGGCCGAGGCGAGGACCTTCGAGCCGCTCTCGGTGGGGAGTGAATGGGGTCGACGGTGGGGAACCGCGTGGTGGCGCCTCGACGCCCACCTGCCTCGCGAGTGGCGCGAAGCACCGCTCGCGCTCGCGCTCGAGGTCGGGCACCGAGGAGCGCCCGGTTTCGGCGCCGAGGCCCTCGTCTACCATGCCGGGGCACCACTCGCCGGGGTCGATGTCCGCCACTCGGTCGTTCGGCTCGGACCAGAGGTCGTCGGGGAGGGGGGTACCGTCGAGCTCTTGGTGGAGGCGGCGGCCAACCCCGCCTACCCGACCGCGATGTGGGAGTGGCCGCCACTCGACCCCGATCCGGACGGCCCGGCGTTCCTGCGGCTCGAGCGGGCGGAGCTCGTGTGGGTCGACCCGGACATCGTCGAGCTGGTCGCCGACTGTGAGCTCGCCTGCGAGCTGGTGGAACAGGGAGACCCCGGCTCGGCGCGCGCAGAGGAGCTCGACGGGATCCTCGCAGGCGTCGCCGCCCTCCTCGTCGCAGGCCTTCCCGAAGCGGAGCCGGATCGCAGGTCTGCGGTCATCGAGGCGGCTCGCGCGCGCCTCGCGCCGGTGCTCGCACTCCGAGCTGGCGGCGGCGCCGGTCGGGTCGTCGCCGTCGGGCACGCGCACATCGACACCGCGTGGCTGTGGCCGATGCGGGAGGCCAGACGCAAGGTGGCCCGCACCGTGGCCACTGCGGTCGCGCTCGCAGAGGGCGACCCCGCCTATCGCTTCGTGCTCTCCCAGGCACTCCACCATGCGTGGCTCGCGACCGACCACCCCGCGCTCTTCGCTCGGCTCAGGAGGCTCGTCGGGGAGGGCAGGATCGAGCCGCTCGCCGCCATGTGGGTCGAGGCGGACGTCAACCTGCCCTCCGCGGAGTCGCTCGTGCGCCAGCTGCTCTGGGGCCGGCGGGCGAGTCGCGGGTGGTACGGGATCGACCCCGACGTCCTCTGGCTGCCGGACGCATTCGGTTACCCGGCCTGCCTGCCGACCCTGCTCCGGGCGGCCGGGATCCGTGGGTTCGTCACGCAGAAGCTGTCGTGGAACGACACCAACACGTTCCCCGCGCACACCTTCGTCTGGGAGGGCCTCGACGGGTCGAGGGTCCTCGCGCACTTCCCACCCGCCGCGACCTACAACGGCGACTGCAGCGTCGCCGAGCTCCGCCGCGCCGTCGAGGACTACCAGGAGGCGAGGCTCGGGCTCCCGGCGCTCTACCCGTTCGGGTTCGGGGACGGGGGAGGGGGCCCGACACCGGAGATGCTCGCCCGGCTCCGTCGGGTGGCCGACTGCGCGGGCTTGCCCCTCGTGACGCAGGGCAGCGTGTCCGGCTTCTTCGACGTCCTCGACGCCCGGGTGCGCGAGCTCGCAGCCGAGGGACGAGGCCTGCCGGGGTGGACCGGTCCGCTCTACCTCGAGTACCACCGGGGTACCTTCACCTCCCAGGCGCGCACGAAGGCCGGGAACCGGGCGGCCGAGGCGGCACTGTTCGCGCTCGAGCTCTGGTCGGTCCTCGCCCCACCCGAGACCTCGGCCGAGCGGGACGGCTCGGGCCTCGAGGCGGAGACCGAGGCGCTGTGGGGCATGGTGCTGCCGCAGCAGTTCCACGACGTGCTGCCCGGGTCCTCGATCGGCCGGGTGCACCACGAGGCCGTCGAGGCGTTCTCGCAGGTCGTGGCGCGAGC
>JAJYWE010000052.1 GCA_021791675.1 Actinomycetes bacterium | reverse complement strand
ACCTCGACCGTGCCCTCGGGGGAGCGGACCTCGACGGAGGCCGCTGCCGAGCCGTCGAGGCGGACGGCACTTGCGGGCCGGAACGACCCGGCGAAGATGTGCCCGGCGGGGCCGGCGGCGAGGATCCCCTCGGCCTCGAGGTCGCGGACCGCCGCCGCGAAGCCCGGGCCGAAGGCCGCGCCGTCGCCAGGGCGCAACGGGAGCTCCGCAGCGGCACAGGCCAGCTCCCCGACCAGGACGCCCGGGTTCGAGAGTGGGAGCACGGCGCGCTCGACCTTGGCGCCGAAGACGAGCTCGGGGTGGCGGACGACGTACTGGTCGAGGGGATCGTCGCCGGCGACGAGCACGGCGAGCGCGGCGCGCCCCGCCCGGCCGGCCCGGCCGATCTGCTGCCAGGTCGCCGCGACGGTCCCGGGATAGCCGGCCAGCACCACGGCGTCCAGGCCGCCGATGTCGATCCCGAGCTCCAGGGCGTTCGTGCTCACCACCGCGTCGAGCCGGCTGTTGCGGAGCCGCTCCTCGATCTCGCGCCGCTCGTGCGGGTGGTAGCCGGCGCGATAGGGCGAGACGGTGGTCGTCGGCGCCATCGCCGCCGCCCAGTCGGCGACGAGCTCTGCGCCGGCACGCGACCCGGTGAAGCAGAGGGTCTGGTGGCCCGCAGCGGCGAGGGTGGCCACCAGCCGGGCTGCCTGGCTCGCCGCGGACCGGCTGGGGTCGGCGAGGGAGTCCCAGCAGACCACGATCCGGCCGGGGAAGGCCGATCCGTCCTCCTCGACCGCCGCGACGGGTCGTCCGAGGAGCGCCGTCGCGTGCTCGGCGGGATTGGCGATCGTGGCCGAGGCGAGCAGGAAGCGGGGTTCCGTCCCGAGGCGGGCGCAGATGCGCTGGAGGCGGCGGAGCAGGAAGGCCACGTGCGCGCCGTAGACGCCCCGGTAGCGATGCGCCTCGTCCACCACGACGACCCGGAGGCGGCCGAGGAAGTGCTGCCAGGCCACGGTCGAGGCGAGGTACTCGTGCAGGGCCCAGGGGTTCGTGACGAGGATGCGAGAGCGGCTCCGCAGCCCGGCGCGCCGTGCCGCCGGCGTGTCCCCGTCGTAGGCCGCGGGGTCGGCAGCGAGTCCGAGGGCTTGGTCGAGCTCGACGAGACCCGCCAGCTGGTCCCGGGCGAGCGCCTTGGTCGGGAAGAGGTAGAGCGCGGTTGCCCCTGCGTCGTTCGACAGGACCTCCCCGACGGCGAGGTTGTAGGCGAGGCTCTTGCCCGACGCGGTCTGGGTGGCGAGCACGACGTCCTCGCCGGCGTGCCAGCGGTCCAACAGCTCCGCCTGGTGGGAGTAGAGGGTGAGCCCGGAGCGCTCGAGGAACGCCGCCACGCCGCGGGGGAGCGGTACAGCGGGATCGCGATGGCAGGCCGCTCTCGCCGGCTGGCGGACGACGTGGACGGCCTGGCCGCGGTACCACGGGGCGGAGCGGATGCTGCCGAGCGCGGACTCGGCTGCCGACCAGGCGAGCGCGGACTCGGCTGCCGACCAGGCGGAGGACTGCCCGCCCGTCAGGGCCAGGTCGGAATCGCTCACCGGGCCGGCGACGGCGTGGGCGCGCCCCCGCCGTCGCAGCAGAGGCGCTCGAGGAGCACGGCGAGCGCGTGGACGTCGGACCGGTTGTGCTCGAGGATGGGGACGAGGAACCCCTCGCGTTCGCTCGGGGCGGTTGCGTAGGCCTCGTAGAGGTGGGGGACGAGCCAGCTCGGGAGGTCGCCCGGCGGGCGGGGGAGGCCGAGCACCTCCTCGGAGACCGTGGCGAGGCGGGCGTCCGCCAGGCGGCCCTCGTCGCGGACGAAGCGTCGGCGAGCGCCGTAGACCAGGTCGACGTGCACGAGCGGCGGGACCGGGCCGAGGCCGTAGTAAAAGGCGCGGGCGACGAGCCAGGGGAGATCTGCGGTCCGGCCGTTGAACGTCACCACGACCTCGGCTCCGGCGAGGGCCTCGAGCGCTGCCGCGACCACCGCGACCTCGTCGCCGAGGGTCGGCGCCAGCAGCTGTTCGACGACGAGGTCACGACCCCGCACGCGGCCGAGGCCTGCCAGGAAGAGCGCGTTGCCCGTGAGTCCCATCGTCTCCAGGTCGAAGAACGCCACCCTCTCGATCCCGACCATCGCGCAGACGAGCGCGGCGCGGAGATGCCCCCGCTCGCCCAGCCGGCGGGTGAGCCGGGCGCTGATGGCACCGAGGTCTCGGCGTTCCCACTCGGCGAGCACCGTCTCGGCCCCCGCCTGGAGGACGGGGTGGTCGAGGAGATCGCCGACCGAGGTGATGCCCTCGGCGCGTAGGCGCGCTGCGGTGACGGGGCCGACGCCGTGGACGACCTCGAGGGAGCCGAGGAGAAGCTCCCGAGCGACCTCGGGCGGGGGGAGCGGGAGCCCTGCGAGACGAGTGGCCGGGTGGGTGATCCGGTGGACGCCCGGTGTGCCCGCCGCGCGCCGCAGCCCGGGGTAGCGCTCGTCGAGGTGGAAGTCGGTGAGCCCGCGCACGAGCCTCCCGACGAGCTGCGCCGGCCCGGCGGGGGGAGCCGCGGGGGTCGGGGTCGGCGGAGTGGGGGGTGCGGGCCCGGGCAGGCCCTTCGCCGGGGTGGCCGCGGTGGCGGGGGTGGCCGCGGTGGCGGGGGTGGCCGCGGTGGCGGGGGTGGGAGGCCGAGGGACCTCCGTGCGAGCAGGAGGGGCCGCCATCCCAGGGGTGGCGGCAAGGCCCGGTGTCCGAGGGGCGCTGGCAGGAGCCGACGCCCGCCCACCCTCGGCGGCGAGGGCCTCGCCCCGGCGGCGCAGGAGATCCGCCGCTCGGCGTGCCCCGGAGCGGGGCGGGGTGTCCGGCGAGCGAGCGGGCACAGCTCGACCCTACCGCCCGGCGCGGACAGCCCTCGGTTCTGAGGGCCGGGGGTCGGGCCGGCCGGGCCGAGCACACCCACAGGTTCGGGGGGATCCGGGTGGCGCTGGCCGGCCCGAGACGCGTCGCGGCCTGGCGAGCGGACGCGGGCCCAGATACCCACCCCCGGTAGGCTTGACCTCGCCCAGGACGACCCGTAGGCGGCGTCTGGTCGCGAGGGCGAGAGGAGCATCCGATGGCCGGTTACGCAGATCACAAGACCGACGTCATCCACCGTCTCAACCGGATCGAGGGGCAGGTGAAGGGGCTCAAGCGCTTGGTCGAGGAGGACCGCTACTGCGTGGATGTCCTGACGCAGATCGCCGCGGTGACCAAGGCGCTCCAGGCGGTCGGCCTGGAGCTCATCGACGACCACCTCTCGCACTGCGTCGCGGAGGCGGTGGCCGCGGGTGGCGAGACTGCGCAGGCGCGTGTCGCCGAGGCCGTGACGGCCATCACCCGCCTCGTTCGCGCGTAGGCCATCGTGCTGGCGACCACCCTCGGATCGGTCCTCGGGGCGATCGGGCGCAGCCTCGAGGAGGCGCTCGCGATGTTCGGCGCCACCCTGTGGGCGCTGGTGCTCGGCTTCGGGATCTCCGGCGCAGTGCAGGCCTTCGCGTCGCGAGCCGGGATGCAGTCGCGCCTCGGCGACCACGGTCCGGCGTCGGTCTCGCGGGCGTCGCTCTACGGGATGGTCTCGTCCTCGTGCTCCTACGCCGCGTCGGCCATGGCGAAGAGCCTCGTCGGCAAGGGAGCGGACTTCGTCGCGGCGATGGTGTTCATGTTCGCCTCGACCAACCTCGTCGTCGAGCTCGGGATCGTCCTCCTCGTGCTGATCGGCTGGCAGTTCCTCGTCGCGCAGTTCGTCGGCGGGATCGTGATGATCGTGCTGCTCGTGCTCGCGGGGTCGCTCTGGTTCCGTGGGCGGGCGCTCGCCGAGGCGCGAGCCCGGGCCGAGGCGACGACGGGCGAGGCTTCGGCGCCCGCGGTGGGTCACTGTGCCCCCGCCTGCCACGAAGAGGTCGCCACCGCGGCCCCACCCACCCCGGCCTGCCACGACGAGCCTGTCACCACCGAACCCGCTCCGGCCTGCCACGACGAGCAGCCGGCGGGGGCGGCGACCGCCCTCGGCGCGGCCTCGCTCGTCGCAGAGCCGGCGCAGCCCGGTGCCTGGCAGCGGATGCGGACGCTCGCCGGGTGGTCGGACGCCGCTCGCTACACCCTCGCCGATCTCACCATGCTCCGGCGCGAGCTCGTCATCGGGTTCCTCGTTGCCGGGGCGCTGTCCGAGCTCGTCCCCACCTCGGTCTGGCAGGCCGCCTTCTTCGAGGGGCACGGGGCCTGGACCACGCTCGAGAACGCGTTCGTCGGGCCGCTCGTCGCGATCCTCAGCTTCGTCTGCTCCATCGGCAACGTCCCCCTTGCCGCTGCCCTCTGGCACGGGGGGATCGGCTTCGCCGGGGTGCTGAGCTTCCTCTTCGCCGACCTCGTCACCTTCCCCTTGCTCCTCGTCTACCGCCGGCTCTACGGGTGGCGGATGGCGCTGCGCATGCTCGGGGTCTTCTGGGGAGTGATGGGGGTCGCGGGGCTGGCGACCGAGGGACTGTTTCGCCTCTTCGGAGCGGTGCCGGCACACCGGGGTGCCGCGCCGGTGGCGCTCGGCTGGCACCTCGGGTGGACGACCTGGCTGGACGTCGTCGCACTCCTCGCTTTCGCCGGGCTGGTCGTGCTGGCTCGCCGCCAGCACCGCCTCGGGGGCGGCGGCGCGTACGCGATCGACCCGGTCTGCCAGATGCAGGTGGAGCAGGCGAACGCCCCCGCGACCGCCACCGTCGGCGGGACCCGGTTCTTCTTCTGCTCCGAGCACTGCCGGGACCGCTTCCAGGCCGAGCCATCCCGCTTCGCCGCGAGCCCCGAAGGGGCATCGGACCCCCGGGAGGTGCAGGTGCCGACGCCGGGTCGGTAGCGTGGCCAGGGCGCCTGGCGACGAGGCCCGGCGCGTCGGGACCAGCGGGTCCGAGGAGGTCGAACGTGGCGCTGCGTACGCTCGGTGGCACCGGTATCCAGGTGAGCCCCTACTGCCTGGGGGCGATGATGTTCGGGGCGTGGGGGAACCCGGACCACGACGAGTCCATCCGCATCATCCACCGGGCGCTCGACGCCGGCATCAACTTCGTCGACACGGCCGACGTCTACTCCCGTGGGGAGTCCGAGGAGATCGTCGGCAAGGCGCTCGAGGGGCGGCGCGACTCGGTCGTGCTCGCCACCAAGGCGCACGGGTCGATGGGCGACGACCCGAACATGTCGGGCAACTCGAGGCGGTGGCTGGTGCGGGAGGTCGAGGCGAGCCTCCGGCGGCTCCGCACCGACTACATCGACCTCTACCAGATCCACCGGCCCGACCCGACGACCGACATCGACGAGACGCTCTCGGCGCTCTCGGACCTGATCCGGTCGGGCAAGGTGCGGGCGATCGGCTCGTCGACCTTCCCGGCGGAGCAGATCGTCGAGGCGCAGTGGGTCGCGGAGCGGCGGGGCCACGAGCGGTTCCGCTGCGAGCAGCCGCCGTACTCGATCTTCGTCCGCGGGATCGAGGGGTCGGTCCTCCCGACGTGTGCACGCTACGGGATGGGCGCGATCGTCTGGAGCCCGCTCGCCGGAGGGTGGCTCACCGGCCGCTACCGCAAGGGCCAGCCACCGGACCTCGGGGTCGGGCGCGCCGCCCGGATGCCCCAGCGCTTCGACCCGGCGCTCCCGGGCAACGCCGCCAAGCTCGACGCGGTGGAGGCGCTCGTCGCGATCGCCGACGAGGTGGGCTGCTCCCTCACCCACCTGGCCATGGCCTTCACCATGGCGCACCCCGCGGTCACCTCGGCGATCATCGGGCCCCGGACGATGGAGCAGCTGGAGGACCTCCTGGCGGGGCGATCGGTCGTGCTCGACGACGCGGTGCTCGACCGGATCGACGAGGTCGTTCCCCCCGGAACCAACCTGAACGCAGCGGACGCGGGCTGGAGCGCGCCGGTGCTCGGCGAGCCGGCTGCACGGCGGCGTCCGATCGGCGAGCGCACCGGGGACTGAGCTCGGGACGGGCCCCGGAGGGATCGGCCTCACCGCCTTGGCGGACTGACCGACCTGGGCGCCATGGCGGAGGGGTCGTCACCGCGGACGCCTCGCCCGTTGCGCCTTGGCGGAGGGATCGGCCCTGGGCTCACGAGGGGCAGGCGCTCACGAGCCGGGCCAGGTCCAGCCGGCGATCTCGGGGAGATCCTCCCCGGCGCTCCGCGTCCAGGCGCGCGCACGCTCTCGGGCGTCGAGCATCGCCTGGCGGAGGCCCGCGGCACGCGCGCCGAGTTGTGGCAGGCGATCCAAGACGTCGAGCACGAGGTGGTAGCGGTCGAGGTCGTTCACCATGACCATGTCGAACGGGGTGGTCGTGCTCCCGTTCTCCTTGTAGCCCCGCACGTGGAGGTTGTGGTGGTTGGTCCGCCGGTAGGTGAGGCGGTGGACCAACCAGGGGTAGCCGTGGAAGGCGAAGATGATCGGCCGGTCCGTCGTGAACAGGGCGTCGAAGGCGGCGTCGCTCAGGCCGTGGGGGTGCTCCTGCTCGGGCACGAGCCGCATGAGGTCGACCACGTTCACCACCCGCACGGCGAGGTCCGGCAGCGCCTCTCGCAGGATGGCCGCCGCCGCGAGCGTCTCGAGGGTCGGGACCTCGCCTGCGCAGGCGAGCACCACGTCCGGGATCGACCCCGGAACCTCGGTGCCCGCCCACTCCCAGAGCCCGATCCCTCGTGCACAGTGGGCGGCGGCCTCGTCCACCGAGAGGTAGTCGAGCGCGGGCTCCTTGCCGGCCACGACGACGTTGACGTACCCGCGGCTGCGCAGGCAGTGGTCTGCCACGGAGAGCAGGCAGTTCGTGTCCGGTGGGAGGTAGACGCGGACGACCTGGGGTTTCTTGTTCATCACCACGTCCAGGAAGCCCGGGTCCTGATGCGTCGCCCCGTTGTGGTCCTGGCGCCAGACGTGGGAGGTGAGCAGGTAGTTGAGCGACGCGATGGGGAGGCGCCAGGGGACCGCGGCGGCGGACTCCAGCCACTTCGCGTGCTGGTTGAACATGGAGTCCACGATGTGGATGAAGGCCTCGTAGGAGGTGAAGAGCCCGTGGCGCCCCGAGAGCAGGTAGCCCTCGAGCAGCCCCTCGCTGATGTGCTCCGAGAGCACCTCGAAGACTCGCCCGGTCGCCGACAGCGAGTCGTCGCCGGGGAGTGTGGTGGCCATCCAGGATCGCCCGGTGACCTCGAAGACCGCCTGCAGCCGGTTGGACGCGACCTCGTCGGGTCCGAAGAGCAAGAAGTTGTCGGGGTTCGCGACGATCACGTCGCGGAGCCAGCTGCCGAGCACCCGTGTCGCCTCGTGCGAGCTCGCGCCCGGCGTGTCGACCGGGACGGCGTAGGTGCGGAAGTCGGGGAGGTCGAGATCCCGGAGGAGTGCCCCGCCGTTCGCCACGGGGTTGGCGCTCATCCGGCGGTCGCCCCGTGGGTGGAGCGCCGCGAGGGCCGGGCGAGGCCGACCTCGCTCGTCGAAGAGCTCCTCCGGGCGGTAGGAGCGCAGCCAGGTCTCGAGCGCGCGGCGGTGCACGTCGTTCTCCCGCGGTGCGGGGAGGGGGACCTGGTGCGCCCGGAACGTGCCCTCGACCTGCTCTCCGTCCACGACCTTGGGTCCGGTCCAGCCCTTCGGGGAGCGGAGGACGATCATCGGCCAGCGCGGGAGCGTGACGGCTCCGTCGTTGCGGGCGCGCTCCTGGATGGCGGCGATGCCGTCGAGGCAGGCATCGAGGGTGGCCGCGAAGGCCTGGTGAGCGGCCGCCGGGTTCGTCTCGGTGGTGATCGTGACCTCGTGGGGCTCGTAGCCGTAGCCGCGGAGCAGCGCCCGGAGGTCCTCGTCGTCGATCCGGGCCAGGATCGTGGGGTTCGCGATCTTGTAGCCGTTCAGCTGGAGGATCGGGAGGACGGCGCCGTCCCGGGCCGGGTTGAGGAGCTTGTTCACGTGCCAGCTCGTGGCGAGCGGCCCGGTCTCGGCCTCGCCGTCGCCGACCACGCAGAAGACCGTGAGACCGGGGTTGTCGAGCGCAGCGCCGTACGCGTGGAGGAGCGAGTAGCCGAGCTCGCCCCCCTCGTGGAACGATCCGGGTGTCGGGGGGGCGACGTGGCTGGGCACCCCTCCCGGGAACGAGAACTGGCGAAACAGGCGTGCCATGCCCACGCCATCCCGGGTGATCGAGGGATACCGCTCGCTGTAGGTCCCCTCGAGCCAGGCGCAGGCGTTCGGGCCGGGCCCCCCGTGGCCGGGCCCCATGACGTAGACCGCGTCGAGGTCCCGCGCAGCGATGGCGCGGTTGGCGTGGGCGTAGACGAGGTTGAGCCCGGGTGTCGTCCCCCAGTGACCGAGCAGGCGCGGCTTGATGTCGCCGGGCTCGAGTGGGTGCTCGAGCAGCGGGTTCGACATGAGGTAGATCTGCCCGACGGAGAGGTAGTTCGCTGCTCGCCACCAGGCGTCGAGGGCGCCGAGCTCGTCGGGGGCGAGGGGTCCGTCGACGTCGTCGAGGACGTAGGGCTCGGGAGCGATCGTCGACTCGGAGGCCGGCGGGCGCGGAGGGTTGCGTTCGCTCGTGGTCATGGACGCGACGCTACGAGCGCGGGCGCTCCCCGACGAGGGCCGAACGTCCCGGTCGAAGTGGCCACCTGGCCCGCGCAGCCCGAACCGCTCGGCCGCGAGAATGGGAGCGCCCCGGTGTGGCCCCAGGGGGTGGCGGCGCGACCGGATGTGCGGCGAGCGAGGACGGGGTGAACGGCGCTGGGGATGTGGCGAGCAAGGGCCCGGGGGCCGGCGCTGGGGATGTGGCGAGCGAGGGCCCGGGGAAGGGCGCTGGGCGGGTGGTGGGCGAGCGGGTGCGATGATGCGAGTCCTCACGGTGAACGTCGGGTCGAGCAGTGTGAAGCTGCGGGTGGTCGGCGAGGACGGCCGGGTGACTGCCGAGGGGTCGCCGACGCGGGAGGCGATCGAGGACCCCGAGGCGCTCTCGTCCCTCCTCGAGCGTGTCGGGCCCTTCGATGCGGTCGGGCACCGGCTCGTCCACGGCGGTAGCCGCCTCACGGAGAGCGTGGTCGTGGACCCGGCGGTGCGTGCCGCCCTCGACGAGCTGGTGCCGCTCGCACCTCTCCACCTCCCACCGGCACTCGCCGCGCTCGACGCGTTGGCACGGCTCCGCCCGGAGCTCCCCGCCGTCGCCTGCTTCGACACGGCGTTCCACGCGACCCTCCCCGAGGAGGCGGTGGCGTACGCGCTGCCCCAGCACTGGGTGGCGCGATGGGGGCTCCGCCGTTTCGGCTTCCACGGACTGAGCTGCTCGTGGGCCTGGGCGCGCACGGCGGAGCAGCTCGGCTGGGCCCCCGGGGAGGGCCGCGCGGTCATCTGCCACCTCGGGGCGGGGGCGTCGGCGACTGCGGTCGCGGGAGGGCGCTCGCTCGACACGACGATGGGCTTCACCCCCCTCGAGGGGCTCGTGATGGCGACCCGTGCAGGCGACGTGGATCCCGGTCTGGTGGTCTGGCTCCTCGAGCAGGGCCTCGAGGTCTCGGTGCTCAGCGACGGGTTGGAGCACCGGAGCGGGCTGGCCGGTCTCTGGCGAGATCCCGACGGCGACCTGCGCAGCCTGCTGGCGGCTCGACGCGAGGGCGACGCGGGCGCAGCGCGGGCCATGGGGGTCTACACGCACCGCCTCCGCGCCAAGGTGGCCGCGATGGCCGCTGCCACCGGCGGACTGGACGCGCTGGTCTTCACTGGCGGTGTCGGGGAGCACGCCCCCGAGGTCCGGGCGGAGACCTGCGCGGGACTGGCCTTTCTCGGCGTGGCGCTCGACGACGCCCTGAACCAGGCCGAGGCCGAGACGGAGGCCGCCCGCGACCTCTCTGCCCCGGGCGCTCCGGAGGCCGTCCGCGACCTCTCTGCCCCGGGCGCGCTGGTGCGGACCCTCGTCGTCCCGGCGCGCGAGGACGCGGTCATCGCCGCCGAGTGCCGCCGACTCCTCGCTCGCCCGCCAGGCGGTCGAGCACACCCATGAGGCTCTCCCGGGCGCTCGGGTGCGCCGTGCGCTCGACGAGGAGGGCCGCCTGCTCCGGCTGGCTCCGGCCGAAGAGGTCGGCAACCCCTTGCTCCGTCACGACGTGGGAGTGCTGGAAGGAGGTGGCCGGGACCGCGAGCGGCTCGACGATCGTCGAGCGGTCCCGCTTCGCGTGCCACGAAGGCAGGGCCACGATCGCCCGGCCGTCCGGCGCGTGGAGCGCGCCCACGACGAAGTCCGGCTGGCCGCCGAAGCCGGAGTAGATCCGTCCGTCCCGGTAGCTCGCGTTCGCCTGGTCGTAGAGGTCGACCTCGAGTGCCGTGTTGAGGGAGGTCATCGCGGGGTTCCTCGCGATGCGGCCCGGGTCGTTCACCTCCTCGGTGCGCCGGAGGGAGAGCCGGGGGTTCCCGTCCGCCCACTCGTAGAGCGCAGGGGAGCCGAACAGGAAGGACGCCACCAGGGGTCGTGCCGGATCGAGCGCGCCCTGGCGCTCGAGCTCGAGCAGCCCGTCGCTCACCATCTCCGACCAGACGCCGAGCCCCCGCCGCCCGTGGAGGCGCGCGAGCACAGCGTCAGGGATGCCCCCGATGCCGACCTGGAGCGTCGAACCGTCGGTGACGAGCTGGTCGATCCGCTCGGCGATCGCCTCCGCGACCTCGCTCGGGGGCCGCTCGGGCGGCGAGGCGAGCGGCTCCTCCGCCTCGACCGCCAGGTCGATCGCGTCGCGGGCCAGCTCGCCGGCGCCGAAGGTGTAGGGCATGGTGGGGTTGACCTGGGCCATGACGAGCGCGCCCCGAGCGCGCGCGGCCTCGATCGCGGCGGGGAGCACGTTGACCTCGACGCCGAGCGACACCTGGTCCCCGCGCGGTCGCGACACGTGCAGGGCGACGACGTCAGGGGGGCGCTCTCGGCGAAACAGGCGGGGCACCAGCGAGAGCCGCATGGGGAGGTACTCGAGGCGCGAGAGGTCCCGGACGCCGGGGCCCACGAAGGGCGTCTCGTGGGTGACGCCGTCACGGCTCGGCACGCCCGGCTGCGCATTGAGGAGGAAGAGGCGGTAGGCGGGAAGCGCCTCGTCGACCAGGCCGAGCAGGTGGCGAGGGGTCGCGTAGTTGCCGGAGGCGACGACCCGGGGCGTGGGGCTCGGGAGCGCCGCCAGGCGCGCGCGAAGGGACCGGTCGGAGACGATGCGCATGACCCGAGCATGCCAGACGGCGGGTGGAACGCACCGGAGGCGGGAGGAGAGAGCGCTGGCGCACGGGACCCGGGCGGTCGGGGAGCCCGGACGCAGGGGAGCCGGGACGCACGGGAGGTGGAACGCGGCTGCTGGGTTGGGGGAGACTGAGCCCGCCCCGGCTTGCTCCTGCCCGAGCCGGGGTGGTCGGTCCCGGTAGCGGCAGGACCCCTCGCTCGGGCGCGAGCGGGGGAGAGCCCGCGAGGAGGACCTGGTGGACGACTCGATCGACCATGCCGCGGCGTACTCGGCCGGTGGCGGCGACGACCTCGCGCCGTTGCGCGCGCTCGCGGGCCAGGGCGGGCTCACGCCGTGCATCGACGGCACCGAGCGCCCCTACGTCGACCTCGACGCCGCTGCCTCGACCGGCGCGCTCGTCGAGGTTGCCGCCGCGGTGGCGGCCTTCGTGCCCGAGTACGCGAGCGTGCATCGCGGTGCGGGGTGGCGATCGCGCCGGGCGACCGCCGCTTACGAGGAGGCCCGCGCGGCCATGCTCACCTTCGCCGGTCGGAGCGAGGACGACGTGGCCGTCGTCTGTCGGAACACGACCGAGGCGATCAACCACCTCGCCTACCGCCTTGGCCTCACCCGCGACGACGTCGTGCTCTCGACGGTCGTGGAGCACCACGCCAACATGCTTCCCTGGCGGCGCTACGCCCAGGTCCGCTACGTCGAATGTGGCCCCGAGGGCACCTTCGAGCTCGAGGACGTCCGGGCGGGGCTCCGGGCCTCGCCCCGCCCGAAGCTGCTCGCGGTGACGGGCGCGTCGAACGTGAGCGGTTGGCTGCCGCCCGTGGACGACCTCGTCGAGGCCGCGCACGAGGCGGGCGTCCCCGTGCTCGTGGACGCCGCCCAGCTCGCCCCCCACCGGCCGCTCCCCGCCGGTGCGGACTACCTCGCCTGGAGTGGGCACAAGATGTACGCCCCCTTCGGCGGCGGGGTGCTCGTGGGTCCGCGGGCTTGTTTCGCTTCGGGAGACCCGTTCCTCGCAGGTGGGGGGGCCGTCGACATGGTGAGCCTCGAGGAGGTGCTCTGGAGCGAGCCGCCGGAGCGGGAGGAGGCGGGCTCGCCGAACGTCGTCGGCGCCGTCGCGCTCCACGCCGCGATCCGTGCCCTCGGTGAGGTGGGCTGGCCGGCGATCGAGGCGCACGAGGCCGCCCTCGCCGCCCGGCTCCGCAGCGGTCTCACCGCCATCCCCGGGGTGCGCGTCCTCGGACCCGGGCCCGGCACGGAGACGCTCGCGGTCGCGGCGTTCGTGGTCGAGGGGGTCCACCACGCGCTCGTGGCGGCCCGCCTCGCCGCCGAGTGGGGGATAGGGGTCCGCCACGGCTGCTTCTGCGCGCACCCCTACCTGATCCGCCTCCTGGACCTGAGTGAGGAGGAGATCGTCGCCTATCGCGACGGCCTGCGAAGGGGAGACCACGCCGCAGTGCCAGGGGCGACGCGGGCGTCGGCCTCGATCGGGTCGAGCGGCGCAGACGTCGAGCACCTCCTCGCCGCGGTTGCCGAGATCGCGAGCGGCGCGCCCGCCCCCGTCCGCTACGAGCAGGACCGTTCGACCGGCGACTTCTACCCGGTCGAGGGCGACCCGCGCTGGCTCGACGAGGCCGGGCGGGGTGGGGGCTGCGCAGTGGGCTGAGTGGCGCCGAATGCCGGGGCCACCGGTGCGTCCGGCGGGCCCGGGTTGGCTGGCGGGTCCGGGTTGGCTGGCGGGTCCCGGGTGGCCGGCGGGGTCGCGTGGCCGGCGGGTCCGGTGGGGTTACGCTCCGGGGTGGCCGGCGGGGTCGCGTGGGGCGTCGGTGACGAGGATGTCGCCGCGGACGACGACCACGGGGCAGTGCGCGGCGCGAATGCACTGTGAGGTCACGGCCCCGCCCCGCGCGTGGTCAGGGTACGGCCCGTCGTGGCTCCCGACGACGAGGAGATCCGCGCCCCGGCTGGCCTCGATCAGCGCACGGGCCGCAACCTCGGTAGAGGCAACGTGGCTGAGGTCTGCAACCAGCTCGACCTCTGGGATCCGAGCGAGCGACGTCCGCACGAGCGAACCGACGTGCTCCGCCCACTCGAGCGGCACGGCGGCTCCTGGCTGGTCGTTCGTGCTCGGGCCGAAGTCTCCCGCATGGATGATCTCGACTCTCGCGCCGCGGAGCACTGCCTCGTGGACTGCCCATGCAAGCGCCCGTTCGGAAGCCGGAGAACCGTCGACGCCGACGACGACGCGAGGGCTGTCCCTGCGGGCGGCGGGCGCCGACTGCACTGCCTTGCCCTTCGAGGGCCGGAGCGAAGGTGCGATGGCCATGACCAGATGATCCCTGGCGAGCTACCGCCCGGCCAGGGCCGAAGGTCCCGATCTGCGTGCCCGGCTCCGCGGTCCTGGCCCTCCGTCTCGGCGCCTGCGCTTCGTTGCGGCTGTGCCGCCCGAGACGTTCTTCGAGCGGTGCCCGACCAGGCGTTCGCCTAGCCTTCGAGAGGTGGGCTGCGAGACGGCGTGCTCCGGACGGCGCAAGGCCAGGCGCGGCGACACCGCAGCGACCGGCGAGGACCCGTGACGTCGCTCGGCCCGGCAAGAGGGGCCTGCGGGACCCGGCAAGAAGAGCCTGCGGGACCCCGCGTGAGCGCATGGGGATAGTCGTCACCACTCGCTCGGGGCGGCGACAGGCAGCGGTGGCGGCTCGGTCGTGCGTGGACCGGCGCGAACGCGGGGAGGCAGGGGCGAGCCCTCGAGCGCCCGAGACGCCGAGGACGGACGAACCCCGCAGCTCGAGACGCTGCGCGTCGGGGAGCCCCGCAGGCAGACCGATCCCGCAGGTACACGAGCAAGGAGCAGAGCATGGGAACTGACAGCGCTGTCCCAGTCCCGATCACCGTTGCCTACGGCGACGGGATCGGCCCGGAGATCATGGAGGCGACGCTCCGGGTGATCACCGCGGGGGGAGCGGAGCTGGAGGTCGAGACCATTCGGATCGGGCAGGCGATCTACGAGGCGGGCAACTCTGCCGGGATCGAGCCGGAAGCATGGGAGTCACTGCGGCGGACCAAGGTCTTCTTGAAGGCCCCGATCACCACCCCCGAGGGGGGAGGGTTCAAGAGCCTCAACGTGACGGTACGCAAGGCCTTCGGCCTGTTCGCGAACGTGCGACCCAACCCGTCCTACGCACCGTTCGTCGCGACGAAGCACCCAGGGATGGACGTCGTGATCGTCCGGGAGAACGAGGAGGACCTCTACGGCGGGATCGAGCACCGCCAGACCGAGGACGTCACCCAGTGTCTCAAGCTCATCACCCGCCCGGGGACCGAGCGCCTGGTCCGCTACGCCTTCGAGTACGCCCGCCGCTACCGCCGCTCCAAGGTGAGCTGTTTCACCAAGGACAACATCATGAAGATGACCGACGGGCTCTTCCACCGGGTCTTCGACGAGGTCGCTGCCGACTACCCGGATCTCCAGTCGGAGCACTGGATCGTCGACATCGGTACCGCCCGGCTGGCCGACACCCCCGAGGCGTTCGACGTGATCGTGCTCCCGAACCTCTACGGCGACATCGTCTCCGACGTCGCAGCCGAGATCTCCGGCTCGGTCGGCCTCGGCGGCAGCGCGAACATCGGGAGCGAGGTAGCGATGTTCGAGGCGATCCACGGCTCGGCGCCTCCGCTCGCCGGGAAGAACGTCGCCAACCCGTCTGGCCTCCTCCTCGGGGCCGTGCAGATGCTCGTCCACATCGGCCAGGGCGAGGCCGCCGAGCGGGTCCACAACGCGTGGCTCCGCACCATCGAGGACGGCGTGCACACCGAGGACATCTACGACCCGACGGTCTCGACTGCGCGAGTCGGCACGGCCGAGTTCGCCGACGCGGTCATCGACCGCCTCGGCGAGCGACCGCAGAAGCTCCGAGCGGCCAGCTACCCCTCGACCCCGGAGCGCATCACCGTCGCGGTCTCGACGCGCGTCCCGGCCCGGAAGGAGCTGGTCGGCATCGACGTGTTCGTCGACTCCCGAGAGCCGGTCGAGGTCATCGCCAAGGCCCTCGAGGGCGTCGCCGCGCCGCTCGAGCTGGTGATGATCACCAACCGCGGCCAGAAGGTCTACCCCGGGGGCATCCCCGAGACGTTCTGCGTCGACCACTGGCGCTGCCGGTTCCAGGCCCGTGAGCCGAACGGGCCCGTCGCGTACGGGGACGTCGTCGCGCTGCTCGGCCGCCTCGGCGACGTCGGCTTCCCGTTCATCAAGACCGAAGGACTCTTCACCTTCGACGGCATACCTGGCTTCTCGCTCGGCCAGGGGCAGTGACGGGCCAGGGGCTCTCTCGGCCCGACTCGAGCCGGTTCGGGGAGGTGGCCCTGCGCGTCGGTGGCCAGGAGGTCTTCGACGTGGACCTGGTCCATTGCGCCGATGCGCTGGGCAAGCGCAGGCTGGCCGCCTACCGCCGCAACCTGACCCGGTGGATCGGGGCCGGCCACCGTGGGTCTGCTCCCGCTTGGCAGGGTTGCGACGGGGGGCCCGTGTACGTCGCGCCCTGGCACAAGCTGCCCACCCCTCAGACGACCCTCCTCGCGGCGACGGAGCAGCCGCACGAGGGCGGCGCGGTGCTGATTGGCTCGCGTGCGCTGCAGCGTGCAGTTGCCGAACTGGCTGGAGCACGAGTACCGATGGAGCCGATCGTGGAGATCCGGGCCAGCCGCAAAGGGCGTCCGTGGAGTCCCCGATGGGCCGCGATTGCGCCAACTACCTGCGGGTAATGTCTCGCACGGCCTTCCCGACTCGGACGACCCACACGAGGAGAACTGCGGCCACCATGGCTGCGAACAAGCCAACAACTGCGCCGAGAACGTGGTCGGCGACGTCACCTCTGTCTACCGCCGCCCCCATCGATGCACCGACCGCGAGCAGGGAGATATAGCCAAGCACGGCTCGTCGCATCAGTGACCTGGCGTGTTGGTGCTCAGCTGTGGAGCCGATCGCGCTGTCCGGCACGGCGCCGGAGAGATGCAGTTCATGACCGGATGTGGATTTGAAGCGGAGATGTACAAGACCGTTGTCGTCGAGCGAGTAGGTCGCGATGCCTCTCTCGAGGATCGCGTTCTCGAATCCGGGCCGCTTCGCCGGGTTCCATACGCCTCTCGTGTAGGAGGCCTTTACCGTATAGGGTTGCCCAGTTTTCTTGAGCCGCCTCACAATCACTTTTGCGGTCCGAGCATTCTGTCTATGAACGGCGAGCCAGAAGATGAATCCGATCCAGATCGCCGTGGTGGCGAGTAGGACGAGAAACGGCCAAGGCTCCCCCATGGCGAGAGGATAGGACACGCAACGAGCTCTGGCATCGTTCCACGCGACTGCCGGACCTGGGCGGGGACGACAAGCCGCGCCGCCCCTACGGTTTTCACGGTTTGGCGGACATCCTCCACTGTTGCGGCATCGCGTCGGGGGGTCGCCGCCATCGAGAGCGGAGAGGGGGGAGCGGAGCAAGCCTCGTCGCCGAGGGGCGCGAGCAGTTCTCCCGGCTCCTGCGGGACAACGAGCACCCTCAGGTGGATACAGACCTCGCGACGGCGCGGCGGCTCTCCTCGCGAGCGACGCCCGGCGAGGAGGGATCCTCTCCCTGGGCCTGGGGCGGAGGAGGCCGCAGTTCAGGATGCGAGACACCACTCCGTGACGTTCGAGGGCTCCCGCGCGGCTTGCCTCCTGTGCCGCCGGGTGTGCCGCCTGACACGCCCGGACGGACAGCTCGCGGGCTGTCCCGAGGACCGCGCACGCAGGAGGGCCGCGCCAGGGAGCGCGAGCGCACGAGGGCAATCCCAGGCCGTGATCCCGACCCCGGGTGGGCGAGGGATCCCGACCTGGGCCAACGCCACTTCGGGCGCTTCAGGCCCTGCACCCGGGTGACCGGCGCTACGTCGGCGACAGTACCGCCAGGATGCGCCGGCGGGCCTTCGCCACGGCCACGCG
>JAJYWE010000138.1 GCA_021791675.1 Actinomycetes bacterium | reverse complement strand
CCAGAGCCACGCCGCCAGGCTAGCCCCCGCCCCGAAGCGCAGCGGGATCGGTCGCGAGCGTCGCGTCGTCGAGCAGTACCACCGGCGCCACGTCGAGCGATCGGTGGCCACCCGAGGTGGCCCGGATTGCCGTGCCGAGCACGAACAGCTCGATGGCGGCCTGGCCCCAGCTGTGGCTGTGCTCCGAGACGCGAACCCCGACCACCCCCGACGCGCCGAGGCCTTCCGCCTCCCGCTGGAGCCGTTCCATCGCGAGCTCACGAGCCGAGTACAGCGCCCGGGTTGGCGCCTCGAGCTCCTGGTTGGGTCGCCCCGTCGTGGCGAAGACGCCCCGGAAACCGACCTGCATCACGCACGAGCCCATCACCAGCCCGGCGATCTCCCACCCCGCCCGGCGCAGCAGGTAGAACTCCTTGCCCGAGAGCGCGCTGGTGAAGAAGCGCTCAGGCCGGCGCCCGGTCGCAGCGACCGCGGTGCCGACCGCAGTGAACTCGACGAGCGGGTGTCGCGCTCCGAACCCGGAGAGCTCCACCCGCACCCCGACGACACCGTCCGCCCCGGCCCGGCGCCCGTCCTCCACGAGGCGCGAGACCGCCTCCTCCCGGGCCGCGGCGAGCGCGCTCGAGAGCTTCACGAGCTCGACGCCACCAGCGCTGCCGGCTGTGTACTGGAACCCGACGTGGTAGACCGCGCTCCCCATCACGAAGGCGCGGGGCTCGTAGCCGACCTCGGAGAGCAGGACCGCCTCGTCGATCGACAGGTCCGACGAGAACGTGTCCTCGGAGCGCCGCGGCGGCGCCTCGAGCGCGTCGAGAGCGGCATCGATCGGAAGCCGACCCCCGGTCCCCTGCCCGGCCGTCATCGCCGCGCCCCGAGGTCGGAGCCCGCCCGGTCCACGAGCGGGAGGAACGTCAGCGGCGGGTTCGGCAGCGGCTCCTTGCTGAAGCGCCGGACCGCCGTGCCCGTCACGACGAGCTCGATGACCCGGGACTCGCCGGCCTCGTGGGTCTGGTAGCGAACCTCGACCCCGACGACCCCGTCTCCGACGCGAGCGGTCTCCGCCACCAAGCCCGCCACGGCGATCTCGCGAGCCGCCTGGGTGCCCTCGGACAGCTGGCGGACACTCGAGTTGGCCCACGACCGCAGTTGGAACTCGACCTCGCAACCGGGGTCCACCTCGACCACCCCGATGCCCATGACCAGGCCCGCCGGGACCCAGCCCCCCTGGAGGAGCTTCCAGAGGTCCTGCCCGGAGAGGTGACTGAGGAACGGCCGCGGGAGCGGCGCCCGCCCCGCACGGCGCAGCGCCGTCCCGATCGCGGTCACCTCGATGCTGCCGTAGCCCGCAGCGAACGGGGCAAAGCGGAGCCGCACACCCGCCACGCCGTGCGCCCCGAGCGCGGTCGCCTCCGCCTCCAGGCGCTCGAGCGCGAGATCCTTCGCCGCGACCATCCCCCGCTCGTGGACGAGGTGCTCCCAGGTGTAGCCCGTGCGGGCACCTTCGTGGGTCGCCATGCCGTAGCCACCCCCGAAGCCTCCCCCGCCGAACCCACCGCCCCCGAAGCCTCCCATGCCGCCGTAGCCGTGCGGGCAGGGATAGGTGCGGAAGAAGCCCCCCTGCTGGGCGAAGCTCACACCCCACTGGGAGCCGAGATGGTAGGTCGCGCTCCCGAGCACGAGCGCGAGGGGGCTGAGCCCGGCCTCCTCGATGGCTGCGAGCTCGGCGACCGAGAGGTCGCTCGTCCAGAGCCCGTCGGAGCGCTCCTCCGCGAGCCGGCCCTGGGCAGCGAGCGGCAGCTCGCCACGCTCGAGCGCTGCAACGCTTGCCGCGGCGCGCGCCTCCTGGTCCGCGCTCGGCTCGAGTGGCGGTCCGCTGGCCTGGTCTGGCTCCCCGCGTGCCATCAGCTGTCCAACGTCAGCACCATCTGCGGCGTGGCGATGACGTGGTCGGCGCGCAGTGGTCGCACGGCCGTGCCGATGGCGAGGAACTCGATGACGTGACTCCCCCAGAAGTGCGAGCGCTCCACGAGCTGGACCCCGACGATCCCCTCGGCCCCGAGGCGCTCCGCCTCCTCCTGCATGCGCGCCATCGCGAGCTCGCGCGCCTCGTAGAGCGACTGCGTGAAGTTGGTGAGCTCGGTGTTCGCGGACATCCGGGCGAGCGCCCCGCCGAGCGCCTGGTGCGCGACGTGGTAGACGCACGTCCCGAGTACCAGACCGAGGGGCGCGTAACCGGCGCGTACGAGCGTCCAGAAGTCCTGCCCCGAGAGGTCACTCGTGAAGGGCTTCCCGTCGTTCGTGCGCCACGAGCCGGTCTCGGTGGCCCCGCGATCGGTAGCCGAGACCGCGGTGCCGATCGCGATGAACTCGGCCGAGTGCTGGCCCCACTCGTAGAAGTTGACGTCCAGGCGCACGCCGACGACGCCGTCAGCGCCGAGCACGTCCGCCTCCGCCTCCATGCGGGACATGGCGAGCTCGCGGGCTGTGTACATGGCCTGGGTGAGCCCCTCCAGCTCCTGGCTCTTCGCCCAGCTCCGGCGCTGCAGACCGATGTGGTAGATCGAGCTCCCGAAGACGAGGCCACGAGGGTGGAAGCCGGCCTCCTTCACGAGGAGGAACTCGTTCACCGAGAGGTCGGAGGTGAACAGACCTCGCCCGCCCTTGGCCTCGAGCTCCTCGAGGCGCCGCAGGGCGTCGGGGGGGAGCCCGGCCTGTGCTGCCGCTCGTTCCTCCTCGGTCCCCGCTCTGCCGTCCGTCCGGGCCATGCCGACTCCCTTCCTGGCCGGTCACCCGCTCGGACACCCGGCCTGCTGGTCACTCGGTCATTCGGTACTCGGTCTGGCGACGCCTCCCGGCTCCGGCGAGCCGGGAGCTGCCGTTTGGCTCGGCGCCGGCCTCACGAGAGCAGCGCCTGGAGCGCGGCTCGCGCCGCGGCACTGCGCTCGGCCTCGTCTGCGAGCGTCCGGCCGAGCTGTGCGAGCCACTGGTCGACCTCGACCTCCTCGGAGCGCAGGACGACCCCACGCAC
>JAJYWE010000051.1:14911-17323 GCA_021791675.1 Actinomycetes bacterium | reverse complement strand
ATGGCGCGCGCAGAGTCGCTGGTGCTGCTCAACACCGGGCATGGCAAGGGAAAGTCCTCCGCTGCGTTCGGGGTGATGGGCCGCGGGTGGGCCCGGGGCTGGCGTGTCGGCGTGGTCCAGTTCGTGAAGGGTGGCAAGTGGAAGACCGGTGAGCGCAAGCTTGCCGACCATCTCGGCATCGAGTGGCACACCCTCGGCGACGGCTTCACCTGGGAGTCGACGGACCTCGACGAGACCGCAGCGAAGGGCCGCCACGCCTGGGAGGTCGCCGCGCACATGCTCGCCTCCGGCGAGTACGACCTCCTCATCCTGGACGAGGTGACCTACGCCGTGAAATACGGCTGGGTATCCGTCGAGGACGTGGTGGCCGGCATCACCAACCGGGCTCCGAAGACGAACGTGGTCCTCACGGGGCGCGACGCCCACGAGGCGCTCGTGGAGCTCGCCGACACCGTGACCGAGATGCGCAAGGTCAAGCACGCTTACGACCGGGGCATCACCGCGAAGAAGGGCATCGAGTACTGAGAGCCGGACGACCACGTCGCCTCGACGCGGCAGTCGGCGCGGGGATGAACGGCAACCCCGAGGTTGGCGGCAGCGCCGCGGTGGGCGCCAGCCCCGAGCGAGCCTGCCTCCCGCCCCGGCTCGTCGTCGCGGGCACGCACTCCGGGGCCGGTAAGACCACCGTCGCGACGGGGCTGATGGCGGCGCTCGCTGCCACCGGCCACACGGTTGCCAGCGCCAAGGTGGGGCCGGACTTCATCGACCCCGGCTACCACACCCTCGCCACGGGGCGCCCCGGGCACAACCTCGACCCATGGCTCCAGGGCGCCGACGCACAACAGGCCCTCGCGGCGCGAGCTGCCCGCAACGCAGATCTCCTCGTGGTCGAAGGGGTGATGGGGCTCTTCGACGGCGCGGCGACTCCGCTCCGCCCCGATGGTGAGCTCGACCTCGACGGTGAGCTCGAACCCGATGGCGAGCGGGACCGATCGGGTGGGAGGGACCGAAGGGCTCGCGGAGCGGCCCCGGACGGGGCCCGGGACGAGGGCCACCTGAGCCTTCCGGTCGCGTCGACGGCAGAGGTCGCCGCGCTGCTCGAGGCCCCGGTCCTCCTGGTCGTCGACGCGCGGGGGCTCTCGGGTTCGGTCGCTGCGCTCGTGCAGGGCTACGCCCGGTTCCACCCGGCAGTCCAGGTCGCGGGGGTCGTCCTCAATCGTGTGGGGAGCGACACCCACGAGGCCCTGCTCCGCGAGGCACTCGACGGCACCGGGGTCGCCGTCCTCGGAGCGCTCCGCCGCGACGACGCGTGGCGGTGGCGCGAACGCCACCTCGGCCTCGTGCCGGTGGTGGAGGACGCCGCGAGGCTGCGGCGGGCGGTCGAGCGGCTGGGGCGCGCCGTGGCGGCGAGCTGCGATCTCGACGCCATCGTCCGCCTCGCCCGGGCGGCTCCGGCGACCACGGTGCGCCACGTCCTGCCGGCGACCGAGCCCGTCGCCCGGGTCCGCATCGCGCTGGCGTCGGGCCCCGCCTTCTCCTTCGCCTACCCCGAGAACCTGGAGCGCCTCGCCGAGGCGGGCGCAACCCTGGTGCCCTTCGATCCCCTCACCGACGAGGCGCTCCCAGCGGACGTGGGCGGCCTCTACGCCGGCGGGGGCTTTCCCGAGGTGTTCGCTGGGACACTCGGCGCGAACGAGCCCCTTCTCGCAGCGCTGCGCGCCCGCTGCGGCAGAGACCTCGTGACCTGGGCCGAGTGCGGAGGCGCCCTCTGGCTGAGCCGCTCGCTCGACGGCACGCCGATGGCTCGCGTCCTCCCCGCCGACGCCCACATGACCGACCGGCTGCACCTCGGCTACCGCCACGCAGCGCTGCGCTCGGACGGCCCGCTCGGCCCGGCCGGGACACGCCTTCGCGGCCACGAGCACCACTACAGCGTGCTCGAGCCGGGTGGGGATGCCCTCTCGCTCGCCGGGCGCCTCGGCCAGGGCCGTGACGGCTTCGCCGGTCCGGGCCTGCTCGCCACCTACCTCCACGTGCACCTCGGCGCCGACCCCGAGCCTGCGCGGCGCTTCGTCGCTGCGGTAGCGCGCCAGCGCCTCCGCCCGGCCTGACCAGCGCGAGCCCGCTGCGACCGGACAGGGAGGCCGGGTAGGATCACCTCGCTCGACACGGGAGCCGGTGGGAGGCCGGCGCCGACAGGCTGTGACCGGGGAGCCGCCCGGCGAGTGCGCTCGCTGGCCGCCACGATCCGGGAGCCAGCCCCCGCCGGCGAGCTCCGACAGCCCGAGGAGCGCGTGTGAGAGAGAGCCCATCGCCGACCCTGCCCGAGCGTTCGCGCGCCGCCGGCGAGCTCGCGCAGGCGGGAGGGAGCACGGGAGCCGCCCCAGCAGGCACCGGTGACGCAGGGGCAGG
>JAJYWE010000051.1:10198-14811 GCA_021791675.1 Actinomycetes bacterium | reverse complement strand
AGGCCGCGGGCTGGTGAGCTTCGTGGGCGCGGGCCCTGGCGCACCCGATCTGTTGACCCTGCGTGGCGCGGACCGCCTCGCCGGGGCGGACATCGTCATCTGGGCCTCGTCGCTCGTCCCCGAGGCGCTGCTCGGGCACGCCTCGCCGGCTGCAACCGTGCTCGACTCCGCGGAGATGACCCTGGAGGACGTCCTGGCCGTCTACGCCGGTGCGCCCGAGTCGCGCATCGTCCGGCTCCACTCCGGCGACCCCTCCCTCTACGGCGCCATCCAGGAGCAGCTCGACTGGTGCATCGCCGCCGAGCGGCGCTTCGAGATCGTGCCCGGGGTGAGCGCGCTCGCCGCGGCCGCCGCAGTCGCCGGGCGGGAGCTCACCATCCCCGGGGTGAGCCAGAGCGTGATCCTGACCCGCCTCGCCGCGCGCACCTCGGCCTCGACCGGGCCCGGCGAGTCCGTCGCGGCGCTCGCCGCGCACGGGCTCACGATGGGCGTCTTCCTCTCCGCCGCGCGCCCGGGGGCGCTCCAGGAGGAGCTCGAGGCGAGCGGGGCCGGTTACGCGCCGGACACCCCGGCGTGCGTCGTGGTGCGTGCGACCTGGCCCGACCAGCAGATCCGGTGGACCACCGTCTCGGAGCTCGCTGCGACACTCCGCGAGACCGGCGCGACGACCACGGTCCTGGTCCTGGTCGGGAACGCCCTCTCCGCCGCACCCCGCCGGAGCCGCCTCTACGACCCGGGCTTCGCGCACGCCCACCGGCGCCGATCCCTCCCCGGTTCGACGCAGGGCCGGCCCGCGCCGCGCCGCCGGCGATGAGCCCGACGCGACCCGGCGGCCTGCGCAGCGGGTGGACCACCGGGACCTGCGCCGCCGCCGCGACCAAGGCTGCTGCGCTCGGCCTGGTCACCGGGAGCGTGCCAGCGACGGTCGAGGTGGCGCTGCCCTCGGGCACACGCGTCTCGTTCCCCGTGGAGGCGGAGGGTCCCGCCACCGCCGTCGTCGTGAAGGACGCGGGCGACGACCCCGACTGCACGGACGGTGCTCGGGTGACGGCAACCGTCTCCGAGCTCGTGCTGGCCGAAGGGGCACCCGCCAGATCGGCTCGCGAGACGACCGGCCGCACGCCCGGCAGATCGGCCGGTGACGCGCTCGACCGGACGGTCGACAGCGACGACGGGTCGGCCGGTGCCATGGTCGGAGGCTCGATCAGCGACCACACGGCGAGCCTGCTCGTCGCGGGCGAGGGAGTCGGGACCGTGACCCGCCCGGGCCTCGGCCTCCCCGTCGGCGCGCCCGCTATCAACCCCGTCCCGCGCCGGATGATCCTCCAGGCGCTCGGGGAGGTGACGTCGCGGCCGTGCCGGGTGGTCCTCTCCGTGCCGGGCGGCGAGGCCATGGCGGCGAAGACCACGAACAGCCGCCTCGGGATCCTCGGAGGGATCTCGATCCTCGGCACCACGGGGATCGTCCGCCCGTTCTCGACCGCCGCCTTCCGGGCCGCCGTCGTCCAGCAGATCGACGTCGCCGCCGCAGGCGGCGAGCGCCACGTCGTCCTGGCTACCGGTACGCGCTCCGAGGCAGCGGCCCGCCGGCTCCTCCCCCATCTCGACGCCGTCTGCTTCGTCGAGGTCGGCGACTACACCGGCGTCGCCCTCCGCCGAGCGGCCCACGAGGGGATCGAGCGCGTGAGCCTCGTCGCGATGGCGGGCAAGATCACCAAGCTCGCAGCCGGCGTGATGATGACGCACTTCCACCGCTCCAAGGTCGACACCGACCTCCTGGCCTCGCTCGCCCGCTCGACCGGCGCGCCGCCCGAGGTCGTGGCCGCGGCGAGTGCGACCAACACCGCCCGGCACTTCTTCGAGGCCTGCGTCGCGGCCGGCGCGCTGGCCCCCCTCGCAGCACTGTGCGAGCGCGCAGCTGGCGCCTGCAGCGCCCACGCCGGTGGCCTCGCCGTCGAGGTCTGGATGGTCGACTTCGACGGGGCGGCGGTGCTCGCCCATGCGTGAGCCGTGCGGCGCTTCGGCGCTCCCCGCTCCCGGCCGCTGGCTCGGGGTCGTCGGGGTGCAGCCCGACGAGCCACCGATCCGCGCGCCGCGCGGTGCCGCGCTGCTGGCTGCCGCGGCGACGGTCGTCGGCGGACCGGCCGAGCTCGCCGTCTGGAGAGCCTGGCACGACGGACGCTCCCAGCCGGGCAGGGCTGCCCCGGCCGAGCGCGACCCGGCGCTGCTCTGCTTCAGCCGGAGCGCTCCCGGGGAACCCGGGGGCTTCGCGGCCACCGTGGAGGCGATCGCCGAGGCGGCGCGCCCCGTCTGCGTACTCGCCTCCGGCGACCCGGGGTTCTTCGGCGCCGTGCGGGCCCTCGCGACCCGCTTCGGCCGGGACGCGCTCGAGGTCGTCCCGGGCGTCTCCTCGGTCGCGCTCGCCTTCGCCCACCTCGCGCTCCCCTGGGACGATGCCGTCGTCGTCTCCGCACACGGCCGCTCGCCAGGTCCCGCCCTCGAGCTGGCCACAGCCGGCGTCCGCTCCGGGCGCAGCGTCGCGTTGCTCGCCGACCCGCAGGCAACGCCCGCTGCCCTCGCAGCGGGCCTCTGCCGTAGAGGGTTCGGTGACCGGGAGGGCGCGATCTTCGTGGAGCTCGGCGGGCCGGACGAGACGGTCGCCGCGGGTCCCCTCGCGACGCTTCGGAACCAGGGCGTCGCACCCGGACAGCGCGCGCTGCTCGTCATCCCGAGCGCGGCCCTCGATCGCGAACCCGTGCCGAGCTGGACAGCGCTGCCCAGCGGGGCGAGTGGTGCTCCTACATCGAGCCCTCCCGGTGGCTTCGACCTCCCGGTGGACAGCCTCGCGTACCAGCGCGGTCAGGTGACGAAGCCGGAGGTCCGCGCGGTCGTCCTGGCGAAGCTCGACCCGCCGGCTGACGGCGTCTGCTGGGACGTCGGCGCCGGGAGCGGCAGCGTGGCGCTCGCCTGCGTGCGGCTCCGCCCAGGACTGCGCGCGTTCGCAATCGAGCGCGACCCCGCCGCTACCGCAGACATCACCGCGAACGCCACCGCCCTCGGAGTCGAGGTGGCAGTCGTGACCGGTGAGGCGCCGGCCGCGCTCGGAGGACTGCCCGCGCCCGACTGCGTCTTCGTCGGTGGTGGGGGCACTCCCGTGCTCGAGGCGGTCTGGGAGCAGGTCCCACCCGGCACTCGCGTGGTCGCCACCCTGGCCGCGCTCGCGCGGGCCGAACGGGCCGGCGCGCTCCTCGGCAACCTCGTGCAGGTCCAGGTGTCCTCGGGCCGTCCGCTCCCCGACGGTGCCTGGCGCCTCGCGGCCGAGAACCCCGTCTTCGTCGCCTGGGGAGCTCGCCCGTGACCCCGGGGCCGACAGGCCAGCCCCTGGCGGATCCCGCCAGCGCGGGCAGAGCCAGCGCGGGCAGAGCCAGCGCGGGCAGAGCCAGCTCGCCTGACCCCTCGCCCGAGCGCATCGTCTCGATTGCCGTCACCGCGGCCGGTGCAGAGCTCGCAAGCCGCCTTCCCTTCCCGCGACTGCCGGGGCCGGCGGGCGAGGCCATTCGCAACGCCTGGGACGAGGTGGACGGCCTCGTCTGCTTCCTGGCCGTCGGCGCTGTGGTCCGGATCGTGGCGCCACTGGTGCGCCCGGCGCGGGGCGAGCCGGCCGTTGTCTGCGTCGACGCCGCAGGGCGTTTCGCGGTGCCGGTGCTGAACGGCCACGGGACACTCGGGGCGAACGCCCTCGCCCGTCGAGTCGCCGCGCTCCTCCGCGCCACGGCGGTCGTGACCAGCGCGAGCGACGCGGCGGGCCGACCCGCCCTCGACACCCTCGCCGACCTCCCGGCACGCGGCGCGGTCGCCCAGGTGAGCCGCGCCCTGCTGGACGGCGACGGGGTCCTCCTCGAGAACCCGTTCGACTGGCCGCTCCCGGCGGCACTCCTCGGCGCGCTCGCGGACGGGACCGCCCCAGCGAGCCCCGAGGACCGAGGTCCGGTCGCACCCGGCTCGTCGCCCCTGCGGATCGTCGTGACCGACCGGGCGGAGGAGCCTCCACCCGGGACCGTCGTGCTCCACTCCCCTTCTCTCGTGGCCGGGATCGGCACGGCGAGCGACGCCACCGAGGCCGAGGTGGCCGCCGCACTGGCCGAGGCGCTCCGCCGTCGGGCCCTCGCTCCCGAGAGCATCGGGGTGGTCGCCACGATCGACCGACGCCGGGACCACCCCGCCATCCTCGGCCTCGGACTGCCCGTCCGCAGCTTCCCCGCCGAGGAGCTCGCCGGCGTCCTCGTCCCGACCCCGAGCGACACCGTCGCCGCCGCCGTCGGCACCCCGAGCGTCGCCGAAGCGGCCGCCCTGCTGGAAGCCGGCCCGGGCGCCTCCCTCGTCCTCGCGAAACAGGTCTTCTCCCGCACGACGATCGCGCTCGCACGCCGCTCCCGCCCCAAGGGACACCTCGCGGTCGTCGGCGTCGGCCCGGGTGGTCCGGCCCACCGCACCCCCGCGGCAGAGACCGCAGTCCGTCGTGCGGAGATCCTCACCGGCTACGGGCCCTACCTCGACTTGGTGACAGACCTCGTGGAGCCCCGCCACCAGCTGGTGCCCTCGCCCATCGGACG
>JAJYWE010000051.1:8044-10098 GCA_021791675.1 Actinomycetes bacterium | reverse complement strand
ACCGCACCCCCGCGGCAGAGACCGCAGTCCGTCGTGCGGAGATCCTCACCGGCTACGGGCCCTACCTCGACTTGGTGACAGACCTCGTGGAGCCCCGCCACCAGCTGGTGCCCTCGCCCATCGGACGCGAGTCCGAACGAGCGGCGGCGGCGCTCGCCCTCGCACGGGCGGGCAGGCGGGTGGCGCTCGTCTGCTCGGGCGATGCCGGGATCTACGGCATGGCCTCGCTCGTGCTCGAGAGCGAGGCTGCGGTCGAGGTCGAGATCGAGGTCGTGCCGGGCGTCACCGCCGCACTCGCCGCGGCGGCGCTCCTCGGGGCACCGCTCGGCCACGACCACGCGCTGGTCAGCCTCTCCGACCTGCTCACGCCCTGGCAGACGATCGAGGCACGCCTCGAGGCGGCGGGCGCCGCCGACCTGGTCGTCGCGCTCTACAACCCTCGTTCGTCGGGGCGCACCTGGCAGCTCCCCCGCGCGCTCGGGATCCTCGGACGCTACCGCCCGGCCTCGACCCCGGTCGGCGTGGTGACCGACGCCGGCCGGGACGGCCAGCGCGCGTACCTCACGACGATCGAGGACCTGGACGTGAGCCGCGTCGGGATGACCACGACGGTCGTGGTGGGATCGAGCCAGACTCGCGTGGTGGGCACGTGGATGGTGACGCCGCGGGGGTACGCTCACCGGCCCCATGGGTCGGTCCGGGACCACCACGCGGTCGGCGACCCCCAGGCCGGGCCGGTCGACCTCGGCGATCCAGGTGACCAGCTGACCCACGACGGGCCGGCCGGCCTCGGCGATCCAGATGACCGGCTGACCCACGACGGGCCGGCCGACCGGGTCCTGTCGCGACCGCCGACTGCGCACGACGAACCCCTGCGCACGGACGAACCCCCGCTCAGGATCGACGCACGCTGCACCGCCTGCGGTGCCTGCGTCGTGACCTGCCCGGAGCACGCGCTCGCGCCGGCCCGGCACCGGCCCACCCTCGACCCGGCGCGCTGCAGCGAGTGCTGGGCCTGCGTCGAGGTGTGCCCGACGGGGGCCATCACGCCACGGGGTCACGAGCCGATCGGGCGACAGCCGTGACCGACCTGACCGAGCCCGGCCCCCCGGTCCACCCCATCGAGGCGGAGAGCTACCGCCTCGTCGCCGAGGCCGTCGACCTCACCGCCTGGACAGCCGGGCCCCGCGCGGTCGTCGCCCGGGTCCTGCACGCCACCGCGGACCCCGCCTTCGCGGAGACCCTCCTCGTGACCGAAGCGGCCGTCGCGGCAGGGGTCGCCGCCCTCCGAGGCGGCGCTCCGCTGGTAACCGATGTCGAGATGACCCGGGCCGGGCTCGCGAAGCCGCTCCGGGCACGAGCCAGCTGCAAGCTCGGGGAGGCGAGGGCAGGCCCGGGCGGCTTCCCGACCGCCAGCGCCAACGCGATGACTGCAGCTGCCCTCGAGCACCCTGACGGGGCGCTCTTCGTGGTCGGCTGCGCGCCGACAGCGCTCACGGCGCTGCTCGAGGCGGTGGCGGCCGAGCGGTGCCGCCCGGCGCTCGTCGTGGGGCTCCCCGTCGGCTTCGTCGGGGCCACCGAGGCAAAGGACGCCCTCGCCGCCACCCCCATCCCACACGTCACCAACCGGGGCCCGCGCGGCGGCTCCGCCGCTGCCGCAGCGGCGACGAACGCCCTGTGGCGTCTCGCGGCCGGCTCGTGAACCCGCCCGCGCCAGAATCCTCGACCGGGCTCGGGACCCCGGTCGCGCCCGAGACGTCGAGCGGGCCCGGGACCTCGGCAGCGCCCGGGACGTCGAGCGGGCCCGGGACCTCGGCAGCGCCCGGGACGTCGAGCGGGCCCGGGACCTCGGCAGCGCCCGGGACGTCGAGCGGGCCCGGGACGTCCGAGGGGCTCGTGCTCATGGGGCACGGGAGCCGCGACCCGACCGGCGTGACCGAGTTCCTCGCCCTTGCCGCGCTGGTCCGCGCCGCGGTCGCGCCCACGCCCTTCGCGCCCGGCCTGATCGAGCTGGCGCGGCCCGACCTCGACGAGGCGCTCGATGCCGTGGTCAC
>JAJYWE010000051.1:0-7944 GCA_021791675.1 Actinomycetes bacterium | reverse complement strand
CCGGCGTGACCGAGTTCCTCGCCCTTGCCGCGCTGGTCCGCGCCGCGGTCGCGCCCACGCCCTTCGCGCCCGGCCTGATCGAGCTGGCGCGGCCCGACCTCGACGAGGCGCTCGATGCCGTGGTCACCGCCGGTGCCCGGGATGTGGTCATGGTCCCGCTCGTGCTGCTCCCGGCGGGGCACCTGAAGGACGACGGCCCCGCCGCCCTCGAGCGAGCCCGCACCCGCCACCCCGCCGTATGGTTCCGCTACGGGCGGGAGCTCGGCCCGCACCCGAGCCTCTTGGCCCTCGCAGCAACCCGCGCGGAAGAGGCGCTCGCGCGCCTCCCCGGCGACGGTCCGGCCGCGGTGGCGCTGGTCGGGCGGGGTTCGACCGACCCGGACGCGAACGCCGAGCTGTTCAAGGTGGCGCGCCTGCTGGAAGAGGGGCGCGGCCTGCCGAACGTGGAGGCTGGTTTCGTGTCGCTGGCTCCGCCACGGGTCGAGGAGGTGCTCGAGCGCTGCCGGCGGCTCGGCGCGACGCGGATCGCCGTGGTCCCCTACTTCCTCTTCACCGGGGTCCTCGTCGAGCGCATCGCGGCCCAGACGCTCGGCTGGGCGGCGCGCACCCCCGGCGTCGCCGTCGCCGTCGCGGCGCATCTCGGCCCCGCCCCGGCGATTGCCGCCCTGGTGCTCGAGCGGGCTACCGAGGTGCGCGCGGGAACCGTCCAGGCGAGCTGCGACTGCTGCATCTACCGCAGCCCGCTCCCCGGCTTCGAGCACCGCGTGGGCGTGCCGCCCCCCACGACCTCCACACCGCCGCTACGCTGAGCGGGTGACCTGGACGGAGAGCCAGCCGGGGGGTGACGTCCTCGAACGTCCGACGATCGAGCCCACCGACGACGGCGACCACGACAGGATGGCCCATATCGTGCTGCCGGCCTCGGCCGTGACGGAGGCCATCGTGACCGGGACTCCCTGCACGGCGCTCTGCGGCAAGACTTGGGTGCCGTCGCGCGACCCGAAGCGGTACCCGCTCTGCCCGAGCTGTCGCGAGGTGGCGACGGCGATGGGTTGGCGCATCCCGACGAGCTGAGACCCGTGGCACCCGCCGGGGCCGCGACGCCGACGCCGCGCGCCGGCGTGGGCAGCGTCCGCCACGCCGCCCCGGGATCGATCCGCCGTGCTGCCGTACCCGCGGTCGCCGTCGCCGTACTGGTCGGTGCCGCTGCGCTGGCATCCGGCGCGGGGCTCGTCGGCGGAACTTCGGGGGGCAAGGGGGGCCCGGGGCACTTCCCTACTGCGCTCGTGGAAGTCCTCCTCGCGGTCGGCGCGGTCGGGGGTGCCTTCGTCCTCCTCGGCGCCCTCGCCGAGCGGCGCGGGAACCCGGAGCTGCGGGCCTCCCGCCGGCGCGGGCCACGTTGGGCTGCACTCGCGCCGTTCCTCCTCCTCGTCGTGATGGCGGCGCTCCTCGAGCTCGCGCCACGCAGGAAGCGCCCGCGCGCGGTCAGTCTCGGGGTCGGAGCGAATCACCAGCACCCCTTCGGTTCGGTCCACACGACGCCACTGCACTTCGAGTGGTGGCCCCTCCTGCTCCTCCTCGTGGCGGCGCTCGCCTGGATCATCGGGAGACGCCTGCTGCGCCGGCGCCCGCCGGCGGTGGCGGTCGACGCCGGAGCGACCGCGCCAGCCGGCCTTGCCGAGGCGATCGACGACTCCCTGGACGACCTCCTGGCCGAGCCCGACCCCCGGAGGGCGATCGTGGCCGCGTACGCCCGGCTCGAGAGCGCGCTCGGGCGCGCGGGTCTCGGGAGGCGGCCAGGCGAGACCGCCCGGGAGCTCCTCGCCCGGCTGCTCGCCACGCTGCCCCACGGGAACAGCGGGATCGACGAGCTGACGGCCCTGTTCGAGGAGGCGCGTTTCAGCACGCATACGATCGGTGAGGCGGACCGCCAGCGCGCGATCGCCCTCCTCCGGGCAGTCCGCGACAACCAGCTGGTCGATGCCCGCTCCTGAGACCGAGCCGCCGCCGGCTGTCTCCCGGTCGACCTCCCGGGGAGGGCCCGGGCCGGCCTGGCCGGTCGCCGGCCCGCCGATGGCAGAACCCGAGCCCGAGGTGGCAGAGCGGCGCCCCCCGAGGGGCTTGGTCCGAAGCGCCTCCCTCGCGGTCGTGGCCACCGCCGCCGCGCTCGTCGCGCTCGAGCTCCTCCCCTCGCGGGGGGCGCTCGTCCTCTCGGCCTGGATCCTCGCGCTGGCCGCGCTCGCCCTCCAGGCCATCGTGGCGACCGCGCGGGGGCCGGCCCCCGGCCAGGACGGCGCCGGGCGCAGCGCAACCGCGTGGCGGCGCGAGCACGTGCCGGCGGTCCCGACGGGCACGCGGCTTCGACGCGCCCTCGCGCGGCTCCGCCGGCAACCGCCCCGCCCCGCACCCGTCCCCTTCGCAGCCGAGGCCCGGCTCCTCTCGCTCGTCCGCGAGACCGGCGATCCAGGCCCGCACCTCCAGCTCCACCGGCTCCTCGAGCGCCTGCATGCTTCCCTCCACGACCCTGCACGCGGCGCGACCCCCGGCGGGGCTCCAGCAGTCTCGTCAGGGGGCGCGCCGGGACTCCGATCAGCTCCCGCCGGTCCGCCGCCGGCCGCTCGGGACCATGCGGCCGCAGGGCCGGGGAGCCGTGGCCGGTCGCCATCGGTTGCGGCCAGGGGAGAGCCGGCACGCCAGGCGGCGCTCGTCACGGCACGAACCTGGTGGGAAGCCGTCCCCCACCGGCGCGACGCTGGCGCGCTGGACCCGCTCGAGCTGGCTACCCTCGACGCGCTGCTCGACCTGCTCGAAGCGGGTGCGCTCGGCCCGGACGGGCCGGCGGCAGCGACGGCCGTCGCGTCGGTGAGTGCGGCCACGGAGGCGAGGGGACCAGCGTGGAGCAGGTGACGACTGAACGGCCGGCCGGGCCGTCGGACGCAGCAACGGTGGCAGCACTGGCTGCGAGGGTGCTCGACGAGGTGGAGCGTGCCGTGGTGGGCAAGCGCTCGGTCCTCGAGCTCGTCCTGCTCGGCTTCCTGGCGGACGGGCACGTCCTGCTCGACGACGTCCCCGGCGTGGCGAAGACCCTCACCGCCCGTTCGTTCGCGACGGTGCTCGGTTGCAGCTTCGGCCGGATCCAGTTCACTCCCGACCTCCTCCCCGGCGACATCACCGGGTCGGTCGTCTACAACCAGCGTGACAGCGTCTTCGAGTTCCGGGCCGGCCCGGTCTTCACGAACCTGCTGCTCGGGGACGAGGTGAACCGGGCCCCGGCGAAGACCCAGGCGGCGCTGCTGGAGGCGATGGCCGAGCTCCAGGTCACGGTGGACGGCCGCACCCACCCACTCCCCCGGCCATTCCTGGTCGTCGCAACCGAGAACCCGATCGAGCACGAGGGGACGTACTCGCTCCCCGAGGCGCAACTGGATCGCTTCCTGCTCCGGACCTCGCTCGGCTACCCGTCGGCCGAGGACGAGTGGGAGCTGCTCGACCGGCGCCTCCGTCGCGGCCAGGAGGCGGTCGAGCTCCAGGCAGTGCTCGACCCCGAGCGACTGCGCTGGTGCCAACGGGTCGTCGAGTCCATCCACTGCGCGCCGCCGGTCGGGCGCTACATCGTCTCCCTCGCCGCCGCGACTCGGGAGAGCCCCGCGTTCGAGGTCGGGGTGAGCCCGCGAGGCACCCTCGCCCTCGCCCGACTGGCCCGCGCACGGGCGGCCCTTGCCGGTCGGGACTACGTCCTGCCCGACGACGTCAAGAGCGTCGCCGTCCCGGCGCTCGCGCATCGGCTCGTCCTGGCCACAGAGCTGTGGATCCGCCACGTCAGCCCGGAGGCACTTCTCGCCCAGCTCGTGGAGTCCGTACCGGCCCCGGCAGGCGAGGACCTCGCTCGGCCCCCCGGCACCTCGTGAGCCAGGTGGCGGAGGCGTTCCGGGGGGCGGAGGCGTTCCAGTTCGCGAGCCTCCGCGGGTCGCCACCGTCTCCGGCTGAGCCGGTCCGCTTCGAACGACCTTCCGTGGCGCCCCGAGTCGCGAGCTACGCCGGTCTCGCGGGGCTCCTGCTGCTCGCTGCCGTCGGCCTCGGCGAGCCGCTCCTCGCGATCCCCGCGGGGGCCTTCCTCGCCGCGCTCGCCGCTGGCCTCGCTCTCGCCGACCGGCCGCAGCTCTCCGGCTCCCTCGAGCTGGGGGCGAACCGCTGTCTGGAAGGCGAGCCACTTCGCTGCACGGTCCACCTCGAGGGCAGCCAGGGTCGTGGGGCGCTCGACCTGGTCCTTCGCACGAGCCGCCCCGAGCTCGGCTTCCCCGTTGTTCGGGTCGACCTCACCCGCGACCAGGAAGTCGAGCTCGAAGCCGCCCCGCGGCGCTGGGGCAAGCTGACGGTTGGACCCGCCGAGCTGCGCTACCAGGACCGCCTCGGCCTGTTCACCTGGACGGGCCGACTCGCTGCGACGGAGGACGTCCTCGTCCTCCCCGGTGCGGGACGGCTCCGCGCGCTCGTACGTCCTCGGGCCGTTCGGGGCGTCACCGGCAGCCAGACCGCCGGCACACCGCAGCGCGGGACCGAGCCCGAGGGGGCGCGGCTCTTCGCCCCCGGGGACGAGGCGCGCCACGTCAACTGGCGGGCCACCGCCCGTACCGGCGCCCTCTGGGTGAACACCCAGCTCCCCGATCGCCAGACCGAGGTCGTGCTCCTCGTCGACACTGCCGAGGGTGACCGTGGCGACGCTCGCAGCGCCACCAGCCTCGAGCGCGCCGTGCGCGGAGCGGCCGAGCTCGCCACCGCCTACCTCGCCCGGCGCGACGCCGTCGGCCTCCTCGCGATCGGCGGAACGCTCCGGTGGGTCCGCCCCACCTCGGGCGAGCGGGCGCGGTGGCGCCTGCTCGATGCCCTGCTGGAGCTGCGCACCGTGGCCGGCGCCGTGCCCCCCTCGGGGCGCTGGCTGGCCCAGCGGCTCCCGCCCCGGGCACTCGTCCTCGCGCTCACCCCCCTCGCCGACGAGGAGACCGCGACGGCCCTTGCCGAGCTGCGCCGCGCCGGGCGGGACGTCGCGGCCGTCGTCGTCGAGGCGGCCCGCCCGCCCGCCCCCGAGCCGATAGCGGCTACCGATCCTTCCCTCGAAGCCCTGGCCGAACGCCTCTGGCGCCTCGAGCGGCAAGCGGCGCTCGCCTCGCTCAACCGCGCCGGCATCGCCGCCGCTCCCTGGCCGGCCGGGACCTCGATCGAGCTCGCGCTTGCAGCCATCGAGCTCCGACGTAGCCGGGAGCGCGCATGAGCCGAGCCCGAGAGGCCGCTGGGGCAGGGGCCTCGGGCGACACCGGGGCGGGGGCCGCCCCCGGGGCGGGAGGCAACGCCCGGGCCCGGGGCGGGGCCGCGACGGCTGTCCGGCGACGACCGCCTCGCGCAGTTGGCCTGCCCGGCTCGCTCGGCGTCGCGCTCGCCCTCGGCCTCGCGACCATCCCGCTCGCGACGGTCCGGACACCGGCGGAGAGCATCCTGGCGCTGACGGGCCTCGTCGGAGCCGCCTGTTTCGTCGCGGCGCTCGTCGTGCCCCCTGCCATCGGGCTCGGGCTCGTGCTCCTGTTGGTGACCCTGCTGGCGCCCTCGGCCCTCGCTCGACCCCACCCGCTGCTCCTCGTCGTCGAGTCGACGGCGCTCGTCGCCGCCGCAGAGCTGGTCGCGTGGCCGAGCGACCGCCGGCTCGGTCGGACGAGCCGCGTGGCAGCGGGCCCGGGACGGCGACGCGCCGTCGGCGTGGCGTTCCTCATGGGCGCGGCGCTCCTCGGCGGCGGAACGGCTGCGGTCGTGGCGGGACGCGTCCGGTTCACGGGTCCGGTCGCAGTCGCCGTCGGCTCACTCGCGCTCGTCGGGGCGGCATGGCTCGCGACCCGCCCGGTGCGACTTGCCTGGACGCAGCGGTCCAGCGGATCGCCCGAGCTCAGCCCCCCCGGATCGCGGACGGGAAGCGGAGGTAGAGCGCGCCGAAGATGAGCACGATCCCGACGTTCGCGAGCAGCCGGGCCCAGAAGTGGTGGCGGAAGAGGAGGAAGTCGCTCCCCACGACCACGGCGACGAGCGCGAGGAGGTAGAGCACCAGGGTAGTTCGCCCGCCCATCGCGGCGACGCTAGCACCGCTGCCGACGGCCATCTCCCCGTCCCGTCAGCGAACGACGCCGCACGCCTGTCGGCGGGGGGCTCCGCACGCCTGCAGCGAGCTCGTCAGGCCCGCAGCGGGCCGACGGTGCAGGGAAGGTGCTTGATCCCGTTGATGAAGTTGGAGCGGAGCCGATCGGGCTCTCCGACCTCGAGCTCGGGGACGCGGCGGAAGAGCTCCCGGAACATGATCGTGATCTCCCGGCGGGCGAGGTGGGCGCCCAGGCAGTAGTGGGGCCCGTACCCGCCGAAGCCGACGTGGCGGTTCTCGCTGCGCCGGATGTCGAAGCGCTCGGGTTGGTCGAAGACGGTCTCGTCCCGGTTCGCCGAGTAGTAGAGCAGCACCAACTTCTCCCCGGCGTCGAAGTGCTGCCCGCCCAGCTCGCAGGGCCGCGACGTCGTGCGGCGCATGAAGATCACCGGTGACGCCCACCGCACGATCTCCTCCACCGCCGTCGGGGCGAGCCCCTCGAAGTCCGCCTGCCACGCCTCCCGCTGGTCGGGATGGTCCGAGAGGAGCTTCATCCCCCAGCCGATCGCGTTGCGGGTCGTCTCGTTCCCGGCGACGGCGAGCAGGATGAAGAACGAGGCCAGCTCGTCGTGCGAGAGCCGCTCCCCGTCGAGCTCTGCGTTGACGAGCGCGGAGGTGACGTCCTCGGTCGGATGAGCCTGGCGCTCGCGGCCGAGCTCCGTCATGAGCGCCGTGAGCTCGACGCCGGCCGTGAGCACCGCCGCCGCGAGGTCCTGGTCGGGGGCGACGTACTCCGGGTCGGCACCGCCGAGGATGACGTTGGTCCGCTCGAGGACGTAGTCGTAGCGGTCCGCCGGGATCCCCATCAGGTCGCAGATGATCTGCAGCGGGAGCAGCGAGGCGACGTCGCGCATGAAGTCGCAGTTCGCCCGACCGTCGAGCCGGTCGATGATCAGGTTCGCCCGTCGGGTCACCTCCGTCTCGAGCGCGGCCAGGCGCTTCGGGGTGAACGCACGCAACACGATGCGACGGAGCCGAGCGTGTTTCGGATCGTCGGCGTTGATCATCCCGCCGAAGTACTCGAGGAACATCGGGGGGAGGTCGAGGATGCTGGTCGCGCCACGCGCGGAGGAGAAGTCCTCTGGTCGCCGGCTCGCGTCGACGACGTCCTCGTAACGCGTGACCGCCCAGAAGCCCTTCTCGTCCGGCGCGACCGGGAACGAGGGTCCGAGGAACGGCGGCAGGTCGAAGTGCGCGATCGGCCGCTCGCGCCGCAGGGTTGCGAGACCGGCGTCGCGCACCTCGAGCGGGAGGAGCCAGAAGTCGTCGACCGCAGCCAGGTCGATGTCCTCGAGACTGAGCGACCTCGCTCCGCGATCGACATCCATGCGCTCCGCCCTCCTCCGAACGGCCCGACGACCGAGCCCGAGCCCCCGGGAGAACCTACCGCGCCGCCTCCCGCTGCATCGGGCGAGCCGGTCGAGGACTCCGGGCTCGACCTCTGTGGCGCCCGCCCGCGAGGGGGCGCGTCCGGGAGGTGGCGTGCGCCTCGGATCGGGCGGACCAGCAGCACCGTGCCCGCCAGGGCGAGACCCCCGGTCATCACCCAGAGCGAGGCGCGGGTACCGGCCAGGCCCGCGAGCGTCGCGGCGAGAACGGCGCCGAGCGGGACCGCCCCAGAACCGAGCGCGCCCATGGTCGCGGAGAGCCGGCCGAGGAGCGCTGGCGGGCAGTACTGCTGGCGGAAGCTCCGGATGAGGACGTTTCCGACGCCAAGGCCGGCACTCACCGCGAGCGCGCCGGCCGGGACGAGGACGACCCGCCAG
>JAJYWE010000050.1:14699-17507 GCA_021791675.1 Actinomycetes bacterium | reverse complement strand
TGCAGGCCATGGCGAGGGCGAGCAAGGTCCGCCTGCCGGACGACCTGGCGGGCCTCACGGCGCACCAGGTCCAGGCGCTCGCGCTCCTCGCAGACGGCGCCCGGTCCATGGGGGAGCTCTGCACTCGGCTCGGGATCGCGCAGAGCGCCGGCACCGCGCTCGTCGCCAAGCTCGTGGCGCACGGCCTGGTCGAGCGCCACGAGGACCCCGCCGACCGGCGAGTCGTCGCCCTCCGGCTCACACCCGAAGCCGCCGGCATCGTGGAGCGCTTCCAGGCGCTCCGCCGCGACCAGGCACGCAGGCTCGTCGCGCCGCTGTCCGACGAGCAGCTCGGCCAACTCCTCCACATCTACGAGACCATCGCAGGCGCGAGCCGAGGAGCGCCGGCCGCCGGCGGCGGGCCGCACACGCCGGACGCGGGACCGAGCAGGGACGCGGGACCGAGCAGGGACGCAGGACCGAGCAGGGACGCAACACCCGCCATGGAAGGAGCCCGATGAGCCGCACCGCCCCCTCCCCCGCCACCACTCCCGCCAGGGCCGGTGGCCGGAGCGATCGCTACAAGTGGGTCGCGCTGAGCAACACCACGCTCGGCGTGCTGCTCGTTGCGATCAACGAGTCGATCCTCATCATCTCCCTACCGGCCATCTTCCGGGGCATCAAGCTCGACCCGCTCGTCCCGGGCAACTCCTTCTACCTCCTCTGGATCCTGCTCGGGTTCATGCTGGTCACCGCCGTTCTGGTCGTGACCCTCGGGCGGCTCGGCGACATCTACGGCCGGGTCCGCATGTACAACCTCGGCTTCGCCATCTTCACGGTCTTCTCGGTGCTCCTCTCCGTCAACTGGCTCACCGGGACCGCTGCGGGCATGTTCATCATCCTCATGCGGATCGGGCAGGGGATCGGGGGCTCCTTCCTCTTCGCGAACTCCGCCGCGATCCTCGCCGACGCGTTCCCCCAGGACCAGCGGGGCCTCGCGCTCGGCATCAACAACATCGCCGGCATCGCCGGTGCCTTCATCGGGCTCGTGGTCGGCGGGCTGCTCGCGCCGATCGACTGGCGGCTCGTCTTCATCGTTTCTGCGCCGGTCGGTCTCTTCGGAACCATCTGGGCCTACTTCAAGCTCCGCGACAACGGCGTGCGGACCCCCGCGAAGATCGACTGGTGGGGCAACGCGCTCTTCGCAGCCGGTCTCACCGTCCTCTTGATCGGGATCACCTACGGCATCGAGCCCTACGGGAAGAGCTCGATGGGCTGGACCAGCCCGAAGGTGATCGCCGAGCTCGCCATCGGTGTCGGGCTGCTGATCGTCTTCGGCATCGTCGAGTCGAAGGTGGCGTTCCCCATGTTCCGGATGAGCCTGTTTCGCATCAGGGCCTTCCTGTTCGGGAACCTCGCCTCGCTGCTCGCGGCCATCGGCCGCGGCGGGCTGATGTTCATCTTCGTCATGTGGCTCCAGGGCATCTGGCTGCCCCTCCACGGCTACAGCTTCGCGGAGACCCCGCTCTGGGCCGGCATCTACATGCTGCCACTCACTGCCGGCTTCCTCGTCGCCGGGCCGATCTCGGGCATCCTCTCGGACCGCTACGGGGCGCGGCCGTTCGCGACGACCGGGATGCTGCTCGCCGCAGCGACCTTCGTCGGCTTCGACTTCCTGCCGATCGACTTCTCGTACCTGCCCTTCGCGGGACTGATGCTGGCGAACGGCCTCGCAATGGGGCTCTTCGCCTCGCCGAACCGAGCCGCCGTGATGAACAGCCTCCCGCCGGACCAGCGTGGCGCGGGAGCCGGGATGTCCGGGGTGTTCCAGAACGCGGCGATGGTGCTCTCGATGGGCGTCTTCTTCACGCTCATGATCACCGGGATCGCCGCCGGCCTTCCCGACGCGCTCTCGAGCGCGCTCGTCGGCCACGGTGTGCCGGTCGCCGCCGCCGAGGGCGTGTCGCACCTGCCACCGATCTCGAGCCTCTTCGCCGCGCTCCTCGGCTACAACCCGATGGCGACCCTGCTCGGCTCGCACGTGCTCTCCTCATTGGCTCCGGCCTCCGCTGCGGCGATCACCGGACGGGAGTTCTTCCCCACCCTGCTCTCCAAGCCGTTCTCCGACGGGCTCACGATCGCCTTCACCTTCGGCGCCGTCGCCTGCCTCCTCGCGGCACTCGCGTCGCTGCTCCGCGGGGGGAAGTACGTCCACGGCCAGGACGAACCGGCCGGCACTGCTGATGCAGGTTCAGGACGGGGCCCCGCGGAGGTCCTCACCGGGCGCGCCGCGCAGCCGGACCTGGTCGGGACGGGGATGTCGGCCACCCCGATGGCCGCCGCGCCGGCCGCGGACAGTGACACAGGGGCCCTCGGGCTCGCGGAGGCCCGGCGCTTCGCAGGAGGCGTCGAGGGCCGCCGCGCCGGTGCGCCGAAGCGCCTCGGGCCGGCGGCGCTCGGTGGCAACGAGGGGCTCGCGCTCGGAACGGAAGGGGCGTCGGGCCCGTAGCCGGCGCCCTTCCGAGACCCGTCCGCGGCGGCGAGAGCGGACGTTCGGACTGATTAGCCCTCGGCTCGTCGCGCCTCGGCCTCCCGGAGCCGCTGCACCGTCAGCTCGGCGAGCGCCCAGGCCACCTCGGGATGGGCCATCGCGAACGGCCGGAAGTCCCACTTCGTGAGGAACAGGCAGCGCACGTCCGTCGCGGCCGTCACCGACGAGGACCGGCGCCCCTCGTCGACGAGCGCGAGCTCGCCGAAGCCGTCGCCAGGCCCGAGCGTGCGCACCGCCTCTCCGTGGACGGCGACCGTCGCCATCCCCTCCACGATCAG
>JAJYWE010000050.1:10694-14599 GCA_021791675.1 Actinomycetes bacterium | reverse complement strand
ACCGACCCGTAGCCCGAGGCGGGCGGCGGCACGCTGACGTCAACGGTCTCCAGCCCGCCGATGATCTCCAGCCCTTGGATGTCGAGCATCCCATTGGACCAGGTCCACGTGACGTCGCCGGCGTCGTGGGACGCTGCATCCGTGGCATGCCCGCCACCGAGATGGATGCAGTCCGTCTCCTGGTAGGTCCCGGCTCCATCGGCGTTGAGCTCGACCCAGATCCAGAAACCCTCGCCCGGGACGTTGGAGGAGAGCTCCACCTGGTACACCGCGCCCGGCCCGTACGACGAGCCGCCGGTGCTGCCCGCGAACGCACTGGGCGCCGCACCGAATCCTGCACCTGTCAACAGCCCTGCCACGGCGCACGCTGCGCCGACACGTCCGAATCCCCGCATCGTTGCTCCTCCTTGGTTGTGGTGTGCTGTCTCTCGTCCTTGGGTGGTGACCTCGGTCAGCCGGGATGGCCGCCTCGAGGCGCGTGCCTCTCGGCCCAGCCGCCTCTCTCCTTTCACCACTCCTGGTGGCGAGCTTTGTTGTCGAGGTGTTTGCTTCCCTCGATCTCGCTCGCGGGGTGTGACGCCAGCCGGGCGCGATCAGGTGGCGTCGTGCCCCAAGGAACCGGTCGGCGAGCCTGCCCTACCGAGGGAAACACGGCCGCTGGCCGGGGTGATAGCCCGGGCATCCTCCGTCTCGTCGAGCTGGGCTCCGCACAATCGCCCTGCGACGGGAGTCCGAGCGAGCGTGGCGTCCGGACCCGTCGCGCAGGGGACGCGACGGGTCCGTCGGACGCCGCGTTCTCGGTTCAGGCGCTACGAGCGCCGGTGCGGCGGAAGCGACGCCGCGGCCCCGCGTGGTACGGGAGGCGCGGGACGAAGAGCCAGCGGTGCGCCTTCCCCGACTGCCCGGCCACTGCGTGCATCACGAGTCCTCCGTCGCCAGCGCCGCTGAGCCTGAGGCGATGGATGCCGAACCGTCCGCGTCCACCGCTTCGTAGCGCGCAACGGTGAAGGCTATCACCGCGGGGACGTCGAGTGCGAAGACCGACAACGTGACGACGAGCACGCCCAGGGCGGCGCCGTGCGTGTGGTCGAAGACGAAGACGAATCCGAGCAGCCCGGCGATCACGACGTAGGCAAGGAACGCCCAGCGGGCGACGAGGGAGAACGTCCCCCACGCGAACGGGCGGATCCTGCTCAGTAGTGCGACGGCGACGATCGTCGAGACGGCCCCTGCGGCCACGAGGACGATGGCCGGCTCGAGGGGGGGTGGGTGTGGCAGGTGTGCCGCCAGGTAGACGCCACCGGCGAGCATGAGCGCGACGGACAGCACGAGGAGCTCGGCGACCGGCGGCAAGCGGCGCTCGAGCACGTCGGACGACACGAGCTCCCGCCCGCCACCTGGCTCGACGTGCTCGCTCACGACGCCACCTTCGTCATGATGACGAGCGTCGCCACCTGCATCGCGCCGGTCACACCGGCAGTGAGGATGAACCGCCGCATGAGCCGGGCGATCACCTCGCCGTTCGGCACCGGCTTGCGGAGCTCGAACAGGACCGCGATGTTCGCCGGCTCGAGCAGGCCGAGCGCGATCACCGCCATGACCGCGACCACGATGAACGACGCCACGATCCAGGGGTGGTTCGGGCTCGTCGCGTCCAGGTTCCCGAGGTGGCGGGCGAGCTGCCAGCCGGCGGCGAGGGTGCACACCACGGCCGTCGGCATGATGAGGACCATCTTCGGCATCAGCCGGGTGGTGAACTCGGCCCGCGCCGGGATGCTCAGCCGGCCGAGGATCGGGCCGATCACGAACCCGAGGAAGAGGTCGAGGGAGGTCCAGATCGCTCCGGCCACGACGTGGAAGAAGTCGAGCGCCCACAGCCGGTTCGTCGCGATCGCGACGACGAGGCCGACGAGGATGACGCCGACGACCGGGAGGCCGCCGAGTGGGACGATCGCAGACCGAGGCCGCACGCCCGGAGGCGCTTCCGGTCGTCCGAGCTCGACGCCGCGCGGCGAGGCGCCGAGGGCGACCCCGGGGATCTCGACACTTGCCTGGACCATGGCCCCTCCCTTGGGGTTACGAGGTGGTGCAGACCGGAGACGTGTTGCAGAGCGAAGACCCGGCCCGGTTCGGGCCCGGGTCATGCTCGGTTCTCCGGTGGTGGATCTGGAACGTGGGCCCGGTCAGCCTGCGACAACCAGGCTCAGGCGATCGGCGCCCGACCTTCGGACTCGGCTGGGTCACCCACACCCGCCGGCTCGACAGGACACGGGACCGACGCCCGATGCACCTGATCGGGTCGCCAGCGAACCCGGTCACTGGAGTGGTCTCGGCCCCTGTCCCGACGCCACTCGTCTGACGAGGGCGATCGACACGGTGCGTCAACCCTCGCCACTTCCCCCCTGGCCGTGCTGTTTGCGAACAACCAGCCTCTCGCCCACGAAGCGAGCTACCGAAACCTACCCCCCGGATCCCCGCCACGTCAAGGCCACGTTCGACGTGTCGGGCGTGCCCTGACGCATGCCACCCCGGCCCGGCCGGGTTCGTCGGGTTGGCCACCGCAAGCCGGCCGGAGCTGGCCGGGCGGTTGGCGCTGTCGCAGGAAGGGTCCTCGACGCGGGCCGGGAGACGGCTGAGCGCTCTTTGCCGCAGGCCGCTGGCCGCAGCGGACCGGCCGCTCAGCTCACGCTTCCCGGACCCACCCGGCGAGCCCAGACGCGCCCGACTCGCTCCGCCTCGTCCCGTGCGTGGCTCCGGCCGAGCTCGTAGGCGTCGAGTGCTCGGGCCGAGTCCATCAGGTGGAGCCCGAAGCCCGACAGCTCGAGGAACGCGGTCGAGGGCGCGACCAGCGCGAGCTCACCGCCGGCCGCGCGAACGGCGGCGAAGTCGGCCTCCACCGCCGCCGCCATCTTCGTGAACATGGGGTCGGAGAGCCCCTCGGGCAGCTCGAGCGCCATGCACGAGAGCACGGCCACCCGCTCGTGGCCAGCTGCGACCTGGGCGTTGAGAGCGTTACGCATCCCACCGTCCATGTAGGGAGCCCCGTCGATCACGACAGGCGGGTAGACGCCAGGCACCGCGCAGCTCGACGCCACCGCCCGCTCGAGCGGCACGCCGGCGGCCTCGTCCCAGACGACGAAGGCCCCGGTCTCGGCGTGCACAGCCGTACACGCGAAACAGCTCGGCCACGCTCGCCCGGCGAGGTCCGCGAAGCGCGAGAGGAAACGTTCCTCCGGCATGGTCTCGCCGGTGAGCGCGACCTTCCCGAGCAGGGTCCGGCCCTCCTCCTCGGTCCCGGTCCAGGTCGCGAGGCGGGTCATCGCCTCGAAGAGACTCGCCATGCCTGCCGCCAGCGCGCCGGGGTCGACATCGGCTGCATCGTCGCGCGCCTGGAGCAGTGCGAGCGCTTCCTCGAGGCGTCCGCCGGTCGCGGCCCAGGCCCCGACCACCGATCCCGCCGAGGTGCCGACGATGGCGTCTGCGCCCGTGAGCGACACGCCCTGCTCCTCGAAGCCGACCAAGAGGCCGGCCTCCCAGGCGATCCCCACCGGTCCACCACCACCGAGCACGAGCGCACGTGACATGGCCTGACGTTACGTCGGCTGGCCGCGAGACACCGTCCGACCTCCGCCCGCCGGCGCCCCGGGCGACGTCGGCGCGCCGCGCCATCTCGGCGAGATCCAGGGTGGAGCCAGGGGCTCCCCGAAGGCGTCGGGCACCTGCGCTACGGTGACGGGTCGAGTGGGTTGGCTGCGCTCGCACGGTCGTGGCCGGCCCGGGGGCGGACTGCGGTGAGGACGAGTCGGCTCCAAGACCCGACACGAGCAACAGCCCCGTGGGGCCGGGAGGAGCCGGGAGCCGGGACGAGATGGCGCCCGGGCCGACCAGGCGCCGGGACGAGATGG
>JAJYWE010000050.1:8015-10594 GCA_021791675.1 Actinomycetes bacterium | reverse complement strand
GCCCGGGCCGACCAGGCGCCGGGACGAGATGGAGACAGGAAGGGAGTAGCCCCATGGATCCGTTCCCACCGTTCTCGGGTGGGCTGCCCGAGCCGAGTGCGCCGCGGGTACCTCCCCCGTCGGTCCAGACGGCGGTCAAGCTCATGTACGCGGGCGCCGCGCTCTCCGCGATCAGCCTCGTGATCGGCCTCGCCTCGCTCTCGTCCGTGCGCCACTCGATCGAAGTGGCGGACCCGACCGCCAGCGCCTCGGCGGTCAACGCAGGGGTGGACGCGATCACCGCGATCGTCGTGATCATCGGGCTGATCGGCCTGGCGCTGTGGCTCTGGATGGCGCGGGCCAACCGGGCAGGCAAGAGCTGGGCGCGGATCACCGGGACCGTGTTCTGGGGTCTCGACACGCTGAGCCTGCTCGCGTCGATCTCCGCGCACGGCGCCGCCGCCAGTGACTTCCTCGGCCTCCTGGTCTGGCTGGCGGGACTCGGGGCCGTGATCTTCCTCTGGAAACGCGAGTCCAGCGCGTACTTCACCAGCCCAGCCGGTCCGCCGGGCTACGGACCCGCCGGCTACCGCTGACCCTCCCGCGCGCCACGGGACCGAGGCTGCAGCGGACCGCGGGCCGGCGGATCCGCGCGGATCAGCCTCGGCTCAGACGGAAGGGGGTCCTGGCCACGGTGACACCACTGCGACGGCGGAGCACGTTGGCAAGGATGAGGCCGCGTTGGTTCTGCAGGATCTGGTGGCGCAGCTTGCTCGGCTCCACCTCGGGGATCAGCACCAGCACGCGCCCGCGGCCTGTGACGGCAGGCGAGCGGAGGTAGCGGAGGATCGGCGCGGTGATCGACCGCGTGGGCGAGCGCAAGACCACGAGCTCAACCCCTGGGTCCCAGGCATCCCACGCAGCGCGAAGCACGTCTGCACGGTCGTCGTCCAACTGCACGCTCACGGCGACCACGTCCCCCCCGAAGGACAGGGCGGTGGTGAGGGCGTGCTCGGTCATACGCGAGACCGCTGCGACGGCCACGACGACCAGGCCCTCCTCGGCCGCCGGCTTTGCGGGCGTGGTGCCGAGGCCGAGCTCGGCGCCGACCTCCGCGTAGTAGCGGGACGCTCTGGCGAAGCCGTAGAGCAGGACGGGGATGGCGATGATGACCACCCAGGCGCCGGAGGTGAACTTCGTGACCACGAAGATGACCGTCGCCACTGCAGTCATCGTTGCGCCGAGCCCGTTCAAGCAAGCCCGTGCCCACCACCGCCTCGAGCGCTCGGTCGCCCAGTGCCGAACGAGGCCGGCCTGCGCGAGGGTGAACCCGGTGAACACCCCGATGGCGAAGAGCGGGATCAGCGCGTCGGTGTTGGCGTCCACGGCGATGAGCAGCGCGCCGGCGAGGAGCGCGAGGACGACGACGCCGTAACGGTAGACCGGCCGGTCCCCACGCAGAGCGAACACGTGCGGGACGAGGTTGTCCCGGGCCAGGAGGCTGGCAAGGACCGGCAGGCCCCCGAAGGAGGTGTTCGCGGCGATGGCGAGGATGACCGTGGTCGCGAGGTCGACTACGTAGTAACCGGCTCCATGACCGAGCGAGACGGCCGTGATCTGGCTGAGGACCGTCTGGGTTGGACTCGGGGCAACGTGGAACTTGACCGTGAGCACCGCCAGCCCGAGGAGCATGGTGCCGAGGATCCCGCCGAGGAGCATCTCGGTGCGCATCGCCCGGCGCACCCGGGGTTCCCGGAACCCCGGTACGTCGTTGGCGATCGCCTCCACCCCGGTCAGCGCGCTGCAGCCGGCCGCGAAGGCCTTCAGCAACAACAGGATGCCGACCGCGGCAGCCGCCTTGGGGATCACCGCCGGGTGCACGCCGTCGCCGGGCGATGCGTGCGAGCGGGCGAGGCCGGCCGCGATGACCACGTAGATCCCGACGATGAAGACTCCGGTCGGCAGGATGAGGGCACGGGCGCTCGTCGCCAGCCCTCGGAGGTTGAGTGCGGTGAGCGCAGCGAGGATCGCGAGGCTGATCACGAGCGTGTCGGGGACCAGGGCCGGGAAGGCCGAGACGAGGGCGGCCACTCCCGCGGCGATGGACACGGCCACCGTGAGCACATAGTCGACGACCAGGGCCGCAGCCGCGAGATGGCTGGCCCGCACGCCGAGGTTGGCCTTGGACACTGCGTAGCATCCCCCACCGTCGGGGTAGGCCTGGATCACCTGGCGATAGGAGAACACCAGGATCACCAGCAGGATCACGATGGCGACCGTGATCGGCTCGATCTTTGCCAGCGCCCCAGCGCCAGCCGTCGCAAGCACGGCGAGCATGGCCTCAGGTCCATAGGCGACCGAGCTGATGGCGTCCAACGAGAGCGCCGGGATGCCCTCGAGGCTGGTGATCTCGCCCTTCTCTCCCTCGCCCTGGCTGTCGCTCGCCGCCTCCGCACGGTCAGCTCGCCCGCTCGACGCTCCGTTGGCTTCTCTCACGCTCCTCCTCGATACCCACGCTGCCCCGGTGCATCCTCGCAGATCGCGCGCGCCCCACCTGCGTGGCACCGGGGCCCGCAGCGCCAGGGCGGTAGGCCGGCGGC
>JAJYWE010000050.1:0-7915 GCA_021791675.1 Actinomycetes bacterium | reverse complement strand
GACGCTCCGTTGGCTTCTCTCACGCTCCTCCTCGATACCCACGCTGCCCCGGTGCATCCTCGCAGATCGCGCGCGCCCCACCTGCGTGGCACCGGGGCCCGCAGCGCCAGGGCGGTAGGCCGGCGGCAGCGGCAGCGGCAGCGGCAGCGGCAGCGGGAGGACCACTCCTCCGCACCCACCCTCGACGGCGCTCGTCCCCAGCAGCGTCGGCTGCGCTCGGCCGCCGGTCCGGGCCGCCGGGGTCTGCGAGGAGTGCCGGCCCGCTCCTCGAGCTGGACGGGTCGCCGGCTACGCGACGCGCTCGGACTGCGCGAGCAGCTGGGTCACGCGCGCTCCCGCTGCGCCGCCGAGCTCAGGTCACGCCTCCTCTGTGGCCATGCTCCCCTGCTCGTCCGACTCACGGCGTGACCTCGCACCTGACCGAGCCTCCTCGAGTCCCCAAGCCGGACCTGCCGCATCGCCGAGCCGAGCCGGCTCCTGCTCCGCGGGCCCCGCGTGCGGCCGGTCCGGGGCTGTCACGTCCCCGCCGCGATCGGTCGGCCGCCGAGGCCGGTCCCCTGCACCTCCGGGCACGCCACGCCAGAGCAGCCCGACGCCCCCGGCGAGCACGACCATGGCCCCCGCAGCGGTCACGAACGGTACCCACGGGTGGATGCCGAACAGCGCCCCCGCGCCGAGTGCCGCCAAGGCGATCGCCGCGGTCTGCGCTGCCGCAGCGAAGCCCTGCGCCTCCCCCTGGACGGACGGGTCGACCGAGTGGGTGAGCTGGGCCATCACGGCCGGGTAACCCACCGCAACCGTGGCGGCCTCGACCGCGCCGAGCCCGATCAGCCACGCGACACTCCGGAGGAAGGGATAGACCACGGCGAACGTGGCCGACCCGAGGATCGCAGCGACGGCGAGGTAGCGACGATCCAGGCGGTCCACGAGCCAACCGGCCGGGAGCGAAAGCAGGACGAAGGGCGAGGCGAAGAGCGTCCAGGAGAGGCCGATCTGCCAGCTGGCTGCCCCCCGGAAGTGCAAGAGCAGCGACCAGCACACCTCGTAGGTCCCGCTCGCGAGGCCACTCGCGACCATCGCCACGACCACCCCGACCACGGCACGTTGCCTCCAGGGCCGCTGCGTCGACCGGGGACGCCCGCGTCGCGGGACAGCCCCCGGGCGCACCAGGCGTCCACGGGGGACGAAGGCGAGGAGGGGGACGGCAGCGAGCACGGCACCGACCGCGGCAGCAAGGAAGACGATGCGCATCGAGCCGGTTCCGAGGATGCTGGCGAGGAGTGGCCCGATTGCGAGGCCTGCCGTCTGGCCACCGTAGAGCGCCCCGTACGCCCGACCCTGCCAGCGGGAGGGAACGGCGTCGCCCACCAGCGCAGCGCTCGCCACCTGGACCATGCCCGCGCCCGCGCCTTGCAGCCCGCGAAAGGCGATCGCTGCTCCGGGTGTCGCAAGCGCGAGGAAGGCCAGGCTCCCGACCGTGTAGATCGCAAGCCCAGCGAGCTGGATCGGCCGGCGACCGATCCGGTCCGAAACTCGACCAGTCGGGTACTGCACGACGAGCGAGGCGAGGAAGAACGCCGCCATGATGAAGCCGACGAGCGCGTCGGAGCCGCCGTGCTGTCGCACGTAGAGCGGGAGCAGCGGGAGGATCGACCCGGCTCCGAGCCACTCGAGGAAGCCCGAGAGCGCCAGCGCGAGCACGAGGTTCCTCGCCGCCCTCCCGTCGAGGGGGCCGGCTGCGACGGGCTGGGTCGATCCCGTCGCGCTGCGCGCCGCCGCCCGCCGGCTCCGTGCCCTCGTCGAGCGGGGCTCGCGCGGCGCGGTGTCGCGCTCGCTCCGCGGCGTCGGCAGCAACTCGGCGCTCATCGTCCCTCCGCCGGGCCACCTCGCCGGGGACGACGGCTCGTGCCGCCGCCGGGCCGTGCGGCAACCTCTCGGTCGGCCGACGCCCGCTCCACCAGCTCGGTGCACAGCCCTATTACCTGCTCGAGGAGCTGACCTTCGACCGCTCCCAAGCGAAACAAGCCAGTGAGCCACAGCCCGTCCGCCACGATCCGTACCAGTGTCGCCAGCGCCGGATCGATGCCGTCGGCGGCGCAGCGTGCCTGCCAGCGCGCGAAGTCCTCCCGAAGCGGCTCGAGGAGGACGGGATCGGCAGCCAGGGCGGCGATCAGCGCGGCACCGAGACGCTCCTCCCGTTGGCTCTGCTCGTCCGCCGGCCCGGCAACCGTGGCACGGAGGTACGCAAGGGTGAAGTCACCGGGTTCGCCGCCACCGGCCGGCTTCGCCCCGGCGCGGACCAGCTGCTCCTCGAAGCTTGCCGTGAGGCGAGCTACCATCGCCTGTACCAGGGCATCCCGGCTCGGGAAGTGGTAGAGCACCCCACCCTTGCTGACCCCCGCCTCCGCAGCGGCCGCCTCGAGCGTGAGGTGCGCGACGCCGTCGCGGAGCACGACTTCCTCCGCCGCGCAGAGGATCCGCGCTCGGGTCACCTCCGCCTTCGTCACGCCATAACTATACCGTCCAGCCGGTACAGTTCTGCGTTCGCACACCGTTCCCCTCGGGGAACCGGGGTCTCCTCGTCTTCGTCTGGATCGCGCAGGAGGAGGGCACCTGTCGGCTGCAGACCCGACGGATGTCGAGGTCCGGCTCGAAGCTCAGGTCCTCCTCGAGGCCTGGCGGATTGACGAGAGCAACGAACGGCCACACAGTGTGCACGGCTGGCAGAAGCTGGCGGCGTTCGCTGCAACGTGGCTCAGCGACAACCAGCGACAGCGTGCGTAGAGGCTGGACCATGTATCGGGCTCCCCTCATGTCCGCCAGCGCGGAGCAGAGGCGTGCGCGCGGGCCGGTACCGCGCTGCGGCGCCACCGGTCGCCGCGAGGCGGTGCAGTGCAGGCGTCTCAGTGGAGCCAAGACATCCGGCTTCGCGATCGGACCGAGGAGTGGTCCACCGACTCTCAGCCAGTGACGTCCTGCCTGCTGAAGACGGCGATTGCGACGGTCGAGGCGGCAACGATCAAGGCCACGACGCCGACGACACCGTCGAGCGTGCTCGCAGCTGGCGTGCCCGAGAAGGCCGACACCCACAGCAGGGGCATGGCGAGCGCCCCCGCCTGTAGGTGCAGCAGCCCCGTCACCCAATAGGGGAGGGTGAACGGTGTGAGCAGGGCGAAGTGGTCCGCGAAGAAGGAGGCAGTGAGAAGGCCGAGGCAGCCGACGACGGTGCCGAGGACGGACCGGGAGACAACGGCGACGACGACGCCGATGGTCGTGAAGCCGGCAAGCGCGAGGGCCGCCTTGGCCAAGGCCACCAGCACGTCGGCCAGCCCGTAGCCGGGGTCGGCGACGGCGTTGAGCGGGTCGGCGGCGTGGAAGAAGGGCGCCGCGAGGGCCAGGACGAGCCACGCGAGGAGCAGGCAGCCGACCACCACGAGCCAGCTGCTCACCGTCTTGCGAACGAGGAACCTCCAGCGCCGGCAGTCCCGGAGGAGTGTGAGCTTGAGGGTCCGGTCGGACCACTCTGCCGCCACGTGAGCGGCGGTGAGGAGAAAGGCGACCGTGGCCCCGGGAACCGTTGCGAACACGATGGCCGCCGTCGCGCCGGCCCCGATCGGGGACTCGAGGCTCCGGCCCTGCGCAATGGCCGAAAGTGACCCGCGCCGTGCGAGGACTGCTTCTTCGTACAGGACGTGACGGACCGTGGCACAGGACTGCCCGGTCGTGATCACGATCTGGTTGCAGGGTGGAACATGGACCGGCCCGAGCAGTCCGAGCACGACATGCGCATGGTGCACGGCAAAGAACGCCAGGAGCAACGTGACGCCCGCACCCAGGAGGGCCAGCCACGCCACGAGCGGACGTCGCAGCTTCAGCAGTTCGATGCGGAGGGGTGCAGCGCTCCCGGCCGAGGCGTGCCCGTAGCGGCGGAGTGACGGTGTGGCCCTAGCGGTCATCGTGCGGGTTCCCCTCCGCCGCCGGTCGTGTCGGATACAACCGCTCCTCGAGGCTGGGCCGCACGGTCGTCAGTTCCTCCACGTCGACACCTGCTTCCCGAAAGGCCCGGGATACGTCTCGCACGCTACGGCCACGCACCACGATCACACCGTCGGCTCGCCCCGTCCTGTCGAATCCGGCAAGCGCTGCGATGGCCGCCTCGAGGTCACGGGTGGCGACCCGGGCGCGCACCGACGCCTCGGGTCCCTCCGAGGTCGCTTGAAGTGGGATCTCGGTGATCGTGCCCATGTCGAGAAGGGCCACACGGTCGCAGAGTTGCTCGACCTCGGAGAGGAGATGGCTCGTCAGGAGCACGGCGACGCCCTCGTCCCGTCGTCGGCGAACGATCTCACGCACGTTCCGTATCCAGAGCGGGTCCAGGCCATTCGTCGGTTCGTCCACGACGAGCAGCCTCGGGCGACCGAGGAGCGCCCCGGCAAGCGCGAGGCGCTGGCGCATGCCCTCGGAGTACGAGCCGACCCGTGCGTTCCGGTGAGAGGAAAGCCCCACCTCGTCGAGCACCCGGTCGATGTCCTCGGAGATCCGCCCGACGCTGCCCATCGCCATGGCCGCCAGATTGTGTTGTGCGTCGAGCCACCCGAAGAATGCCGGCCGCTCGACCGAGGCGCCCACCTGCGCGAGGGCGCCTCGGTCGGGCATCGGTCTACCGAAAGCCGTGACGGTACCAGAGCTCGGTCGAACCAGGCCCAGCAGGATCCGCAGGAGGGTCGTCTTCCCGGCTCCGTTCGGGCCGACCACACCGAGGACCTCGCCGGCCGCAAGGTCGAAGCCGACGCCCCCGAGCACAGCCTTGGACCCGTACTGCTTCGTAATGCCACGGACTTGGAGCGCCGATACCGTGGGTGGCAAGTGCTCGACGACTCCTCGTCCCACGAACATTCAGCTGATGAACGCCGAAGCAGTCGGGCCGTTGCTCACGCAGGTCTCACTGCCGTCGAAGTCGGTGGCCGTCATGTAAGCAGCACCGTAGAGCTCGCCATAACCAGAGGTTACTTGGTAGCCACCATCCCAGTTCTGCTCAGCGAAGAGGGTGCCGCCTCCACTGCGGCCCGACGAGTACCCATTTGTGCTCGCAAGCCCTGTCGACCAAGTGTAAGACCAGGCGTCGAAATCGACATGGAAGCCGAAACTGATCTGAGCTTTGCCGTCGCCGAGATTGCCGATCGACATGTACGACGAGCCGCAGTCTCCGTAGACGATGTCGTTCGGCTTGACGAGACCAGCCCCCTCCAGGGCGTGCAACCGCTTCGAGTTGACTACCCAGTGCATTGAATAGTGAGTCACCTCTGACGTCGCAGCTGGGTTGGACGTTGTCAGTTCTCCTGCTCTTGCCGACTCCACCATACTGTGCGTCCGGACTGGAACTGCAGCAGCAATCGAGGCCGGTTCCGAGACCATGGCTCCGAGGAGGACAGCGCCAAATGACAAGAAGATTGACCCAAACGACTTGAGCATCGCCACACTCTCCCGTGTCGTCGAGAGCGCCCGTGTCGTCGAGAGCGCCCGTGTTGTCGAGAGCGCCCGACGAAGTGTAGGTCGCGGTCAAAGGATAGTCAAGGGTCAGTCAACCAAGTGTCCTTGCCACCTCCCGAGGGGACCGCGGGTGGCTGACCCTCGGGGTGGAGAGCCAGAACTGGATACTCCCAGCTCAGACGAGGTCAGCGTGCCTCGGTACCAGGACGTCTGGACTCCCAGCTCCACTCCTGTTCCGCCCGCTCTTCCCGAGCTGGCTTGCAGGGGCCGCGTTCTCGGCTGTTGCTATCGTCGCGCCCGTGTCGGCGGCGATCATGTCGATCGCCGTAGCCGACCTCTTCGCCCGTTAGAGCTACCGGCGCTTCTTCCCTCCCCGCGCGACACCGCAGGAGGAAGCTCGGCTCTCGAAGCTTGCCTCGCTCGTCCTCGAGCTCGGCACCCTCGCGTTCGGGGCGCCGGAGCCAACCGGCGCGAGACGCGGCCCAGAGGCGCTCGCGCCCTCGCCCTCCCGGCCGGACCCCCCGAGGCCGTCGCGCCCCTTGCATAGCCTTGGTCCATGGGAGGCGCAGGTGGCGCAGGTGACGAGCCTGGCGCAGGAGACGTCGGGACCGGTTCCACGGCCCGCTGGCTCTCCCCCGAGTCCTTCGCGACGGCGAGCGCTTCGGAGCTCACCGATGCGGCCCGCCAGCTCCACGGCCTGGTCTCGGCCACCCACGCACAGCTGCTCGCGGTCGTCGCCGCCGTGGACGAACGCCGGAGCTACGTCGAAGACGGTGCCACGTCTGCGGCCGCGTGGCTCGTCGGGCTCCTCGGCATCTCCTCCGAGCGGGCGGGGAGATGGGTACGCGTGGCGCGCGAGCTCGCCGCTGCGACCCCGCTCGCCGAGGCGTACGCCGCCGGTTCGCTCTCCTTCGACCAGCTGCGCCCGGCGCTCGCACTCGTGGAGGCGGAGCTGTCCCGGGAGGACCGCGGAGACGCTGCGTCGGGGGAGACGCCGACAGGCACCGACGACGAGAGCGGGGAGGACGCTGCTCGTCGCGAGGAGGAGACCGAGGCGAGGAGACGGCGTGCCCGCGAGGAGGCCGCTGTCCGTTGGGCGGCGACTGCCCCGGGGTATGCGGCGTCGACCCTCGCGCTCCTCGCCCGGCGTGCCCGGGGGGTCTCGCTCCTCGACGCGAACGAGGCACACCGACGCCGTTGCGTCCACCTCCGCCCCGTCGGGCAGGCCTGGCGCCTCGTCGGGCTGCTCCCCGACGCAGAAGGGGCCGCCGTGGCGGAACGCCTGGCGGCGCTCGCAGGTCGCCTCGCCGAGGAGGAGCGAGCCGCGGAAGCCGAGGCCGGCCTCGAGCGGGTTCCCCTCGCCTCCCGCATGGCCGACGCACTGGTCGCGCTCGTCACGAAGGACGTGGGAGACGAGGCAACGGCGGAGCGGGCCATGGTGGTGGTGCACGTGGATGCCACCCTCCTCGCCGGGGGAAGTGGCCTCGCCGAGCTGGAGGCCGGCCCGGCACTCGCCGCTCAGACCGCAGCCCGGCTCGCCTGTGACGCCTCGGTGCAGGTGAGCATCGACAACGCCGCAGGCGAGGCGATCGGGCTCGGACGACGCAGCCGGAGCGTTCCCCCCTGGCTCTCCCGCCAGCTCCGCCTCCGGGACGGCCACTGCCGCTTCCCGGGATGTGCGCGTCGCCGCTTCGCCCAGGCGCACCACCTCCGCCACTGGGGGAAGGGGGGACCGACCGACCCTGCGAACCTGGTGCTGTTGTGCTCGACGCACCACCGGCTCTGTCACGAGGGAGGCTGGCGGATCGAGGGGAGCCCGAACGCGGAGCTGGTCTTCACCTCGGGGGAGAGACGCCTGGCGAGTCGACCGGTGCCACTTCGCCCGGAGGTGGCGACCCGGTTCCTCTTCCCACCGGGCGCTGCACCGCCGGAGGGGAGCACCCCATCGTCACCGCCGGGGAGTGGACCGCCGGGGGCGGGGTCGTCGGGGGAGCCCCCGGCGCGGACCGTGCCGCCGGGTGAGGCTGACGGCGGCCGGGCGCAAGGTGCGGCGTGAGGGGTCTGGCCCGCCCAACCCGGCCGGGCCGTGGCGAGGCGCAGCATGTCGCGCAGCGCGGCGCCGCCAGTCAGGCCCGCTGGGCGACGAGAACTGCGTCGCCGAAATGCCGCCAGACGATACCCGTCCGGGCGAACCCGGCAGCGAGAAGTGCTCGCCGATGCGACGCCTCGTCGAGGTCGGACTGGGCGTGCGCGCTCCCTGCACGATCCGAGAAGTGCCGGTTCCGTTCGGCGACGAGCTCCGACATCCCCGGCTCCTCGGCGAGGAGCGCCCACCACTCCTCCCAGTCGAGCGCAGGCACCGCGGTCGCCGTGGCTTCCCCCGCACTGGCCGCTCTCTCCCCTTCACCGGCCGCGCTCCCACCGC
>JAJYWE010000137.1 GCA_021791675.1 Actinomycetes bacterium | reverse complement strand
GCCACCCCTGCGACTCCAGACGAACACCTCCACGTCGAAGTTCCCCCCGGCGGCTGCTGACGCATTGGCGAAGCCGACCACGATCTCCGAGTCGCCGATCCCCATGGGCGTGCTCCACGCATCGACGCCTGACTCCCCACGGAGGGAACCCCCCGAGGAATCCGTGCGAAGGGAACCCCGCGGCTCGCTCGTGGGTCTTCCTCGCGTGCGCGGCGGCGAGGATCGGGAAGGGGAGCGCCGCCGTGCCGCCCGGGACCGCCACCTGCGAACCACTCGCTCGCGCGGGCTGCTCCGCCGGAGCCGGATCCCGCCGCTGCGCCCGGCCCCCAGCCGTGCCGAGGCACCCCGCCGGCGACAGCCCAGACGCCCCATCCCCCGCGCCCTGCTCGCACCCGCAGCGGCAGCACTCCTCCTCGCCGGTTGTGCTGAGATGCCCGGCGCCTCCTCCACCCCGCCACCCCCCACGACGCGAACGACCACCCCACGAGCGGCGCTCTCGTCTTCGCTCCGCGGCCAGCTCGTCCCGCCCGGCCCGGGGGTGCAGGTGCGGGCCGGGCGCTTCGTTCGCGGCGTCGAGCTCGACCGGGGAACCATGGTCGTGCTCCCGCCCTCGGCAACCGAGCATCCGACGCTCCCCGAGGCGGGCGCGAACAGGCTCTTCCGCTCCGACGCGGGTGCCACCGGGAGGCCAGGGGGGATCGAGCTCGGCCTCGGCCGCGTGAGCCTTCCACCCTCCATGACCGCGGCAGCCGGCGTCGCCGAACTGCGAGGCACTCCGGCCTGGGTTGGGATCACCTGGGGCGGAGTGTGGAGCTGCCCCATGGAGCGAGCCCCCGTCGATGGTCGCGCGACGACCGGACGTGCCGCCCACGACACTGCCCCGACGACGCGGGCAGCGCATGCCGCGATCCCCCCTGCGACCCCGGGTGACCTGGCGGTCGTGATCCTCTCCTCGACGCGCGTGATCGACTTCGCGAGCGGCGGTAGCCCCTGCCCGGGCACCGCGCAACCTCCCGCTCGGGTCACGACAGCCACCGAGGCGATCTCGGTGCCCTGGTCGCTCGTGTCACAGGCGGGCTTCACCATCCGCTACCGCTACCGGGCGCCGGCCTGCGCCCCAGGGCTCGTCCCACTTCCCCAAGCGGTCGGCAACCTCGACACCGGTGCCATGCAGCTCCGGATCCTCCTCGACGTGCCGTACCCCGACGTCGCCTGCCGCGGCGTCCTGCGTTCGGGGCGCTTCGACCTCGGGCCGCCACCAGGCGCAGCCAGCTCGCCGGCCCCCGGCGGCGCCGGCCCCACGGTCTCCCACGGCCCGACCGGGCCGGTCCAGGTCGTGGGCAACCCCCTGCCGGTCGGGCTCCACCTATCCGCCAGCCCGTAGCCGCCCCGAAATCCCTTCGCCTCTCCATCCTCCCGCGACTACCTTGATGTGCATGCAGCGGGATCCGGGCGTCGCGTCGCGCGCCCCCGCCGCCGCCCTCGACGAGCCCGACCTCGGCCCGACCGACCTCACGCCCGGCCCGCACGACCGAGCACCGGACGACCGAGCCACCGCCGCCGACAACCGACCCCCCGCCGACCGGATCCCCGCCTCGAACGGCTCCGCCAACACCCCGGGCGACCTCGCCGCCGAGCAGGCCCACCTCGACGCCGCGTACGGCGCGCTCGCGGCGATGGCGGAGCGGACCGCCGCGGCCGCCGCCGACGCACGAGCGAGGGCGAAGGGCAACTGGGATGCCGGCGTCGCCCTCGCGCATCTCGAGGACCGGCTCGTCAGCCTCGGCGACGACGCTCGGCCCCTCTGCTTCGGCCGCATCGACGAGGAGCACGGCCCCGCCTGGCACGTCGGCCGCCGTCACGTCGAGACGCCGGACGGCGAGGCGCTCGTCGTGGACTGGCGCGCCGAGGTCGCCGTCCCCTTCTACCGGGCCACCTTCCGCGATCCGCTGGGGCTGCGGCGCCGGCGCCGGCTGCTCGTCGACGGCCGGACCGTCTCGGACCTCCTCGACGAGGACTTCGACGACCCGGAGAGCGCGGCGCAGGCGGCCGGCGGCCTCCCGGACCCGCTGCTCGCCGAGCTCGGGCGCTCCCGGACCGGCGGCATGCGCGACATCGTCGCCACGATCGCCGCCGAGCAGGACGCGATCATCCGCGCCCCGCTCGGCGAGGCCCTGATCGTCCAGGGCGGACCGGGCACCGGGAAGACCGCCGTCGGGCTGCACCGCGTCGCCTTCCTGCTCTACGAGCACCGTGACGTCCTCGAGCGCAACGGGGTCCTCGTGCTCGGACCGAACCGGCTCTTCCTCACCTACATCTCCGAGGTCCTCCCATCCCTCGGCGAGGTCGCCGTCACCCAGACCACCCTGGCGGGCCTCGTGCCGCAGTGGGCCGAGGGAGCCCTGGCCCCTGAGCCTGCCGAGGTGGCGGCGCTCGAGGGCGATGCCCGCATGGCGACGGTTCTCGCTCGCGCGGTAACCCTCGACGTCGCACCGCCGGTCGCCGGTCGCGACCTCCCCTCGGAGGGACTGCTCGTCAACACACGACTCGGGCCGGTCCGCGTGGATGCGACAACGCTCGCGACGCTCGTCGAAGGGGCGCTCGAGTCGGGCGGGCCGGTCGGGGTGCGGAGAGACCGGTTTCGCCGAGGTGTCGCCCGAGAGGTTGCGACCAGGCTCTCCGAACGGAGAGGGGAACTGGTCGACGCACCGGGGATCGCAACGGACCTCCGGCGCGATGCGACGGCGGGGCGGGTGCTGGAGCGGATCTGGCCGGCGCAGTCACCAACCGTCCTCCTGAGGAGGCTGCTCGCGAGCGCCGACCGCCTGGCCCGCGCGGCGGATGGCACGCTCGACGACGACGAGCAGGCACTCCTCCTCGACGCCCCGCGAGCCAGGACCGCATCCGACCTCGCCCTCCTCGACGAGGTGCGTTTCCTGCTGGAGGGCCCACCCCAGCGTTACGGGCACGTCGTCGTGGACGAAGCCCAGGACCTCTCCCCGATGGAGCTCCGGATGGTCGCCCGGCGCTGCCGGGACGGACGCTCCCTCACGATCCTCGGCGACCTGGCCCAGGCGACTGCCCCCGGCGCCCCCCGGTCCTGGCACGTCGCAGCGAT
>JAJYWE010000010.1:37512-65012 GCA_021791675.1 Actinomycetes bacterium | reverse complement strand
CCCCCTACGTATTACCGCGGCTGCTGGCACGTAGTTGGCCGGGGCTTCTTCCACAGGTACCGTCAGTTTCGTCCCTGTCGAAAGGAGTTTACAACCCAGAAGGCCTTCATCCTCCACGCGGCGTTGCTGCGTCAGGCTTTCGCCCATTGCGCAAGATTCCCCACTGCTGCCTCCCGTAGGAGTCTGGGCCGTGTCTCAGTCCCAGTGTGGCTGGTCGTCCTCTCAGACCAGCTACCCGTCGTCGCCTTGGTAGGCCGTCACCCCACCAACAAGCTGATAGGCCGCGAGCCCCTCCCGGAGCGGAATCCATTTCCTCTTCCGGCCATGCGGCCAGAGGAGGGTATCCGGTATTAGCAGCGGTTTCCCACTGTTATCCCGGTCTCCGGGGTAGGTTGCTCACGTGTTACTCACCCGTTCGCCACTCGGCCTTCACCGGTGTTGCCACCGGATCGACCTCGTTCGACTTGCATGTGTTAAGCACGCCGCCAGCGTTCGTCCTGAGCCAGGATCAAACTCTCCATCGAGACCGAGAGCGCTGATGCGCTCGCGATCGGAGAGCCGGTTCCCAGGCCACTGAGCCTGGTCGCCGACATGGCACAGGACGGACTGTTGTCCGTCCATATGCGTTGACTTCACGAGACCAGATGGTCTCGCCCGCACTGGCTTTTGGCGTCTCTATTCCGTTTTCAAGTAGCGATGCAGCGCACACGGTGACCCGGTGGTGCGTCTGTTCCGATCCGGTGGCGCTGTGCAGCACCGCTCCGGTCGGCTTCCCCAGAGTAGCGGGGCCCGTCGGCGTTCCGGCCGCCGGGGCGAGAGGAGAATCTAGCCCCCGCTCGGACGGGTGTCAACGCTTGGCTGGCGGACACCCTCGGACCGGGCCGGCTCCTCCCACCAACGCCACGGCAGATCGACCGCCTTCGTGATGCCGATCCGCGGCCCCTGTCGGACCGCCCCATCCGACGCCGGCCAGCCCCGGAGCAGGTGGATCCGGCCTCCGCCCGAGAGGTCGCAGCCGTCGTCGTCGAGCTCGATCCCCAGTGCCTCGCAGAGCCTCCCCGGGCCGTCCGCGAGGTGCGCGCCACCCGCAGCGCCGCGCCGCGCCCGCATGGAGGCCTCGCCGAGCAGCGGGGAGACGGCGCGGACGAGGACCGCACCCGCCGTCCCGGGCGGGCCGGTCACCACGTTCGCGCACCGGTGGATCCCGTAGGAGCGGTACACGTAGAGCCGACCGGCGCCGGCGAACATCGCCCCGTTCCTCCGGGTCCGACCCCGCGCGGCGTGGGAGGCGGGGTCGTCGCTCCCCCCGTAGGCCTCCACCTCGACGATGCGCGCCGCGACCACCAGCGAGGACTGCTCAACTGCCTGCACACCTCGGGGCCCGACTGGCTGCACACCCGGTTGCTCCACGGCCAGGATGGCCCCGAGCAGGCGGGGTCCGACCTCGGATGCGTGCCCGGCGAGGTCGTCGAGCGGGAAGGGCTCCCAGGCCGCCGGCCACTCGAGGTCCCACGCGGGCGCCGGCCCGAGCGAGCACGGCAAGGCCCGCTCCCCGGCCGGCGCCTTCCCGAGGAGAGATGTCCCGGCGCCCGGAGGGCGGTCGCCGGGGGGCAAGGCGCCCGGGTCGCACCCGGCCATTCAGGCCCGGGCCGCCGCCTCGGCGAGCGTCGCGAGACGGCTCCGGAAGGCGTCCAGTTGGCTTGCTACCGCCGCTGGGCCCGCGCCCCCTGGGGTCCGGCGCCGCTGCACCGCAGCACCCGCCTCGAGGATGCCGAGGGCGGGAGCCCCGAGCGAAGGCTCGCTTGCAACCGCGTCTGCGAGCCCGATCCCCTCCGCACCCGCCCTGCGGACGACGCTGGCGACGACGGCGTGCGCCCGCCGGAACGGCATGCCCCGCGCGACGAGCCACTCCGCGAGGTCGACCGCCGCGCTGGCCGGGTCGTCAGCCGCCGCGCGCATCCGCTCCAGCTCGAAGCGGGCAGTTCCCCACAGCCCAGCGAGAGCCGCCAGCGCCTTGGTGACCGTCGCCGTCGCGTCGAGGAGCGGCTCGGTGACCTCCTGGAGATCGCGGTTGTACGCGAGTGGCAGCCCCTTCAGGGTGGTGAGCACCGCCACCAGGTCACCCACCAGGCGACCCACCTTCCCACGAGCGAGCTCGGCGATGTCAGGGTTCTTCTTCTGGGGGAGCATCGAGCTGCCGGTTGCGAAGGCGTCGTCGAGGCCGAGGAAGCCGAACTCGGTGGTGCTCCAGAGGACGACCTCCTCGCCCTGGCGGGAGAGGTGCACCCCGACGAGCGCGAGGACGAACAGTGCCTCCGCAGCGAAGTCACGGTCGGCCACGGCGTCGAGCGAGTTCTCGAAGTGACGATCCAAGCCGAGCGCCTCGGCCACGACGGCTGGCTGGAGCGGGAGCGAGGATCCGGCGAGGGCGCCGGCGCCGAGGGGCGACACACCAGTCCGCCGGCGAACGTCGAGACAGCGCTCGAGGTCCCTGAGCAGCGCCCAACCGTGGGCGAGGAGGTGGTGCGCGAGGGGCACGGGCTGGGCCCGCTGGAGGTGGGTGTAGCCGGGGAGGTAGGCGTCCCCCGCCTCCTCCGCCCGCCTGAGCAGGGTGGAGGCGAGGCCGACCAGGCCCTCCGAGACCTCGGCGAGCCCGGCCCGGACGAACAGGCGCTGGTCCGTGGCCACTTGGTCGTTTCGCGAGCGGCCCGTGTGCAGGCGGGCGCCGACCTCCCCGGCGAGCTCGGTGACGCGCCGCTCGACGGCGGTGTGGATGTCCTCGTCGCCTGGCGCAGGGGAGAAGGTGCCGGCTCGGAGCTCGGCGCCGACGGTGTCGAGCGCCCGCCGGAGCGCGCCGGCCTCCTCCGCGTCCAGCAGGCCTGCGGCTTCGAGGCCCGCGACGTGTGCCCGGGAGCCCTCCAGGTCGAAGGGCGCGAGCGCCCGGTCGAACGAGAGGCTCTCCGTGAACGCGAGGAGGGTCGGGTCCGGCGCGCCGGAGAGGCGCGCCTGCCAGAGGGTCACCCGGCGCCGCCCTGGCGGCGCGCCCACGTGGACAGGCTCTCGCCCCAGAGGCGGACGAAGCCCTCTGCGTGGCGGTGCTCGAAGCGGTCGCCCGCCGAGTACGTCGCAAGCTCGTAGTCGTAGAGGCTCACCTCGCTCCGCCGCCCTGCCACGTCGCAGCGCCCCGGGCTGCAGGTGAGGCGCACCTCACCGCTCACGTGGCGCTGGGTCGACTCGACGAAGGCGTCGATCGCCTGGCGCAGGGGCGAGAACCACAGCCCGTCGTAGACCAGCTCGGCCCAGCGCGGCTCGAGACGGGCCTTCTCGTGCGCGACGTCGCGCTCCAGGGTGAGACCCTCCAGGTCCTCGTGCGCCGCCAGGATGGCGAGCGCGCCAGGGCACTCGTAGACCTCACGGCTCTTGATCCCGACTCGGCGGTTCTCGACCATGTCGACCCGGCCCCAGCCGTACGGGCCGACGATCGCGCCCACCTCTGCAACGAGCTGCTCGAGCGGCAGTGCGCGACCGTCGAGGGCCGTCGGCACGCCCTCGTCGAAGGTGAGGCTGAACGAACGCTCGCCGGTCGCCGTCTCGGCCGTGAGCGCGAACACGTCCGCGGGCGGCGACTCCCAGGGGTCCTCGAGCACGCCGCACTCGATGGCACGCCCCCAGAGGTTCTCGTCGATCGAGTACGGGCTGTCCGAACGCACCTGGACAGGAATGTCGTGCGCCGCTGCATACGCGATGCAGTCCTCGCGGGTGAGCCCCCACATACGGACCGGGGCCAGCACCTCGAGCTCCGGGGCGAGCGCCCGGACCGAGACCTCGAAGCGGACCTGGTCGTTGCCCTTGCCGGTGCAGCCGTGCGCAACCGCGTCGGCCCCGTAGCGGCGCGCCGCGTCGACGAGCGCGGCCGAGATCACGGGGCGCGAGAGCGCCGAGACCAACGGGTAACGGCCTTCGTAGCGCGCGTTCGCCCTGATGGCGGGCGCGACGTAGTGCGCCGCCAGGTCTGCCCGCGCGTCCACGACCTCCACCTCGACGGCACCGGCCGCCCGCGCCCGGTCCTCGATCGCCGAGAAGTCGCCCCCCTGGCCGACATCCGCGGCGAGGGCGATCACCTCGACGCCCAGCTCCTTGCCCATCCAGTGCACAGCGACCGAAGTGTCCAGGCCACCGGAGTACGCCAACACGACACGCTTGCTCATCTCAGCCTCGCTCTCTCCCGGGCGGGTCTGCGACACCGCCTGCTCCGTCTCCACCGTCTCGCCCGTCTCCGCCGCGTCGACCCTCGGTACCGTTCTCGTCGCTCGACCCGCGCGCCTCGCCGGCACCCCGGCGGGGGCCGCCCCCGGCCCCTTCGGCAGCACCGCCCCCACCCCCGGTCCCACCCAGGCCCCCGGTCCCACCCTGCGTCCCGTTCCCACCCGGGGCGCCGTCCTCGGTCCCATCGCCCTCGCCGGCCAACCCGGCGAGCTCACCGAGGCGGCGGCCGAGTGCCGCCCCACCGCCCTCGACAGCTACCACCAACAGGGTGTCGTCTCCCGCGACCGTGCCGATCGCGCCCTCCAGGTTGCTCCGGTCGAGCGCGGAGGCGACGACGTGCGCAGAACCGGGAGGGGTCCTGAGCACGACCAGGTCACCCGATCGCGCGGACTCGACGACCCACTCGGAGAGGACTCGTCGGAGGTGGTCCTCGGGCAGGGCCTGCTCGAAGGGGAGCTCGGGGATCGCATAGGCCACCTCCCCCCCACCGAGGCGGACCTTGACGGCGCCGAGCTCCTCGAGGTCCCGAGAGACCGTGGCCTGCGTGGCCAGGAACCCCTCGGCAGCGAGCAGCTCGAGGAGGTGGGTCTGGCTGGAGACGACGCTCGACTCGAGCAGCCGGACGATGCGATGCTGACGCTGGTTCTTCGCCACCTTCACCTCGGCGCCACACCTCCCCACGCCGCCAGGCGGTTCTCCGCCACGCTCATCTCGGCTCCACCCCTCCCAGCCACGCGAGGAGACCGACCATCGCCGCCCTGCGCAGTGCTGCCTGCTCGAACACCACCGACGCCGTGCCCTCGAGGACGTCCTCCGAGATCTCCTCGCCCCGGTGCGCCGGCAGGCAGTGCAGCACGATCGCACCTGGTGCCGCGGCGGCGAGGACCGACCCGTCGAGCGTGAAGCCTGCGAACGCCTGCCGGCGGCGAGCGTTCTCCGCTTCCTGGCCCATCGACGTCCACACGTCGGTGTAGAGCGCGTCCGCGCCCGCTGCGGCCTCGTGCGGGTCGTCGAGGCACACCGGTGCCGCCCCGAGCTGCCCGGCCCGCTCGACGAGCTCCTCCGACAGCCCGAAACCGGCCGGTGCCGCCACGGTCACCTGCAACCCCGTGAGCGCGCCCGCCAGCACGAGGGATCGGCAGACGTTGTTCGCGTCGCCGACATAGGTGAGCCGGCGCCCCGCGAGCTCGCCGAGGTGGCGACGGAGCACGAGGAGGTCTGCGAGCACCTGGGCCGGGTGCCCGGCGTCCGACAGCAGGTTCACCACCGGCACGGGCTGACCGGCGCCGTCCAGTGCAGCCGCCATCTCGACGAGGGTTCCGTGCCGTCGCACGCGTGCGCCGATGACAGCGTGGTAGCCGGCGAGCACCCGCGCCACGTCGGCGGCCGGCTCGCGCACACCGAGGCCGACCTCCGCACCGACCGCGCTCACCGGGTGGCCCCCGAGCTCGGAGACGGCGACCTCGGTGGCGTGGCGCGTCCGCAGCGAGGGGTGCTCGAACAGCAGTGCCACCCCTCGACCCTCGAGAACCTGCGGCAGCGCGGACTCGGCCGCGAGCGTGAGGACGGCCTCGAGCTCCTCGCGGTCGAGGTCGTCGATCTCGAGGAAGTGCCGGACGCCCCTGGGGCCGCGCCGCGGCGCCCACGCGGTCACGCGACCTCCCCCGCCGGCGCGAGCAGGCGCTCGCTCACCCCGGGAAGACCCGACGGTGGCCGCAACAGCGGGGGTGGCCCACCCTCGAGCACCGCCGCCAGCACCGCGACCGCCTGCTCCAGCTCGTCCGGCTCGACGACGAGCGGGGGCGCGAGACGGAGCACCTGCGCTGCCGGGGCATTCACCACGAGCCCCGCCTCGAGACACCGGCGTGCGACCTCGGCGGCACTCCCGCAGGATGGGTCCAGCACCACCCCGAGGAGCAGCCCCCGCCCCCGGACGGCGGCCACGCCGGGCAGGGCCGCGAGCGCCGTCGCGAGCTCCCGGCCGAGGTGCTCGGCCCGCTCCGGCGCGTCCAGGGCCTCCAGCGCGTCGAGCACCGCCAGCGCCGTTGCGGCCGCGAGGGGTTGGCCGCCGAACGTGCTGCCGTGATCGCCGGGCCGGAACGCGGCCGCCACCTCGGTACGCGCCCAGCAGGCCCCGATCGGCATGCCGTTGCCGAGCGCCTTGGCCATCGTGACGACGTCCGGTAGGACCGCCTCGTGCTCGAAACCCCACCACCGGCCGGTGCGCCCCAGGCCGGTCTGGACCTCGTCGACGACGAGGAGGGCACCGGTCTCGTCACAGCGGCGCCGAAGCCCGGTGAGCCAGCCATCCGGCGGGACCACGACGCCCGCCTCACCCTGGATCGACTCGACGACGACCGCGGCAACCGTCTCGTCGATCGCCGCCTCCCACGCGGCGAGGTCGCCGTAGGGGAGGTGCTCGAAGCCCCCCGGGAGCGGCGCGAACGCGGCGGCCTTCTCGGGCTGGCCGGTCGCTGCGAGCGCGCCGAACGTGCGACCGTGGAAACCCCCGAGCGCCGAGAGGATACGCGACCGCGCTGGCCCGCCACGACGGCGCGCCAGCTTGAGCGCGCACTCGTTCGCCTCGGCACCGGAGTTGGCGAAGAACACCCGCCCGCCCGCCGGGACGCCACCCCCCACGAGCCGGTCGAGCCGGGCGGCAAGCGCCGGTCCGGGCTCGGTCTCGAACAGGTTCGAGACGTGCCAGAGGCGCTCGGCCTGGTCCCGCAGGCCGCTCACGAGCGCCGGGTGGCAGTGCCCGAGTGACGTGACGGCGATCCCCGAGAGCAGGTCGAGGTACGGCCGGCCGGCATCGTCCACGAGCCAGGCGCCTCGACCCGAGACGAAGCGCACCTGCGGCGGCGCGTAGGTCGGCATCAACACCTCGCCGGCACGCGCCGCCGTCCCCGGCTCGCCACCGGCCGCCCGGTCGGCAACCGCCGACCCGCCGACGGCCTCGACACCGGCCCCCGGTCCTGCGCCGAGGCCCGTCGGAACCGTCCCCGTCGCGCGCACCATCGTCCCGATCCCCTCGTCCGTGAAGATCTCGACGAGCAGGGCGTGGGGAATGCGCCCGTCCACGAGGTGCACGCTGCCCACCCCGCTCGTAAGGGCCGCCAGGCTGGCGGTCGCCTTCGGTCGCATCCCGCCGACCAGGCTCCCGCCCTCGAGCAGGGCCTCGAGCTCGGCTGCCCCGAGCTGGCGGCGGAGCGTCGCAGGATCTGCGGGGTCCGTCCGGATCCCCTCCACGTCGGTGAGGAAGACGAGCTTGGCCGCGCCGAGCGCCCCGGCGAGCGCACCCGCAACGACGTCGGCGTTGATGTTGTAGGCCTGGCCCGTCGCGTCGGCACCGATCGTCGCGACGACCGGCACGATCCCCTCGGCGAGCAGGCGGGTGAGGATCGTCGGGTCGACGGCCTCGACCTCGCCGACGAAGCCGAGCCCGCCGGGGTGCGCGCTCGCCCGGATGAGCCCGGCGTCCTCGCCCGAGATCCCGACGGCGACCGGGCCGTGGACGTTGAGCGCGGCGACCAGCTCGCGGTTGACCTTGCCGACGAGGACCATGCGCGCGATGTCGAGCGTCTCGGCGTCCGTGACCCGCATCCCGTCGACGAACACGGGGTCCTTGCCCACCCGTCGCATCCAGGCGCCGATCTGCGGCCCGCCACCGTGGACGACGACCGGCCGGAGCCCGACGGACGCCAGCAGCACGACGTCAGCAGCGAAACCAGCGAGCCCCGCCGGGCCGCCGCCTGCCTCGAGGGCCGCGCCCCCGTGCTTGATGACGACGGTCGAACCGCGCCAACGCCGTAACCACGGGAGTGCCTCCGCGAGAACCGAGGCCTTGAGGGCGGCCGGGGAGCCGCCGGGACCGACCGTGGGGGCGGTCACGACGTCGTCGCATTCAGCTCGACGTACGCCGCGGACAGGTCGGTGGTGTGCACCCGGGCCGAACCCTCACCGAGGCCGAGGTGGGCCTCGATCCGGATGTGCCTCCCAGCCAGGTGGGCGGCGACGGCGCCGGCGTCGTGGCCCTTGGCCTCCCCGCGCTCGCAGACCGCGACGCCACCGTAGGACACCCGCACCCGCTCCAGCTCGAAGCCGATGCCTGCCGCGCCGAGCTCGGACACGATCCGCCCCCAGTAGGGGTCGGCGCCGTGGAGCGACGCCTGCACGAGCTGGCTCTCGGCAACCCGGCGCGCACCGCGGGCGGCCTCCGCGTCGTCGAGCGCACCGCACACCACGATCTCGGCCACCTTGGTCGCCCCCTCCGCGTCGTCGGCCATCTGCGCCGCCAGGTCCTCGCACGCCTCGGTGAGGGCGCGCTCGAGCGCAGTCGGCTCGACGCTCGCGCCCCGGCCGTTCGCGAGCGCCACGACCGTGTCGTTCGTCGAGCAGCAGCCATCGACCGAGAGCTCGTTGAAGCTCCGGTCCACCGCCGCCCTGAGGGCGCTCGCCAGGACCTCGGGCGAGACTGCCGCGTCGGTGGTGAGCACGGCGAGCATGGTCGCCATCGCCGGTGCGAGCATGGCCGCCCCCTTCGCCATCCCTCCGACCACGAAACCGGCCCCCCGCGCCAGCGTCGTCTTCGCGCGCGTGTCCGTCGTGCGGATCGCCTCGGCGGCGAGCGCCCCCGCCTCGGGCGTCGCCTCCAGTGCCGCCACGGCGAGGGGCACGCCGGAGCGGAACGGAGCAAGGGGGAGCGGAACGCCGATCAGGCCGGTCGCGCAGACGAGCACCGATGCCGGCGCGAGCCCGAGGGCCTCGGCGACCAGGCCGCACGCACCCTCGGCGGTCTCGAGTCCGCCACGGCCCGTGGCCGCGTTCGCGTTCCCCGAGCTGAGCAGCACCGCGCCGGCGCGCCCGCCGCTCGTCTGGAGGTGCTCCCGGCTCACGCGAACGGGTGCCGCTGCCGCCCGGTTGGTGGTGAAGGTGGCGGCGGCCGCGACCGGCTCCCGATCCACCGTCGCGACGAGCGCGAGGTCGAGTGCGTCCTCTCCCTTGATGCCCGCCGACACGCCGGCCGCGACGAAGCCGGGCGGCGCGGTCACCGTCACGGTGCCACCCCCACGCAGGTGAGCCCCGTCTCCTCTGGCAGTCCGAGAACGAGGTTCGCGCACTGCAGCGCCTGCCCCGCCGCACCCTTGCCGAGGTTGTCGAGCGCCGAGAGCACGACCGCCCACCCGGTCCGCTCGTCGACCATCCCGTCGAGCAGCGCCATGTTCGTCCCCGCGGTGGCCTTCGTCGACGGTGGCTGCGCCGACACGGCGACGAAGCGCGAGTCGTCGTAGACGCGGGACAGCTCGCCGGCAACGGTCTCGGTCGTACAGCCCGGGACCGCCCGCGCGTAGCAGGTCGCGAGGATTCCTCGGGACATCGGCGCCAGGTGCGGGGTGAAGAGGAGCTCTGCGCCGATCGTCTGTTGCATCTCCGGCGTGTGCCGGTGCCGGAGGAGGCCGTACGCGCGGAAGTCCTCGGCGACACTCCCGTAGAGGGACTCGACCTTGGCCTCCCGACCTGCGCCGGAGACGCCACTTGCTGCGTCGACGACGATACCGCTCCGCTCGACGAGGCCCGAGGCGACGAGCGGGGCCAGCGCCAGCGCCGCGGCGGTCGCATAACAGCCGGGAACGGCCACGAGGCGGGCACCGGCGAGGGCGCGCCCGGCGAGCTCCGGGAGCCCGTAGACCGCCGAGGCGAGGAGGGTCGGCGCCGGATGGGAGAAGCCGTACCAGCGCGGGTAGTCCTCGGGATCTCGGAGCCGGAAGTCCGCGGAGAGGTCGACCACGTGCTCGACCTGCTCGAGGAGGCTCGGCACGAGCTTGGCCGCCTCCCCCGACGGAAGTGCCAGGAATGCGAGGCGCGCCTCCTCGGGAAGCCCTCCGTCCAGCGGGTCGAACCGTCGGCTGGCGTACGCGCCGGCGAGGTGGGGGTGCACGTCGGCCACTTCTCTCCCCTCGCCGGCTCGAGCCCCGAGGAAGACGGGTTCGAGCACGGAGTGGCCGGCGAGGAGGCGGAGCAGCTCGCCTCCCGCGTACCCCGTCGCGCCGAGCACGGCGACGGGTATGCGAGGGGGCGCAGGCGAGGCCGGATCAGAGCTCACTGCATGACCATACGTCGTCGTGCATATCAATGCAACCCCAGCCATGTGCGCGCCGGGTGGGCGCCGTCACCTTCCGCCGGCGCGTCGTGCGCCGTAGGCTGCCCGCGTGACCTCCTGGGTCGACCCGGACGAGCAGGCTCTCGCAGACCACCTCCTCCGGGGGGTCCCGGGCCTGCGGGAATGCTGTGCGATCGAGGCATGCTCGACCTCATCGACCTGGCCCGGACCGCTGGTGCCGCTGCGGGTGAGCCCGGATGGGGCTCCCCTTGCGCCCCGCCGAGAGCCGTCCGCTGGCAACGGGGAGCGGTCTGCGGCCGGCTGGCCCCCGAGCGGCAGCGGCCACTTCGACCGTGAAGGGACGTGGCCACTCGGCTTGGTCCTGGATGCGCTGGCCGAGCTCGTCGCGTCCACCGCCAGTGGCCGACGGCCCGCGCTCTTCCGCGTGGTCGCCCCCTTGCTCGAGCAGGCCGCCGGGGCTCCCGAGACCGAGGATGCGATCCGTTACGGCCTCCTCCAACGCCTGCCCGAACCGGACTGCGCGCTGCTCGCCGAGGCCGCCGAGCCGGCGCTCTGGGCAAGCATCCGGGCCCTTGCCGGCGACACCGAGCCCAGTGCGGGCGCATCCCCGGCGCTGGGCGGCGCCTGACGCCGGCGGCGCCTGGAGCAGACCGCCCCACGGCGAGCCCCCGGGCCAGTCCGGGCTGCTCAGCTGCTCAGCTGCTGAGTGTGGCCAGCCCGCCCGCTTCGGCTGCCGCGACGCAGCGGCTCCGCGGCTCAGCTCCGGAGTGTGGCCAGCCCGCCCGCTTCGGCTGCCGCGACGCAGCGGCTCCGCAGCTGCGCCAAGTCCTCCTCGCCGAGCGTCCGATCCGGCGCCGCCACTCGCAGCCGCCAGGCCAGGCTCCTGCGGCCCTCACCGAGCGAGGGCCCTCGGAACACGTCGAACAGGGCGATGTGCACCAGCAGCGCTCCCGCGGCGCCCCGGAGGCGCTCCTCGACCACCGCAGCGGGCGTCTCGTCATCGACCACGAACGCGAGGTCGAACTCCGCCGTCGGGAACCTGCTCGGCACGACGACGGACTCCGGCTTCTTCGGCGCTGCGAGGAGCGCTGCGAGGTCCACGGCCAGCCACCCGATCCGCCGTCCGGCCACCAGGCCCGCTTCGGCGACGTGCGCCGGATCGAGCTCTCCGACGACACCGACCAGGCACCCTGCCTGGTCGCGGAGCCGCGCGCTACGCCCGGGATGGAGGCCGTCGACGGCACTGGCCTCGAACAGGACCGGCTGGAGCCGCAGTCCGCCCTCGAGCGTCCGCCAGGCCTGCACCGCCGCTCGGGCGTCGTCACCCGGCCAGGCGAGTAGGAGGGCGGCGAACTCCGACTCCGCGGGCCACGGCCCGTCCTGTCGACGGAAGACCCGACCGATCTCGAACAGTCGCAGGGCGTCCTCCTGGCGGGTGACGTTGCGCGCGAGCGCACCGAGCAGACCCGGCAACAGGCTCGAGCGGAGCTCGACCTCCTCGGCGACCATCGGGTTCGCGACCGCCAGCCCCGACCCCTCCACGCCCACGGCGAGATGGGCCCCCGGAGCGAGGAGCGTGGCGGTCCACGCCTCGTCGGCGCCGAGCCCGGCGAGGAGCCGCCGGACCTGCCAACGCAACACCTGGAGCGGTGTGCGCGCGCCGACGCCGGGGCTCCGGCGGGGTCGAGCAACAATCCGGCCGTAGCCGTACTGACGAGCGACCTCCTCCACGATGTCGATCTCCCGAGCGCAGTCCGGTCGCCAGGACGGGACCTCTACCACGAGGCGCTCGGGAGCCTCGTGACCCACGCCGAAGCCCATCGGCTCGAGGAGCTGGGCGATGGCGTCCGGCTCGAGCGCCGTTCCGAGCAGCTCGTTCACCCGTTGGACCCGGACGGCGACACTCGGGGGCGCCGGGAGCACGGAGACCGCCGAGAGACGCTCCCGTACCGCGGGCATCCCGGGCGGTCCCTCGCCGACGACTGCGGACTCCTCCCCGGGCCGGCTGGCCCCGAGCAGCTCGGCGATGCGAGCGAGCGCGCCCGAGGCGCCCTCCGGGTCGCACCCCTTCTCGAAGCGTGCGGAGGCCTCCGTGCGCAGTCCGAGCCGGCGCGCCGTCTGCGCGATCGGAAGTGGCTCGAACCAGGCCGCCTCGACCAGCACCCGGGAGGTCTCGGCGACGATCTCGGAGCTCTCGCCTCCCATCACGCCGGCAATCCCGACGGCGGCGCCACTCGCGTCCGCGATCACGCAGTCCGTCTCCTCGAGCAGGCGCTCGACACCGTCCAAGGTCACGAGACGTTCGTCGGGGCGTGCACGGCGCGCGACGAGGCCCGGCGCACCGAGTCGGTCGAGGTCGTAGGGGTGGGTGGGCTGCCCGGTCTCGAGCATCACGTAGTTGGAGGCGTCGACCACCGAGTTCCGCGGCCGCATGCCCGCGAGCGAGAGGCGCCGCGCGACGACGGGGGCCGAGGTCCCGACCCGGATCCCCTCGAGGACCAGCCCGTCGAGACGGCCGCAGGGCGCACCCGCCTCGATGCCGACGCTCGCGATGGCACCCATGACGCGGACGTCGCCGGGAGCCGGTGCCGCCCCGTCCGGTCCCGGTCGCGCCGACGGCGCCCCTTCCCGCTCGCCGAGCCAGGGCGTCGGATCTGCGACGGCCGCGGGAGGTCGCAGCCGGGCCCCGACGCGGGCAGCAAGATCCCGTGCCACACCGACAACCGAGAGGCAGTCGGGCCGGTTTGCCTGGATCTCCAGGTCGAACACCACGTCCGGCCCGAGCCCGGGGAGCTCCCCGAGCGGCGCGCCGACAGGCGTCGCCGGGTCGAGCAGCAAGATCCCAGCGCCGTCGGTCGAGAAGCCGAGCTCCGCCGCGGAGCAGAGCATCCCGCTCGAGGTCGCTCCCCGCATCTTCCGCCGCCGGAGGGGCTCGGTGGAACCCGGCAGCGTCGTGCCCACGGTGGCGAGCGCGACCACGTCCCCCTCGGCGAAGTTCCACGCGCCGCAGACGACTTCGACCGGCCCACTGCCAGCGTCCACGACCACCGCACGGATCCGATCGGCCCCCTCGATCGGCGAGATCGCCTCGACGCGCGCGACGACCACCCCCTCGAGGGCACCGGGGACGGCCTCCACGGCCTCGGGGACCAGCCCGAGATCGGCGAAGGTGGCCGCCAGCTCCGCGACCCGCGCGGGATCGGCGGGGGAGGCGTCGAGCTCGACGAGCTCGTCGAGCCAGGAAAGGGGGACTCTCATAGCACCTCAGAATTGGGCGAGGAAGCGGACGTCGTTCTCCATCAGCAGGCGCACATCCGGAATGCCCCAGCGCATGGCCGCAAGGCGGTCCAGGCCGAACCCGAAGGCGAAACCGGACCAGATCTCCGGGTCGATCCCGACCAGCTCGAACACCGCTGGGTCCACGAGACCGCAGCCGCCCATCTCGAGCCAGCCGACGCCCCGGCAGGTCCGACAGCCCTCGCCACCGCAGACCGTACAGGTGATGTCGAACTCGGCCGACGGCTCGGTGAAGGGGAAGAAGCCCGGCCTGAGGCGCGAGCGGACACCCGGGCCGAAGTAGGCGGTGGTGAAGGTCTCGATGGTCCCCGCGAGATCCGGGAAACCGATGCCGCGGTCCACGACGAGCCCCTCCAGCTGGTGGAAGGAAGGGAGGTGGCTCGCGTCCGCGGTGTCGCGGCGGTAGACCCGCCCCGGCACGACGGCGTAGATCGGGAGGGGGGAGGACTCCATGAGCCGGATCTGCACGGGCGAGGTCTGCGTCCGGAGGAGCATCGATCCGGCCGGCTCGACGTCGAGGTAGAAGCTGTCCTGCGCGTCTCGCGCCGGGTGGCCGGGTGGGGTGTTGAGGGCCGTGAAGTTGTGCCAGTCGTCCTCGACCTCCGGTCCCTCGGCGATCGCGAAGCCCATCCCGAGGAAGACGTCCTCGAGCACTTGGAGCGTCTGCGTCACGACGTGGAGGTGGCCGGCGGTCGGCGCGGGGAGCACCTCGGTCAGGTCCAGCCGGTCGGCGGCGAGGCGTCGCTGGCGCTCCGCCTCCTCGAGCAGGGCAGTGGCCGCTGCGACAGCACCTTCGAGACGAGCCCGCACCTCCTGGAGCGCCCGCCCCCAGATGGGACGCGCCGCGGGCGGCCGGCCAGCGAGGCGGCGCTGCTCCTCGGCCAGCGTGGATCGCCGGCCGAGGGCGTCGGCCGCTGCGGCAGCGAGCTCGTCCGAGGAACGCGCGCCGCGGATCGCCGCCAGGGCAGCCGCTTCGAGTGGCCCGAGCACCGCCTCAGGCGTGGGCTCCCCTCGGACCTCGTGGCCGGAACCGCTGCCCGTCAAGGCTCCTCCTCCTTCTCGGGAGGGCGACCCACCGCCGTCTCGGCGGCGAGACCCTCGACCGGCACACGCGACCGACTCTCGGAGGCGCCTGCGGCGGCAAAGGCCAGGATCGAGCCTGCGACCGCGACGTTCAGCGACTCGCCTCGCGCCAGGGGGATCGTAACCCCGCCGTCGACACAGCCGGCCAGGGACGGGTCGATCCCGTGTGCCTCGTTCCCGAGCACCAGGGCAAGCGGTCCGCCGAGGGGTGCCACTCGGTAGTCCACGCCCCCATGGGCCAGCCCTGCGAGGCAGCGCATGCCGCCAGCGCGGAGCGCTTCCAGCGCCTCACGGGGGTCCGGCGCCACGACGAGGGGAAGGTGGAAGACCGCGCCTGCCGACGCCCGAACGGTCTTCGGGTTGAACGGGTCGACCGAGGTGCCGGCGAAGACGACGCCGTCCGCACCCGCCGCGGCGGCCGAGCGAACGAGGGTGCCGGCGTTGCCGGGGTCACGGAGCGAGAGCCCGACGAGGACGAGGCGGGCCCCCGCCAACCGCTCGATCGGCTCGGCCACCGTCGCGACGATGGCAAAGAGGCCCTGCGAGGTCACCGTGTCCGCGACGCGCTCGGCGACACCCGCTGCGAGCGGGAAGAGTCTCACACCGTGCCGAGCCGCTTCCTCCACGACGGCGGACCCACTCGGACCGAGCGGCCCGGGTGCCACGTAGAGCGACTCGACCCGGGCCCCGGCACGGAGCGCCTCGGCGATGGCCCGAGGTCCCTCGACGACGCAGGCACCCTCGACGGCGCGTCGACTCCGTTGGCGGACCAGCCGGCGCAGCCGTTGTACCCGCTGGTGGCGCCAGCTGAGCGGCTCGCTCAGGAGACCTGGTCCCCTGCCACGCTCGCGTCCACCCCCGTCGCAGGAGCCGGCCCGCCGGATGCGCCGTTCTCCTTTGCAGCGAGCGCCTCCTCGGCCCGGTGCACCAGGCCCGCGAAGACCTCGGGCTCGCGCACCGCCACGTCGGCGAGGACCTTGCGGTCCAGCTCGATGTCGGCGGCGGCGAGCCCCGCCACGAGGCGGCTGTAGTTCGAGCCGTTCAGCCGCGCCCCGGCGTTGATCCGCTGGATCCAGAGGCGCCGGAAGTCTCCCTTGCGCGCCCGGCGATCGCGATAGGCGTACTGCAGGGAGTGCATGACCTGCTCGTTCGCTGCACGGAACGAGCGGCTCTTGTTTCCGTAGTAGCCCTGTGCCTGCTCGAGTACCGCGCGGTGGTGCTTGCGTCCGTGGACCGCCCGCTTGACCCTTGCCATCGTGCTCCTCCTCCTCGACTCGCGTCAGATCCCGAGCAGCCGGCGAACTTGGCGCGCATCGCCGCCCGTCACCTCGGCCTCACGTCCGAGCCTGCGGGTGCGCCTGCTCGACTTCTTCTCGAGCAGGTGGGAGCGGAACGCCCGCCGGCGCATCAGCTTCCCCGATCCCGTCACCTTGAAGCGGGCCTTGGCGCCGCGGTCCGTTCGCATCTTGGGCATCGCCCGTCACTCCTCGCTCTGTGTCCGTCTTCCGACTTCGTCTTGCGGGTCCGTCTTCCGGGTTCTCGTCTTCGCGCCGTCGGCTTCCAGCCCTCGCATCTGGGCCAGCGTGCCTCGCCGTCCACCTGGTGCGCTCGGGCTGCGCTGCCGGCGAGACGGACGCTCCTGCACAGCCGGCCCGAGGCCCGGGCGCGCCGCCCGACCGACCAGCGCCGGTCCGTCCCGCGCCGCACGCCGGACCGCCAGGTCCGGCGCCCACCTCCTCTGCGCCGACGCTCGGAGGGCCCCTTCCAGCTGCTCAGCCCGTCCGAGGCATCGGGGCCCCGTCGGTCGCCGTGGCAGCACCTTCGGCGGCCCCCGGGACAGAACCGCCTGCTTCGCCGCTCCGACCGGGTGCAGTGTGGGACGGGACCGCCCCGTTCCCGACGGGACCAGCTCCGACCGGCGGCGGCACCGGAGTCTGGCTGTCGCCAGCCAGGGGAACCACAGCGACTGCGCCGTCGCCGGCCTTGCCGTCCTGTTCCTCGGCGGCCCTCGCGGCGAGCTGCTGCGCCCGCTTGTCCGGTGCGAGCACCATCGTCATGTTGCGCCCGTCGAGTCGGGCAGAGGCCTCCACCTTCCCGACCGTCGACACCTCCTCGGCGATCCGGTCCAGGATCTTCCGGCCGAGCTCCGGGTGGAACACCTCACGGCCACGGAACATGATCGTGACCTTGACCTTGTGCCCGTCGCCGAGGAAGCGCGAGACCTGGCGCGTCTTGGTCTCGAAGTCTCCCGGACCGATCTTCGGCCGGTACTTCATCTCCTTGATCGACACGTTGGACGAGCGCCGCCTGGACTCCTTCGCCCGCTGCGCGGCGTCGAACTTGAACTTCCCGTAGTCCATGATGCGGCAGACCGGGGGATTTGCCTGCGGGGCCACCTCCACCAGGTCGAGATCGAGGTCTCGTGCCAGCGCGAGGGCGTCGGGGAGCTGCTTGATCCCGAGCTGCTGCCCATCAGGTGCGACCAGACGGACCTCTCGTGCCCGGATCCGCTCGTTGATCCGAGGCTCTGCGTTGGTGGTGGCGGCTATGCGGCATCACTCCTCTCGATTCGTCGACCCATCAGGTCGGATCGACGGGGAGCGAGGCACACACGACGGACCCGGCGCGCTCTCGAGCACGCAAGGTGGAGGCAATCGCCCCGCTTCCCTCCGCTACGACAGACCGTAGGCTAGCAGGGCGTGAGCTCACTCTGGACACCGAGCGGGGAACGACCGGTCCCGCCCCCCACGCGGCCCGCCGACGAGCGCCCCCGGGAGACTCCCTCCGGGGCGCATCCTCAGGGCGAGCCCGGCCCGGCTCGGTCTGGCGGGCCTGCGCCGGACGGCCGCCGGAACGGCGCACCCGGGACCGAGGACCCGGCGGCCGTCGAGGCCGAGGTGGCGGCACTGCGGGACGCGCTCGCCAGAACCCCTGCCGCCGCCGTGGTCGCGAACCACTGCTACGGGCTGTTCGAGCTGGCTGCGGTACACCTCTCGAGCCAGCCCCCCCATCTCGCGGACGCGCAGCTCGCGATCGACGGGCTCGCCGGTCTGCTGGAGACGCTGCACGGTCGCCTCGGCCCCGACGAGCCCACCCTGGTGGACGGTCTCGCCCAGCTCCGCCTCGCCTGGGTCCAGGTCAAGGCCGCGCACGACGGACGCGCCACGGCGCCGGAGGGCGCCTAGCCCTCGCTCGCCAGCGCCGTCACGCTCGTCGCCTCCAGCCGGCCCACCGGCCCGGCGGCGACGAGGAAGACGACCTCGGCCCCGACCGGGATGGTGCGACTCCCGCCGGCGATCGCCGTGCAGTGGAACGGCAGCTCGGTACCCCCCTCCGCGACGACAGTACCGAGGCCCACGTGGGCATCGAAGGCCGTCACGCGGCCCCGGCGGGTCACCCGGTGGTCGGCCAGGAGGGTCGAGGGCGGCGGGGAGGGCGTCGAGGGCGCTTCGCTCACCGGACGATCTTCGCCAGTCCGAGCTCGAGGATGTCGGTGGCGCCGGCGTCCTTCAGGGCGGGGATCAGGGTGTTGATCTCCGCCTTCGCGACCACGGTCTCGACGGCGAAGCCCTCTTGCTCGAAGAGCGCGGACACCGTCGGGGAGCGCATCGCCGGCAGCACGGCGATCACCGCGTCGAGGCGGTCTGCTGGCACGTTGAGCTTGAGCAACACTCGCCCCCTGGCGCTCAGCACCCCCTCGAGCAGGGTCTGGAGCTCGCGCATCGCCCGGAACTTGGCCTCGTCGGCAACGGCCTCGGGGTTGGCCACGAGCTCGGTGTAGGACTCGAGCAGCGTGGCGACGATGCGGAGCCCGGCCGCGCGTAGCGCACGTCCCGTCTCGGTGAGCTCGACCACCGCGTCGGCGATCGCGCCGACCTTGGCCTCTGTCGCGCCGTGGGAGTAGGTCACGGTGGCGTCGACTCCCTGCGAGGCGAGCCAGCGCCGGGTGAGATCCGGGTACTCCGTCGCGACCCGGACCCGCCGCCCGGGCGCCAGCGTCGCCAGCTCCGCCACGCTCGCAACCGGCGCGTCGTCGGCCACCGCGAGCACCACCCGGATGGGGCGCGAGGTCGCCTTCGAGTAGCCGAGCCGCCCGAGCGACACCACGGTCGCGCCCGTCTCCTCGATCCAGTCCCGACCCGTGATCCCGAGGTCGAACAGCCCCTCGGCCACGTAGGTCGGGATCTCCTGGGGGCGCAGGATGCTGACCGTTTCCACCCGGGGATCGGCGATGTGCGCGTGGTAGTCGACCTCCGAGGAGCGCTCGACCGCGAGGTCGGCCTCCTCGAACAGCTCGAGCGTGGCCCGCTCGAGGGAGCCCTTCGGAAGGACGAGACGGAGCATGTCCCGGCTCAGCGCCGCCGGAGCACGCCGAGCAGGTTCGCCATCTCCACCGCCGTGTCGACCGCCTCTGCTCCCTTGTTCCCAGCCTTGCCGCCTGCCCGGTCCAACGCCTGGTCCAAGTTCTCGGTGGTGAGGACGCCGAACACGACCGGCCGGCCGCTGTCGAGCTGGACGCGCGCGAGTCCCGTCGCGCACGTCCCCGCCACGTGCTCGTAGTGCCCGGTCTGCCCGCGGATCACCGCGCCGAGACAGACCACGGCGTCGTGCTCACCCGCGAGGACGCTCGCCGCGAGCGGGAGCTCGTAGGCGCCGGGAACCCACGCGAGGAGCGCCCGGTCCGGGTCGCCCCCGAGACGAGCGAGCTCACCCAGCGCACCGGCGACCAACCGCTCGACCACGAGCTCGTTGAAGCGGCTGGCGACCACCGCCACCGACAGCTCCGACGCGTCCAGCCGCCCGGCGTAGCGCGCCACGGCCGGCGGACCTCCGACCCCCGAGAGCCCGTCGGGTCGGCTCTCTGCACGGCCTCCCGGCTCGGCGGTCAACGGCCCGCCGCCTCGGGATCGCCAGGCAGCACGCGAGCGCCTGCGTCCGACGGCCCCACGAAGTCGTCGAGGCCCCCGAGGAGGTGGCCCATCCGATCGCGCTTGGTCCGCAGGTACGAGATGTTCTCGGGGTTGGGGCGGCTCTCGAGGGGGACCCGCTCCACCACGTCCAGGCCGAAGCCCTCGAGGCCCCCGTACTTCTCGGGGTTGTTGGTGAGGAGGCGCATCGTCGTCACCCCGAGGTCGCGCAGCATGTGCGCGCCGATGCCGTACTCGCGGTTGTCGACCGGGAGCCCGAGCTCGACGTTCGCGTCGACCGTGTCGCGGCCCTGCTCCTGGAGGTTGTAGGCGCGCAGCTTGTGTGCGAGGCCGATCCCCCGCCCCTCGTGGCCCCGGAGATAGACCACGACACCCTGGCCTTCCGCCGCGATCCGGCGCAGCGCGTCGTCCAGCTGCGGACCGCAGTCGCAGCGCAGCGAGCCGAACGCGTCACCGGTGAGGCACTCCGAGTGCACCCGCACGAGCACCCGCTCCCGGCCAGCCACCTCCCCCATCACCAGCGCCACGTGCTGGTCGCCGTTCAGGAGCGACTCGAACACCACCGCCGTGAAGTCCCCGTAGACCGTCGGGATCCGTGCGGTGGCGCCCGCGACCTGGCGAACCAGCCGCTCGCGGCTGCTCCGCCAGCGGATCAGGTCGGCGATGGAGACGAGCGGGAGACCGTGCTCGGCGGCGAAGCGCTCGAGCTCCGGCAGTCGTGCCATCCCACGCTTGTCGGCACTCACGACCTCGCAGAGCATGCCGGCCGGTTGGCAGCCGGCTGCGACGGCCAGGTCGACCGCGGCTTCGGTGTGGCCGGCGCGCTTCAGCACCCCGCCCGGTCGGTACCGGAGTGGGAAGACGTGGCCGGGGCGGAGGAGGTCGGTCGGTCGCGTCGCCGGGTCGATCAGTGCTGCCACCGTCGCCGCTCGATCGCCGGCGGAGATGCCGGTGGTGGTCCCGGAGGCCGCGTCCACGCTCACGGTGAACGCAGTGCGCTGGCTCTCGGTGTTCTCGGCGACCATGAGGGGGAGTCGGAGCTGCTCGACCCGCTCCGGCGTGAGCGGGACGCAGATGACCCCGGAGGTGTGCTCGAGGAAGAAGGCCACCTTCTCCTCGGTGACGTGCTCCGCCGCCATGATGAGGTCGCCCTCGTTCTCCCGGTCCTCGTCGTCCACGACCACGGCGATGCCTCCGGCGGCAATGGCCGCGATCGCGTCCTCGATCGGCGCCATGGCCACGGTCAACCCCCGACCTGCGCGCGGTAGGGCGCGACCAGTCGCTCGACGTACTTGGCGAGGACGTCCACCTCCACGTTGACGCGCTCGCCGGGTCGGCGCAGGCCGAGCGTCGTGACCGCCGCGGTGTGCGGAATCACCGCGACGCCGAAGGTCGTCCCCCCGACGGTGGTCACCGTGAGGCTCACGCCGTCGACCGCTACCGAGCCCTTCTCGACGAGGTAGCGAGCCAGACCCGCGTCGACGGTGACCTCCAGGTCGGGAGCTGCTCGCCGGACGAGACCGACGCCGTCCACGTGACCCTGGACGAGGTGGCCACCGAGCGGCGACGCCGGGGTGAGCGGACGCTCGAGGTTCACGGTGTCACCCGGAGCCAGGGTCGCGAGGGTCGTCCGGGCTCGGGTCTCCTCGGAGAGGTCCGCCTCGAAGGCGCCGTTGCCGAGCCCCACGACCGTGACGCAGCAGCCGTTCACCGCCACCGACGCCCCGATCTCGAGCTCCGTGACGATGCCCGCCGACACCGCCAGGCGGCCGTGCTCCTGGTGCTCGACTCGTCCGAGCGCTTCGACGATCCCGGTGAACATGGCGCCACTGACGCTACCGGCCGTCTGCTAGCAGGCGTCCACGGCGCCACCGGCCTCCCCGTTGCCGCGCACGTCGAGGCGGAGGTCGTCCCCGAGCCGGCGGACGGACGAGAACCCGCTCCGCCAGATGCCGGACATCGTGGGTGCGCCCGGTCCCTCGAGCAGTGGCACGCCGTCGGAGCCCCCGAGGAGCGCAGGGGCGAGGTAGACAACGAGTCGGTCCACGAGGCCCGCCGACCAGAAACCGTGCGCAGTGCTCGCCCCGCCCTCGACGAGCAGCTGGACGACACCTTCGCTCCCGAGTCGGCGGAGCGCGGCGCCGAGCGGGACTTCGAGCACCTCGAAGCCCTCCGGCACCGCTCCGAGGCCCCGGTCGCCGGCTGGGGAACGCACCACGAGGCGGCGAGGGCTGCGAGCGCCGGGGACTCCCCGGACGTCGAGTGCGGGCCTGTCGACCCGAAGGGTCGTCGCGCCGACGGCGATGGCGTCGCTCTCCGCGCGCAGCCGGTGCGCGTCGCGCCGCGCTGCCGGACCGGTTATCCACCTACTGGAGCCGTCGGGCGCCGCAAGCCTCCCGTCGAGCGTCGCGGCCAGCTTGAGCACGACGAACGGGCGTCCGCGCCGGCGGTGGTGGAGATAGGGCTCGAGCTGGTGCTCCACCTCGCGACCACGGACGCCGATGCGAACCACGACGCCCCCGTCCTCGAGTGCCGCGATCCCGCGCCCGCGCACCCGCTCGTCCGGGTCGAGGACGCCGACCACGACTCGGGACACCCCGGCCGCGAGGATGGCCTCGGTGCAGGGGGCCGTCCTGCCGTGGTGCGCGCACGGCTCGAGCGTCACGTAGAGCGTCGAGCCCGCCGCCCACGCCCGGCGACCACCCACCGCAGCCGAGCCAGCCTCCAGGGCAGCGCGCTCGGCATGCGGCCCACCCGGGGCCGCCGTGGCGCCGGTGAACACCGCACCCCCGGCGGTGACGAGGACGGCGCCGACCCAGGGGTTCGGCGACGTCCTGAGGCGTGCAGTCGCCGCCACGCGAAGGGCGCGACCCATCCAGCGCTCGTCCTCGAGATCGAGGGCCGTCGGGCGTAGCCGCTCGCTCATCCGACCGGCGCACCTGCGGCACCGCCGGCCGTCGGGGCCGAGCCCCCAGGTGTGGCCGCTCGGCCACCGGGCAGCGCTCGACCCCCTGACGCGGCGTCGGACGGGCCCGAGTCCGGATGCGGATGCGGGGTCTCCTCGCTCGCCAGCAGCCGGAGGGCGTGCGGGAGCACGTCGAGGATGGCGTCGATCGACTCGACGGCGCCGGCGGGCGAGCCCGGCGTGTTGCAGACGAGGGCGCGACCGCACGTGCCGGCGACCCCGCGCGAGAGCCGGCCGAGGGGGCTCACCGCGCGCATCGCCTCTGCGAGGCCGGGCGCCTCGCGGTCGAGCACCGCCCGTGTGCCCTCGGGCGTCTGATCCCGCGGTCCGAAGCCCGTTCCCCCCGTTGTGACCACCAACCCCGCGAAACCGGCGCAGAGGTCCCGGATCGCACTCGCCACCTCGGCCGCACCGTCCGAGACGACCGCCCGGGCGACGACCTCGAAGCCGGCCTCCACGAGGCGCTCCGCCAGTCGGGCGCCCGAGCGGTCCTCGCGGGTGCCTGCGATCACCCCGTCCGAGACGGTGAGCACCTTTGCAGCCAGACCGAGCCGATCACCCATCGGGCCTCCTCTCGCCCTCTCCGGGCCGCTTGCTCCCTGCGGCTCGCACGCTACGCCGTCGCAGTGCCGACTCCGCTCGGGCGTGGGCCAGCCCGGAGGAGGGCCACACCGGAGGAGGGCCAGTTGGGCGAGGCTCAGCCCGGCAGCGCGACGCGGAGGAGGAACATCCCGTCGGTGCCCGCCGTCTGGGGAAGGAGGATCTCCCCCCTCCCCCGCTGCTGCCAGGGAGGACCGAGACGAGGGAGCGGGCGCAGCGACGGGAAGCGGTCGGCGATCCACGCGTCGACCCCTTCGGTCTCGACCCGGGTGAGGGTGCACACCGAGTAGACGAGCGTGCCACCGGGCCGGAGCAGACCGACGGACCCCTCCAACAGCTCCCGCTGGAGCTGCGAGAGCCGCGCCGGAGCGCCCGGGTCCAAACGCCAGCGTGCGTCGGGCCGGCGCCGGAGCGCACCGAGACCGCTGCACGGAGCGTCGACGAGGACGCAGTCGGCGAACCCGGGACGCAGCGGCGGGAACCGGCCGTCCGCGACGAGCACGGCGAGCGCACCGTCGTCGCGTCGGACCCGCCGAGCCAGTCGCCGCGCCCGCCCCGGGCGACGCTCCACGGCCGCCACGAGGGAGGGTCCGGCACCGACGGCAACCGCCTTCCCACCCGGCGCTGCACACAGGTCGACCACGATCCCGCCGGCCGGGTGCGGGACGGCGGCCGCCACCCACTGCGAGGCCAGGTCCTGGTGCGTGCCCCCCGCGCCGATGGCAGCCGCGCCCGGCTCGTTCATCGCGCCCAGTGCGCCGAGTGCGTCGGGCTCCCCGAGGTCCTCGAAGAGCCGCTCGACGATCCAGTCCGGGTAGGAGAGCTCGACCGCCGGCGATGGCCAGGACCGCTCGTCCGCCGCTGCGATGCGTCGGAGCACCGCGTTCACGAGACCGGCGGCGCGCCGGGGAGCGGTGGCGACGGCGGTCGAGACCGCCGCGTACGCGGGCTGGCCGAGGAACACGAGTTGGTAGGCGCCGAGCCGTAGGGCGATCCGCACGGGGAGCTCCACCTCGCGCCGCAGCGCCTCGTCGACCAGCCAGTCGCAGGCGCGCTGGCGACGGAGCGTCCCGAAGACCAGCGCCGTTGCAAGCGCTCGGTCCGGTCCGGACAGCGTCGTTCGCGCGAGCGCCGCGTCGAGCGCCGCGTTCGCCCAGGCACCCTGCTCGACTCGCGCCAGGACGTCGGCGGCCACGCGCCGCGAGGCGAGCCCTGCGCCCTTCAGGGCCGGCATGCGCCGAGCACGACGGGCTCGGGGAGGTGCAGTCCCCGCGCCCAGGCCGCTGCGTCCATCGCGATGCGCCCCGCAGGTCGAACCTGCGCCAGCGCGAGTGCGCCGTCGCCGCAACGCACCACCGTACCGTCGAGCGTGCCGGGCACCCCGGCGGGCACCACACCGGGGATCGCCCGGGCCTCGAGCACGCCGAGCCGGGCGCCGTCCGGCATCGTCGTCCACGCCCGCTCGAGGCGGACCAGCCGAGCGCAGTACGACGCCGGTCCGGCGAAGGGAAGGAAGAAGTCGGCGCTGGTGAGCCGAGGCGCGAGCGCGACCTCGCCGCGTTGGGGGACCGGCATCGGCAAGCCCCCCGGCGCGCCGAGCAGGGAGCCGAGCAGCCGGGCTCCGACCTCGGCCAGCCGGGCACGCAGCGCCGTCACCGTCTCGTCAGGCCCGATCGCGACCCGCTCGGTCGCGTAGACCGGGCCGGCGTCGAGCTCGTCGACGACCTCCATCACCGAGACGCCGGTGTCGGCATCCCCGGCGAGGATCGCGTGCTCGACCGGGGTTGCGCCTCGCCAGCGCGGCAGGAGCGAGAAGTGGAGGTTGACGAGGGGGAGCCCACCGAGCACGGGGGGGCGGAGCCGAGCACCGTAGGCGACGACCACGCCGAGGTCGATCCCGAGGGCGAGGAGCGCTCCGGGCTCGTGGGCAACGGCGAGGCCCCGCGACCTTGCCACCGCCTCGACCGGCGTCGGCACAGCGGCCCCGCGCCGTTCCCGCCGCGCTGGCGGACGCGTGACCACCCCGACGACGTCGTGCCCTGCGTCGAGCAGCGCCTCGAGCACCACCGCAGCTTCCGTCGGGCTGCCGAGGAACCCGAGACGCCGGAACGGGTGAGCCCCCCGGGGGCTGCGGGCGTCGTCCACACCCCGAGGCTAGGAGCGTGGAGGACGGCCTCGCCGGGTCGAGCTCGGGACCCACGGCCTGGTGGGGTCGCGGCCGTGCTGTCACCGGCCAGCCCTCTGGGATCCCCCCCCACGCGCTCGCCTCGGCACGGCGTCGACATCCCCGGGACCGCCGGACGACTCCAGCCTCCTCCGGGACGCGCTGCGTCCGCTCGGTGCCACCTGCAACTCCCGGCCACCGACTCCGGGGGCTCGCCCTGGGCATCGAGCGTCGCGGCCCCCGGGCACCGTCGCGTCGTCGCGACCTGTCGTCCCCTCGGAGCGATCGACGGTCTCGATGGGAGATCCACTGAAGCCCACGTGCCCGACGGCAGTCTTCCGGTCGATGCGGAACGACCCCACGACATCCGCCACCGGAGAGCCCACGGGGTAGCCGACGACCAGACAGGCAAACTCGGCAGGTCCGACGCGACGCTGGACCCATCACGATGCCGGACGCAGCAGCTGGACGCGCAGGGGGTGTCGCGTGTCGCGTCTTCGAACCACGATCTCCTGCGTGAGCAACTCGGCCAGCTCGCGACCGATCTCGATCGGGGGTGACTCGACCAAGAGAGTCGAGAAGCGCTCCTGTTCGATGCACCGGCCCCCACGGCCGTGGACATGGACCGGGTGATCCAGGCGTGGCCAGGACGCGGACCGCGTGGCTGGGGCCGGCATCGCGTCCGGTCGCGATCCCCGACGATATCGACGACGGGACCCTGCTCGAGGCGTCCGGCGTCGTCGAGCTGCCCCTTCACATCTCCTGGAGCGAGCCGGCTCTCACCTACGACCCCAGTCGGCGAGAGGACCGCTTGCGTCTCTACGAGCAGGTGCTGCGCGAGGGGACCGAGGACGACGGTCGCTACTACGTCGACGTCGAGGAACTCGCAAGGGTGTTCGATGAGCTCGTGCTCCCCCCGTACGTTCGTGCCGCGTGGTCGGAGTGGTTCGGCCGTCGTGGACCGGATCGGCCCTGAGTGCTGAGCCCGCTGCAGGAACGCATCGCGCGGATCGTCGCAGTGCTGACAGAAGCTGACGGCTTCGCCCTGGCCGGCGGGGCCGCGCTCATCGCATGGGGCGATGTCGACCGTCGAACCCGAGACCTCGACTTCTTCGGCCCGAGCGCCGTCGCCGTCGACAAACTGCTCGCGCTGTTCGGCCGCGCCGAAGCTCGGGACTTCGTGGACCTCATGTCGGTGGCCGACCGTTACGGACTCGACCGGCTGTTCGACCTCGCGGCGGAGAAGGACCACGGGTTCGACGCAAGGGTGTTTGCCGAGATGCTGGGCAGGATCGACCGGCTGCCGAGGGCGGCGTTCCCGCTCGACGACACGCGCTACGACGAGCTCCAGGTGGCCGTCGCTACCTGGAAGGACCGTGCCCTCGTCTACGCCCGAGAGCAGGAGCGGGCTCGCGGCATCCGCCGCGAACGAGGTCCCGGCCTCGAGCTCGGCCGGTAGCCTCGCCGCCGTCGGCCGCGGTGGCTGCAGCTGGCTCGATCCCCCTCGACACGGGCCCCGAGCATTGCCCTTGACCAGCGCCGAGTTCGAGCAAGAAGCGGGTGGTGTCGCAGTGGCTCGAACGCAGCGCCGTCTCCAGCGACGGAGGTTTCAGGAACGAGCCGCCTACCCGCGTGAAGCCCGAGCGGCCGGCGTCACCGGTCGCCGCGTGTTGCGACCAGGCAGGACCGGTTTGTCCGTCACCAAGGTGGCCGTCTGCAGGCCCGGCACCGATCTCCGCGGCTTCCTGGTGCTCCGACCGCTACCCGTCCGCTCTGGGCTGCTTCGGCGTGGCTGGGCGCGGTTGGCCGAGAGCGGCCGACTCCTGGGCCCCACTCTGGCCGCGAGACTGCCTCGAGGTGCCGAATGCGATGCTCCAGGCCGCCAGGACAGCGGAGACGGCAGGGGGTGTCGGTCCGGGCCCTGCTCCACAGCCAGCGGCGCTCGGAGACCACCTGCAGCCGGCGCAGCTCGGCGAGCATGCTCGAGCAGCCCTCCTCGCCCGACGGGCCTCGTGGGAGGCGGACCGCAGTGAGCGTCGCGGTGCTGACGGCAGAGATGGAGGCATCGGGGGCGGA
>JAJYWE010000010.1:0-37412 GCA_021791675.1 Actinomycetes bacterium | reverse complement strand
GCCGAGCGGGAGGCGAGGGCCGGGCGATCAGATCCGCCGCGGGTCGACCTCGACCCGAACCCCCACGGGGAGCTGGCCGAGGCCCTCGAGGGCGTTGCAGAGCGTCTCGACGTCGGGTGCGCGCACGAGCATCCGACCTCCCGCAGCCGGCACGACCTCGATCGGCGGCTGGAGCGGTACCGTCCAGGCGGCGGCCAGCGGGCCGGTCACCGACGCGAGCGCCGAGTGGGGCGGTAGGCGCAGCAGCGATCGCCTCGGCTCCTCGCTGGCGGTGACCAGGCCGGGCTCGCCCCGCTGGGCGGCGCGCACCACCTCGTGGCCCGGGAGGGAGGTCTGGACGAGGACCCGGCACCCCCGTTCGCGCCCGCCCGCGACACGCGCTGCGCGAGCGACCAGCGCGAGCGCCTCCTCCGCAGCCCGGAGGCGCGCCCCGAGCAGCTCGGTGTCGAGGTCCAGGAGCGCGACGTCACCGGGGGTCCGGCGACCCTCCTCGGCGTCCGCCGCCTCGGCCCGGTGCAGGACCGCCTCCGTCCCGACGACGACCGCGGCGTTGCGCTCGGCTCCGGGCGGGGTGCTCGCCGTGACCTCCACCACCGGGCGGCCCGCGAGCGTCGCGAGCTCTTCGGCCAGCCGAGCGACCCCCGGCCGCCGGCGGCTGAGCTTCGTCGCACCGCAGGCGGCGCAGACACCGGGGCGGCGAGCGCCGCAGCCGGGGCAGCGGAGGCCGGCGCAGGTGTCCTCTTCGAGGGGAGTGCCGCACGCCTCGCAGCGCACCGGCTCGCGACACGCCGCGCAGCACAGCACGCGAGCGCGCCCCGTGCGGTTCAGCACGCAGCGGAGCGGACGGTCCGAGGTGGCCTGGCGTGCGAGCTCCACGACGCGACGGGTGAGCAGACCCTGGCGAGGGTCGACCTCGCGCAGGTCGACGACCTCGAGCGGGGCCCAGCCCCCACGCTCTCGGGCCCGCTCCTCGGCGACGAGCGTGGCGCCGGCAAGGAGCTCGACGGTCGGGCAGGCCGACACCGCGAGCCACGCCGCCCCGGCTCTCGCAGCGCGGGCCCGCGACAGGGCGACGGCGTCCCAGGTGGGGGCCCGGGTCTCCACGAAACCCTCGTCGTGCGCGTCGAGGACGACCACGAGCCCGAGGTCCGGGCAGGGCCCGAGCGCGCCCGCTCGGCTCCCCACCACGACCCTCCCGCCGGCGGCCGCCGCTGCCCAGCCGTCCGGCAGGTGCGCGGCAGGGATCCCGGCCGCGACGAGTGTCCGATGGACCCGCGCCGCGCCGGCGAGCGACGGCACGAGGACCAGCGCCGAGCGCCCCGGTGCGAGCGACGCGAGGGCTCCGAGCAGCCACGGCCACGCAGGGCTGGCCGGTCCGACTCGCGCCACGGCCGCCCGGGAGCGCAGCGCCTCGGCGAGACGTGGGCCGAGCTCGGGACGGCCAGCGACGATCGGGCCAGCCGCTCGGGCCGCCGCGCGTGGGATGTCCCCGGCTCGGGCGGGCTCGGGCAGGCTCCGGACCAGGCGTGGCGGCGACGCCGCGACGAGGAAGGCCTCGCGTCGACCCGCCCACCGCCACGCGGCCCACGCCGTGAGCGCGACGACCTCGGGAGCCGGCCCGAGCCCCCGGTCCCCCGCGAGCGGGCGCAGCCGATGCCCTCCCCCGTCGCCGCCCGGGCCGAGCACCCACCCCCCGACGCTTCGCCGGCCGAGCGGGACGCGCACGCGCCGCCCGGGCTCGGGCAGGCCGAACGACTCCGGCACTGCGTAGTCGAACGCCTTCCCACCCGGGCCCCGCTCCGGCAGCACCCGGACGGTGCGCGGGGCTTCGCCGCCTCCCGGGGTGCCGCCCGCCTCCGGGGCGTCGTTCAGAGGCCGAGCGCCTGGCGGAGCTCCGCCACGTGGGGCGTGCTCTCCCAGGTGAACTCCTTCGGCGACCGGCCGAAGTGCCCGTAGGTGGCCGTCCGGCGGTAGACGGGCCTCCGAAGGTCGAGCTGCTCGATGATCGCCGCCGGCCGCAGGTCGAACAGCTCCGTCACGACCTTCTCGAGGCGCAGCGGGTCCACCTCTTCGGTACCGAAGGTGTCGAGCATGACCGACACCGGCCGAGCGACGCCGATCGCATAGGCGACCTGCAGCTCGCAGCGCCGGGCCGCCCCTGCAGCGACGACGTGCTTCGCCACCCAGCGTGCGGCATACGCCGCCGACCGGTCCACCTTCGAGGGGTCCTTGCCGGAGAACGCGCCCCCCCCATGGCGGGCGGCGCCACCGTAGGTGTCCACGATGATCTTGCGGCCGGTGAGGCCCGTGTCGGCGCGTGGACCCCCGAGCTCGAAGCGGCCGGTCGGGTTCGCGAGGATGGTGAGCCCGCTCGTGTCGAGGTCCGGCGGGAGCAGCGGGTTGACCACGTGCTCACGCAGGTCGGGCAGCAGCAGGGTCTCGATGTCGATGCCGGGCTGGTGCTGCGTGGAGATGAGCACGGTCGTGAGCGCCTTCGGCGCGCCGTCCTCGTAGGCCACGGTCACCTGGGTCTTGCCGTCGGGACGGAGGTACGGGAGCACGCCGGCGCGGCGGACCTCTGCGAGACGCTGGGCAAGGCGATGCGCGAGCCAGATCGGCAGGGGCATCAGATCCGGCGTCTCGTCACAGGCGTAGCCGAAGACCATCCCCTGGTCGCCCGCCCCCTGGGCGTTCAGGACGTCCTCCCCACCGCGGCCGCTGCGCAGCTCCCAGGCTGCCGAGACGCCCTGGTCGATGTCCGGGGACTGCTCGTCGATGGAGACCACGACCCCGCAGGTGTTCCCATCGAAGCCGAAGGCCTCGCGGTCGTAGCCGGCGTCGCAGATGGTCCGGCGCACCAGGCGGGGGATCTCGACGTACGCGCTGGTGGAGATCTCGCCGGCGACGACGACGAGCCCGGTGGTGAGCAGGGTCTCGCAGGCGACCCGCCCCATCGGGTCCTCCGCGAGGATCGCGTCGAGGATCGCGTCGGAGACCTGGTCGGCGAGCTTGTCGGGGTGACCCTCGGTGACGGACTCCGAGGTGAAGGTGTGGCGGCGCATCCCTCTACGTTGCCAGGTGCGCCGAGATCACGTCCAGCACGGCATCCGCCACCACTCGCTTGGGCGCCGGCCCGACCTCCGCGACGACACCGGCTCGGGACACGATCACGACGTGGTTGGTCTCCACCTCGAAACCAGCCCCCTCCTCCGTCACGTCGTTCGCCACGACGAGGTCCACCCCCTTCGCTGCGAGCTTCTCCTGGGCTCGCGCCACCGCCGCGGCGGTCTCGGCCGCGAAACCCACGAAGAGCTGGCCCGCCCGGCGCTTGCCCGCCAGCGCGGCGAGGATGTCGGGCGTCGGCTCGAGCTCGAGTGAGACCAGGCCGTCGGCACGGTGGAGCTTCTCGGCAGCCACCGTCCGGGGCCGGAAGTCCGCGACGGCGGCGGCCATGACCACGACGTCTGCGTCCACGACGGTCTCGAGGAGGGCAGCTTCGAGCTCCGCCGTCGTCGTGAAACGGACCACGGCGTCGATGCCCGGGGGGGGCGGTAGCGAGGAGGAGGTGACGAGGGTGACCGCCGCCCCCCGCGCGGCTGCCGCCTCGGCAAGCGCATGACCTTGGCGCCCCGAGGAGCGGTTCCCGAGGAACCGGACGGGGTCGAGCGGCTCCCGGGTCCCGCCCGCGCTGACCACCACTCGTTTGCCCGCGAGATCCCGCGGGTGGAACAAGCCCGCGACCGCGGCGACGATGTCCGCAGGCTCCGCGAGCCGGCCACTCCCGACGTCACCACCCGCCAGCCGACCCGTCCCCGCCGGCACCACGCCGACCCCCCGGGAGGCCAAGAGCGCCAGGTTCGCGACGACCGCCGGGTGCTCCAGCATCTCGGCGTGCATCGCCGGCGCGACGACGACCGGTGCGCGCGTCGCGAGCAGGGTCGCGGCGAGCAGGTCGTCCGCGAGGCCGTGCGCGTAGCGCGCGAGCAGGTCAGCCGTTGCTGGGCAGACGAGCACCGCGTCGGCGCGCTGGCCGAGCCGGGTGTGCGGGATCGGATCGCTCGCCTGCCACAACGAGGACGCCACGGGCTCGCTCGCAAGTGCCGAGAACGTCACTGCGCCGACGAAGTGCTGTGCCGCCTCGGTCAGCACCGGCAGCACGACCGCCCCGGCGTCGACCAGCCGCCGTGCGACTTCGACGGCCTTGTAGGCGGCGATACCGCCGCCTACGCCGAGGACGATGGTCCGCCCGGCGAGGCCGGCCGAGGGAGAGCCCGGGCGCGACTGCCCGGCGCCCGGATCGCTCAGGCCGTCACTCCGCCGTCGTCGCCGTCCGCTGCCGGATCGGCGGGGGGGGCGTCTGCAACGGCTTCGAGACCGACGGCGGCGCCAGGGAACGCCTCGTCCTCGCCGGCCCCGGACTCGCGAGCCTCGAACTGGACCGCCTCGAACGGGACCTCGTCCGCCACCTCGGACTCCTCGTCGACCTCGGGCGGGTGCACGGCCACGATCTTGCCCGCAGCGATCTCTTCGAGCGCGATACTGAGGGGCTTTCGCGCGAGCGACGGCACCTGGGGCGGCACGATCGCCCCGAGGCCCTCGCCGAGCTGGTTGAAGTAGGAGTTGATCTGCCGAGCGCGCTTGGAGGCCAACGTCACGAGCGTGAACTTCGAGTCGACTCGATCGAGGAGCGCCTCGATCGGCGGGTCGATCATCGTCGAGCGATTCTGCGGCATGGGTCTCCCGGTTCGGCACGGCTGCAGTGAGCAGCCTCAGGTTAGCCGCCGGTCCCCGGTGTGCGGCTCGCCGAGGAGGCTGCCCCCTTCATCCCTCTGCGCCGCCGCCACGCTGCCCCCCTGCCCGGCCCGCGTGGCGCGCACCGCTTCGACGATGCGCTGGAGCTCGCCGAGCGCCCGCTCCATCTCGTCGTTCACCACGACATGGTCGGCGAGCGACCGACCTTCGCGCTCCTCTGCCCGGCCGATCCGGAGTCGCTCGGCGACGTGCGAGTCGTCGTCGCCGCGGCCGACCAGGCGCGCCTGTTGTTCCTCGATGCTCGGCGCGACCACCAGCACGATGGTCGCGTCGGGTCGGTGTCGACGCACCTGCTGGGCACCCTGGAGGTCGATCTCGAGAAGGACGTCCGCACCCGCCGGAGGGTCAGGCGACGGCGTCCCGTAACGCCGACCGAGGAACTCCGCCCACTCGAGGAACCCTCCCGCGGCCCGCTTGGCCTCGAAGGTCGCCTCGTCGACGAAGACGTACGCGTTGGGATCCTCGCCCGGCCGGCGGGTCCTCGTCGTCCACGACCTCGAGAGCCAGAGCGACGGGTCGCGCTCGACGAGCTGGCGGACCAGCGTTCCCTTTCCGACGCCCCCGGGACCGGAGACGACGAAGATCAGTGGCGTGCCGTGCCCTCGATGAGCCGCTCGCGCTGGTTGGAGCCGAGGCCCTGCAGGCGACGGGTCTCGCTGATCCCGATCTGCTCCATGATCCGGCGCGCCTTCACCTTGCCGACACCGGGGAGCGACTCGAGGACCGACACGACCTTCATCTTGCCGACGAGCTCGTCAGAGCCTGCACGCGAGAGCAGCTCGGGGAGGCTGATCGTCCCCGACTTCAGCTTCTCCTTGAGCTCCGCCCGGGCGCGTCGCGCCTGCGCGGCCTTCTCCAGTGCGGCCTTCCGCTGGTCGGGTGAGAGAGTGGGAGGCAAAGGCATGTCGAGGACGATAGCCGAAACAAGCCCGTGCGTCATGGATTCTCCGGGACTTTCTCCAGATCCACGAGGGGCGCGCCCTCGTGGGCGGCGCCGACGAGTGTGCGAACGGCGTCCACCCCGTGGCGGCGGCACCACCCAACCGTCTCGCGCTGGATGCGCTCGGCCGAGGCCGGGTCCGCAAAGGACGCCGTCCCGACCTCGACCGCGGACGCTCCGGCGAGGAGGAGCTCGACCGCATCCTCGCCGCGAAGGACCCCGCCCACGCCGACGACGGGCAGCTCGGGCAGCACCGCGCTCACGTCGAAGACGGCCCGCACGGCGACCGGGTGCAAGGGGGGGCCGGAGAGCCCACCCCCGCCGTGCCCGAGCACCGGACGGCGGCGATCGAGGTCGAGCACCATGCCGAGGAGCGTGTTCACGAGCACCACCGCTGCGGCGCCTGCACCCGCCGCCGCCTCCGCGATGCCCACGAGGTCGGCGACGTTCGGGGAGAGCTTCGCCCAGAGGGGGAGCCCGCAGGCCGCCGCGGCCTCGACCGCCTCCGCCGTTGCGCTCGGGGAGTGGGCGAACATCCGGCGCCGATCGGCGAGGTTCGGACAGCTCACGTTGACCTCGACCGCCACGACGCACGGAGGCGCCCCGCGGAGCAGCGCCGCCGCGGTGGCAAAGTCCTCCACGCGCTCGCCCCAGATGCTGGCAACCACCCGTGCACCGGTCGCCTCGAGATCGGGGAGATCCTCCTCCAGCCACTGCTCCACCCCGGGGTTCTGCAGGCCCACCGCGTTCAACATGCCGAGTCCTGCGGGCGTGAGGCGCGGCGGTGGGTTCCCCGGCCAGGGCCGCGCGGAGAGCGACTTCGTCACGACGGCCCCGAGGCGTGCGAGGTCGAGGTAGGGCGCGAGCTCGGCGCCCCTGCCGGCCGTGCCCGAGGCCAGACAGATCGGGCTCGGGAGAGCGACTGCCCCGACCTGGGTGGCGAGGTCCACGCGAGCCCCGCCGCCGGCCCCCTCCGGCTTCGGGCCGGCGAAGCGGCTCACAGCGGGAGGCGGAGCTGCGGTTCGGCGTGGAGCTCCTGGAGGCTCCGGACCGTGAGGCCGTGCATGCGCCACTCGGCGATCCCCGCCACCGCTGCGCGGGCGGCCGGGATCGTCGTGAGGCAGGGCACCTGGTGGGCGGCGGCTGCCATGCGGATCTGCTTCCCGTCCGCGCGGGCACCCTGACCTCGAGGCGTGTTCACCACCAACTGGACCTGCCCGGTCGACACGAGGCCGACGGCGTCCTGGCGGCCGGGCGCCTGCTCGCCGACCTTCGCCACCACCGCTGCGACCGGGACCCCCGCTTCGGCAAGCGCTGCGGCGGTCCCCTCGGTCGCCACCAGCTCGAACCCGAGTCGAACGAGCCCGGCGGCGAGCGCGACACCCGCCGGCTTGTCGCGGTCGGCGAGCGAGAGCAGCACCCGGCCAGCGTCCGGGAGCGGCGCACCAGCAGCTCGCTGGCTCTTGGCGAAGGCGAGCCCGAAGGTGCGGTCGATGCCCATCACCTCTCCGGTCGAGCGCATCTCCGGCCCCGGGAGCGCGTCGGCCTCGGGGAAGCGGGCGAAGGGGAGGACCGCCTCCTTCACGCAGACCCCGACCGGGACGGGAGGGGCGCGGTAGACGCCCTCCTCGCGCAGCGTTGCAAGTGTGGTCCCGACTGCGAGGCGCGCCGCGAGCTTCGCGAGCGGCACCCCCGTCGCCTTGGACACGAAGGGCACGGTCCGGCTCGCACGGGGGTTCGCCTCGAGGACGAAGACCTCCTCCGCCTTCACCGCGAGCTGGACGTTCACGAGGCCGACGACACCGAGCGCGTCGGCGATGCGCGCGGTGTAGTCCTCGATGACCGCCACGACCTCCGCGGAGAGGCTCGGCGGTGGGATCGCGCACGCGCTGTCGCCGGAGTGGACGCCGGCCTCTTCCACGTGCTCGAGGATGCCTGCGATCAGGACCTCGCCAGCCCGGTCACGGAGCGCGTCCACGTCCACCTCGACTGCATCCTCCAGGAAGTGGTCGATGAGGACCGGTCGATCCCCCGAGGGCCCCCCCTCGCCGAAGAGCTCGCGGGCGCCGCTGTCCGCCGAGAACAGGGCTGCGAGGGCCCGCCGGAGATCGTCGGGGTCGTAGACGATCTCCATCGCGCGCCCCCCGAGCACGTAGCTCGGCCGGACGAGCACGGGGTACCCGACGTCGGCCGCCACCTCCAGCGCCTCGTCGAGCGTGGTGGCCGTGCCGCCGGGGGGTTGGCGCAGACCCAGCTCGGCGCAGCGCGCCGCCCAGCGCTCTCGGTCCTCGGCGAGGTCGATCGAGTCCGGCGGCGTCCCGAGCACGAGGGCCGGGTCGAGACCCCCCGCCAGCTTGAGCGGGGTCTGGCCACCCATGCTCACGATCACGCCCGCGAGCGCGCCGCTCGCCGACTCGACCGCGAGGACGTTCGCGAGATCCTCGGCTGTGAGCGGCTCGAAGTACAGCCGGGTCGAGGTGTCGTAGTCGGTGGAGACCGTCTCCGGGTTGCAGTTCACCATCACGGTCTCGTAGCCCGCCTCGGCCAGCGCGAAGCTCGCGTGGACGCAGCAGTAGTCGAACTCGATGCCCTGGCCGATGCGGTTCGGCCCCGACCCGAGGATGATCACCCGGGGCCGGCCCGAGTCCAGGACCTCGTCCTCCTCCTCCCAGGTGGAGTAGTGGTAGGGCGTGAACGCCTCGAACTCCGCGCCGCAGGTGTCCACGGTCTTGTATGCCGGGACGACCCCCGCGTCGAGCCGGCTCCGGCGGATCGCCGGCTCCGGGGCCCCGAGCACATAGGAGACCTGCGCGTCCGAGTAGCCGAGCCGCTTCAGCCGCTGCCAGTCCCGCGTCGAGAGCACGCTCGGCTCTGTCACGTCCTCGAGGGCACGCCGCTCCGCCACGACGAGGACCATCTGGTCGAGGAACCAGGGGTCGATACCCGTCCTCGCCGCGAGGCGCTCCACCGCCACGCCGCGGCGCAACGCCTCCCCGACCCGGAAGATCCGGTCCGGCGTCGCGGTGGCGAGGGAGTCGAGCAGCTCCTCCTCGCCGAGATTGGCGTAGACCTCCTCCGCGGGCTCGGCACCGAGACCGAGGTGGCCGGTCTCGAGGGAGCGCAGCGCCTTCTGGAGGGACTCGGGGAAGGTTCGGCCGAGCGCCATGACCTCGCCGACCGACTGCATCCGGGTGCCGAGGACGTCGCTCACGCCGGGGAACTTCTCGAAGGCCCACCGCGGGATCTTCGTCACGACGTAGTCGATGGTGGGCTCGAAACAGGCGGGGGTCTGGCGGGTGATGTCGTTCGGCAGCTCGTCGAGGGTGTAGCCGACGGCGAGGCGCGCCGCGATCTTCGCGATCGGGAACCCGGTCGCCTTCGACGCGAGCGCCGAGGAGCGCGAGACGCGGGGGTTCATCTCGATGACGAGCATGCGCCCGTCGGTCGGGTCCAGCGCGAACTGGATGTTCGAACCGCCGGTCTCGACCCCGATGCGCCGGATGCACGCGAAAGCCGCATCGCGCATCAGCTGGTACTCGACGTCGGAGAGCGTCTGGGCGGGTGCCACCGTGATGGAGTCCCCGGTGTGGACGCCCATCGGGTCGAAGTTCTCGATCGTGCAGACGACGACGGCGTTGTCCGCACGGTCGCGCATCACCTCGAGCTCGAACTCCTTCCAGCCCGCGACGGAGCGCTCGACGAGGACCTCGTGCACAGGGCTCGCGCGGAGTGCCCGCGAGAGCGCCTCGGGCAGCGCGTCGAGGTGGCGGACCATGCCGGTCCCGGCGCCCCCCAGGATGTAGGAGGGCCGGAGGACCACCGGCAGGCCGAGCTGCTCGGCGATCGCGACGCCCTCCTCGACCGAGTGCGCCAGCGCGGACGGCGGGACCTCGAGCCCGATCGACGCCATGGCCTCCTTGAAGCGGTCGCGATCCTCCGCCGTCCGGATCGCCTCGAGCGACGCGCCGATCAGCTCGACGCCGAGCTCGTCGAGGGTGCCGCGCTCGGCGAGCGCGACGGCCAGGTTCAGCGCCGTCTGCCCGCCGAGGGTCGGGAGGAGCGCGTCCGGGCGCTCGCGCTCGCAGATCGCCGCGAGTACCTCGGGATCGAGCGGCTCCACGTAGGTTCGGTCGGCGAACGCAGGGTCCGTCATGATCGTCGCCGGGTTCGAGTTCGCCAGCACGACCCGATAGCCCTCGGCCGCGAGCACGCGGCAGGCCTGGGTTCCCGAGTAGTCGAACTCGCAGGCCTGGCCGATCACGATCGGTCCGCTCCCGACGACGAGGATCGTCTCCAGGTCCCGACGGGCGCCCATCAGAGCCGTCCCTGGAGCGAGGCGACGAAGTCGGCGAAGAGGTGCGCGCCGTCGTGCGGGCCCGGTCCCGCCTCGGGGTGGTACTGCGCCGCCGTCACGGCGAGCTCGGGGACCTCGAAGCCCTCGAGGACCCCGTCGTTCAGGTTCTCGTGCGTCACGACGGCACCACTCGCCGCAGCAAGAAGGCTGTCGGTGTCGACGGCGTAGTTGTGGTTCTGGCTCGTGATCTCCACCTTCCCGCTCCGGCGGTCGAGGACCGGGTGGTTCCCCCCGTGATGGCCGAAGCGCAACTTGTAGGTCGCGGCGCCGAGCGCCTCGGCGAGGAGCTGGTGGCCGAGGCAGATGCCGAGCACGGGCACCCGCCCGAGCAGCGAGCGAACCTCTGCCACGAGCCACGGGAGGGCCGCAGGGTCTCCCGGGCCGTTCGAGAGCACGACACCGTCCGGGGCCATCGCCAACACCGTGGCCGCGGGCGTGGTCGCCGGCACCACGGTGCAGCGGGCGTGGCGAGCGAGGGCTTGGACGATGCTCTCCTTCATGCCGAGGTCCAGCGCGACGAGATGGACCGGCCCCTCACCCCGCTCGAGGCGTTCCCGCCGGGTGACGAGACCGACGAGGTCCGCACCGGTCGTCCCCGGCTCCGCCGCGGCTCGGGCCACGAGCTCGCCAGGTGTGGCCGCGCCGGGTCCCTCGAGCGGCCCGATCGCGACCGGGAGGCTGCCGTGGTTGCGGACGTGGCGCACCAAGCGGCGGGTGTCGACGCCCGTGAGCAGCGGGATCCCGAAGCGAGCGAGGAAGGCCGGGAGATCCTCCGTCGCCCGCCAGCTGGATGGCCGCGGGGCGAGCGCGCGCGCGACCACCGCCCGGACCCACGGCCGGGCCGCCTCGTTGTCGGCGGCGGTGACCCCGTAGTTCCCGAGGTGCGGGTAGGTGAAGGCCACCACTTGACCCGCGTAGGAGGGGTCGGTGAGGACCTCCTGGTAGCCCTGCAGGACCGTGTTGAAGACGAGCTCCCCCGTCGCCGGGGGCCCGAGCAGCTCGCCCTCGAAGGTGGTGCCGTCTGCGACGGCGAGCATCCCCGCAACCGCCACGGCACGGCCCACGCCGCCGTCACTGCCCACGACCCCGGCGCCGGCGGGCTGGTCCCCTCGCAAGGTCATCGCTGTGCCTCCCCGTCCCGGACCACGACCTCGCCTGCGAGGACAGTGTGGCGAGCCCGCCCGACGAGCTCCCAGCCCGCGTAGGGAGTGTTGGCGCTGCGGCTCGCTCCCGCCGCCGGGTCCACCCGCCACCGAGCCTCGGGATCGACCACGCAGAGGTTCGCCGGCCTCCCGGGCGCAACCGGGCCACCGTGACGGGCCTCGAGCCCGGCGATGGCCGCTGGCTTCCACGAGAGCAGGCCCCACAGGACGTCGAGCGGGAGCTCGGCGAGCGCGCCCCGCGCGACACCGAAGGCAGTCTCGAGGCCGATCATCCCGGGGGGTGCCTCGGCGAAGGGCGCCTCCTTCGCGTGTCGCGCGTGCGGCGCGTGGTCGGTCGCCACGGCGTCCACCTCGCCGGCGGCGACCGCGGCCACGAGAGCCCGGCGATCCGCCTCCGGACGCAGCGGCGGGTTGACCCGGTACACGGGATCGAAACCGGCGATCGCCGCGTCGGTCAGTGCGAGGTGATGCGGGGTCACCTCCGCCGTGACGGCGACCCCACGCCGGCGTGCTTCGCGGAGCAGCGCCAACGAGCCGGCCGTCGAGACGTGCAGGGCGTGGAAGCGGGCGCCGCTCCGCCCGGCGAGGGCGAGGTCCCGCGCCAGCATGACCTCCTCCGCCTCGGCGGGGATGCCGGCCAGCCCGAGGAGGCTTGACCACTCGCCCTCGTGTGCGACGCCACCGGCGGCCAGCGCGGGATCCTCGCAGTGCTCGGCGACGACCAGCCCGAAGGGGGCTGCGTACTCGAAGGCACGACGGGCCAGTTGTGCATCGGCGACCCCGGCGCCGTCGTCGGTCACGACCCGCACGCCAGCGGCCGCGAGCTCGGCGAGCGGGGCGAGTCGCTCCCCCCGGCGCCCCTCGGTGATCGTCGCGGCGACTGCGACCTCGGTGCAGGCTCCACGGGCCAGGTGCCGCACGGCACGGACCATCTCGACCGAGTCGATCGGTGGGAACGTGTTCGGCATGGCGACCAGGGCCGTGTAGCCGCCGAGCGCCCCGGCTCGGGCGCCCGTCTCCACCGTCTCGGCCTCCTCCCCACCGGGCTCGCGAAGGTGCGCGTGGAGGTCCACGAACCCGGGCCCGACGAGCGCACCCCCGGCATCCAGCACCGTCGCGCCCGCAGGCGGGTCGATCGTCGGTGCGACCTCGACGACCCTCCCGTCACGCACCAGGACGTCTGCCCGGCGTTGCCCCGTCGCGTCGAGCACGGTCCCGCCCGCGAGCACGAGTACCGGCAGCGTCTCCGTCTGCGAGCGCTCAGACACCGGACCGTCCTCCTCCTGCACCGAGCCCGCTCTCCGCCTCGGCGTCGACCGGCGATGGGGTCAGGCGGTGGTGCTCCCCGCCCGCCAACCAGGAGAGCACCGCCATGCGGGCGGGCACGCCCGACGCGACCTGCTCCAAGACGAGGCTCCGAGGAGAGTCGGCGACCTCCGCGTCGATCTCGACGCCCCGGTTCATGGGGCCGGGGTGCAGGACGACGGCGTGGGGGGGGAGCATCGCCGCACGACGGGCGTCGACCCCGTAGCAGGCGCGGTACTCGCGCAGCCCCGGCAGGACGTGGGAGCCCATGCGCTCGCGCTGGAGCCGGAGGACGTAGAGCGCGTCCAGTTCGGGCAGCTCCGGATCGAGCGCGCTCGTGAAGCGCGCCGGCCAGCGGCCGACCGAGCTCGGGCGGAGCGTCGGCGGCGAGACGACGACGACCTCTGCGCCGAGTGTGGCGAAGGCGGCCACGTCGGAGCGCGCGACCCGGGAGTGCTCCACGTCGCCGACGATCCCGATCCGCAAGCCCTCCAGGCCGGGCTGAACCCGGCCCCGAGCGGCCAGCGCACGCCGGACGGTGAAGCAGTCGAGCAGTGCCTGCGTGGGGTGCTCGTGCCAGCCGTCGCCCGCGTTGACGACGCCAGCTCGGACCCAACGAGAGACCTGCGCCGGCACACCCGAGGCGCGATGGCGCACCACCATCAGGTCCACGCCCATCGCGTCGATGGTCTCGACGGTGTCGCGAAGGCTCTCCCCCTTGTTGAGCGAGGAGCTGGCTGCGGCGAAGCTGACCACGTCCGCCGAGAGCCGCTTCGCAGCCAGCTCGAACGAGAGGCGAGTCCGGGTCGAGTCCTCGAAGAAGCAGAGCGCGACGGTCCGTCCGCGCAGCGCCGGCACCCGCGGGATGTCCCGCCCGGCGACCTCCACGAACACCTCGGTCAAGGCGAGCAGCTCCTCGAGCCTCCCCCGGGAGAGCGCCGCGACGGAGAGCAGGTGACGGGGCCTCCCCCCGACGTCGGACCCGCCATCCGGCACGGTCGTCGGGCGGTCCGGCGCGCTCGGCCGGCGAGCCGACGCCCCGAGCGGGCGGTCGGGCGCGCTCTGGGCGAGATCGGGCGCGCTCACCGGCCGTCCACCTCACCGAGCCAGACACCGTCCTCGCCGACCTCGACCAACTCGTCCTGGCGGGTGGGCAGGTTCTTGCCGACGAAGTCGGCACGGATGGGGAGCTCTCGATGTCCCCGATCGACCATCACGGCGAGCTGGACGGCCCGGGGTCGCCCGAAGTCTGCGAGGGCGTCGAGCGCCGCCCGGACGGTTCGCCCCGTGTAGAGGACGTCGTCCACCAGCACCACGGTCTGGCCGGTGACGTCCACCGGCATCGTCGTCGGCCCGGCCTTCACGAGCGGCCGCAGCCGAGTGTCGTCCCGGTACCAGGCGACATCCAGCTCTCCGACGGGCGGAGCGACCCCCGCAATGCCACCGAGCAACGCGCCGAGCGCCCGGGCGATCGGCACACCGCCGGCGTGGATGCCGACAAGCACGAGATCCTCGACCCCGCGGTTGCGCTCGAGGATCTCGTGGGCGATCCGAGCGCTGGCACGTTGGACGTCGGCGGGGGTGAGCACCTGTGCGGTGCGGCGAAGACGGACCGGACCCGCGGGGGGCACCTCCCGGGGGGACTGCTCGATCACGCTCGGGGGGTCACGCGGCAGGTCGGCGGAGCAACAGCGATCACGACAGCCTCCTTCCGTGCGGGCCTCACGGGACCCGCTTCACGGCGCCGTCATCGTAGCGCCCCCGGAGCCGGCGGGCAGCGTTCGCCAGCACCCCGTTCACGTACCGGCTGGACGCCTCGGTGGAGAACCGGCCTGCGAGCGCCACCGCCTCGGCCAGCACGACCTCCGCAGGGACCTCCGGCTCGGCGATGAGCTCGTAGAGGGCGAGCCGGAGGATCGCGCGGTCGACCACCGGCATCCGATCGAGCCCCCACCCTTCGGCCAGCTCCGCCAGGATGGCGTCCAGCTCCGAGCGAGCCCTGGCGGTCCCGTCGACCAGCCGCGCGGTGTAGGTGTCCGGTGGCACCGGGAGCCCCGCGAGCACGACGGCTGGGTCGGCCGCCTTCAGGTCCGCCTCGTAGAGGAGCGTCATCGCGCGCTCCCGCGCCTCCCGGCGCGGGGCCTCGGCCACGGGTCAGGCCCTGGTCAGGTACTCGCCGGTGCGCGTGTCGACCTTGATGCGCTCGCCGGGGTTCACGAACAACGGCACCTGCACGACGAGCCCGGTCTCGAGCGTGGCGGGCTTCCGAGCTCCGGAGACGCGGTCCCCCTGGAGCCCCGGCTCGGTCTCCGCGACCAAGAGCTCGACCGCGGCAGGCAGCTCCACACCGACGACGTCGCCGCCGTAGAGGGAGAGCACTGCCGACGCGCCGTCGGTGAGGAAGCGGCCGGCGCCGCCGAGCGTGGACTCGGCCACCTCGAGCTGGTCGTAGGACGTGGCGTCCATGAAGACGAGCTGCGTGCCGTCGCGGTAGAGCAGCTGCATCTCGCGCTTGTCGATGATCGCCTGCTCGATCTTCTCGTCCGCCCGCCACGTCCGGTCGATCACCGCGCCGGTTCGGAGGCTCTTCAGCTTCGTCCGCACGAATGCTCCGCCCTTGCCAGGCTTCACGTGCTGGAACTCGACGACGCTGAACAGGCCCTCCGGGAGCTCGAGCGTCATGCCGTTCTTCAGATCGTTCGTCGTGACTGCCATCCCGCCTGTCCTCTTTCTCGGCCTTCCCGGCTCGCTGGGCTCTCTGGGCTCTTCTCTCGGTTCTGGCGGGCGCTGTCGGTCTCCCCGGCTCGCTGGGCTCTGTCAGTCTCGCAGGCCCTCTCGACGCTGTCGCTCTCCCGGCTCCTTGCGGACGGTCGGCTCGAGAGACGCCCTGGTCCGAGGGCCGCGGCCAGCCCGGGGGTCCCTGCGTGAGGCCGGCGCCGTCTGCCACGCGGATGCCGCCTGGAGGGGGATGTCCGCGATCGCTCGCCTCCCTGGGCGCGAGCCCCCGCCGCCGGGGGCTCAGACCACCACCGGTGGCTTCGGCGCCCGGCTGAGCGGACGGCTCCCGCCTTCGGTCACCACCAGGGTGTCCTCGATCCGAACCCCGCACGTTCCCGGGAGGTACGCGCCAGGCTCGACCGTCACGACCTCACCGGCGAGGAGCGTAGCAGCAGCCCCCCGCGCCAGGATCGGCTCCTCGTGGATGTCGAGCCCGACCCCGTGACCCGTCGGGTGGACGAACGCGTCGGCGAGGCCGAGCTGCGCGAGGACCTCTCGGGCCGCGGCGTCGACTTCCCCCGCGGTCACACCTGCCCGGAGTGCAGCGATCCCCGCCGCCTGTGCCTCGGCGACGGCCTCGTAGAGCGCCACCGCCTCGACCGGAACCTCCCCGACGAAGAGGGTCCGCGTCGCGTCCGACCGGTAGCCGTCGACCACCGCGCCATAGTCCACGATCACGAGCTCGCCGGGCGAGATCGCGCGCGTCGTCGGCTCGGCGTGCGGCATCGCAGCCCGCGGCCCGCTGGCGACGATCGTGGGGAACGCAGGCCCCGTCGACCCGAGGTCGGCCAACGCGCGCTCGAGCGCGTCGGCCAGCTCCCGCTCCGTGACACCGTCGCCCGCCAGGGAGACGACGCGACCCAGTGCCGCGTCGGCGACGGAGGCCGCCGCTTCGATCCGCTCGAGCTCCGCGGGCTCCTTCTCCCGGCGAAGCGCCTCCACGAGGCCGGTGGTCGGGCGTGCGGGGATGTCACCGAGCGCGTCGAGAAGCGCCCGCGCGGCCGCCCAGCTGGTGTGCTCCGCCTCGACCCCGATCGGCGCCCCGCCCGCGCGAACGGCCGAGGCGTGGCGCGCCACGGCCGTGTTCGCCTCCGCACGGTCGGGGACATCGAGCCGGACACCGCTCCCCGCGAGCTGCGTCTCGGCCTGTTCGCCGTAGCGGCCATCGGTGACCAGCCAGGCCTCGGCGGAACCCACCACGAGGATCCCGGCGGAGCCGGTGAACCCGCTCAGGTAGCGCACGTTCGAGCGGCCGCTCACGACCAACGTCCCCAACCCCTCCACGGCGAGGCGCTCCCGGAGCCGCTCGAGGCGCGGACGGACGTCGACGGCGGGCAGACTGCCCAGAGTGGCGCCGAGATCCCCGGACCGCTCGGAGGGTCGGGGATCCGGGCAGGCCGACGAGGTTGCGCGGGGCATCTGGTCATTCAACCGCCGCGACCGGTCGGCCCCTGCGTGGGCCCGCCGCGCCGCCGCCGCCCGGGAGCCCCTCGGGGTCGTGGCCCGGCGTGGCCAGACGTGGATCCGGCCTCGACCGGCGTTATGTTCGCAGATGTGAAAGGCCTCCACGATCTCCGCCCGGGGCGGTCGACTCCCCAGGCGGCTCGTGCGGGCACGCTTCACCCCGGGCCGTCACCTGCCGACGCCAGTCGCGTGAACAAGAGCCTGCGCGCGACGGTTGCGGCCTACGTCGCCCTGACCAAGCCCCGGATCATCGAGCTCCTCCTCCTCACCACGCTCCCGACGATGATCGTCGCCAAGCAGGGGCTCCCGAGCGTCTGGCTGATGCTCGCGGTCCTCGTCGGCGGGACCCTCGCCGCGGGCGGCGCCAACGCCCTGAACATGGTCTACGACCGCGACATCGACGCCGTGATGCACCGGACCCGCCGGCGACCCCTCGTGACCGGCGCGATCTCACCACGCCAGGCGCTTCTCTTCGCGATCGGACTCGAGGTCGCGGCGTTCGCCGAGCTCTGGGTGACCGCGAACCTCCTGTCGGCCGTCCTCGCCCTGGCGGCCACGGCGTTCTACGTCGGGGTCTACACCATGGTGCTCAAGCGTTCCTCGCCGCAGAACATCGTCATCGGGGGTGCGGCAGGAGCCGTGCCGGTCCTCGTCGGCTGGGCCGCCGTCACCGGCAGTCTCGGGCTTGCACCGCTCGTGCTGTTCCTGATGATCTTCGTCTGGACACCCCCCCACTTCTGGGCCCTCGCCGTTCGTTACCGTGACGACTACGCAGCCGCAGAGGTCCCGATGCTGCCGGCCGTCGCGAGCCTCGAGACCGTCGGGCGCCAGATCGTCGCCTACACCGTCGTGTTGGTCGCCCTCTCGCTCGTGCTCGTGCCCCTCGCCCACCTCGGATGGCTCTACGTCGGCATCGCAGTGCTGCTCGGCGGGCTGTTCCTCGTCCGCGGCATCGATCTCGCCCGCCACCCCGAGGCGAAGCGCGCAATGGGGCTGTTCCATCTCTCCATCACCTACCTGAGCGTCCTCTTCGTCGCCATGGGGGCCGATGTCCTCCTCCGCCACTGACCCCCCTTCCTCCGCCTCGCGCCGACCCGACGAAACCGCTGGAACCCGGCGGAGCACAGCCCGTCGTGGGCCCTGGCGGGATCTCGGCGTTGCTGCGTCCCTGTTGATCGGTGCGCTGGCCCTGGCGACCGGCGCCTACGTGCTCCTCAGACCGAGCGCTGCCCAGTCTGCGCTGACCACGGGCGCGGCGACGAGCCTGACCGGAGGCGCCGCACCGTCCTTCGAGGCCCCGCACCTCGCCGGCTCGTTCCCGGCACGACCGATCCCCGCGCTCGGTGGGGCAGGGGTGGTCGAGCTCGCGCCCGGGCGGCCGGCTGTCGTCGCCTTCTTCGCCTCCTGGTGCCCCGACTGCCGGCGCGACCTCCCGGTCCTCGCCGCGCTCGCGCGGAGGGATGGGGGCCGGGTCAGCTTCGTCGGCGTCGACACGAACGACCAGGTCGGCCCGGCTCGTGCGCTCGTCCGGGCCGACCACATCCCCTTCCCCATTGCCCAGGCGAGCGCGACCGAGGCGTCGGCCGGCTACGACGTCGCCGTGCTCCCGACCACATTCCTCGTCGACGCCGACCACCGCGTTGTCGGCGAGCTGTTCGGCGCGCAGTCCCGGGCGACACTCAGCGCCTGGATCGCCCGCCTCGAGCGCTGATCGGCTGGAGCTGACGGTCTGGCGCTGACGGTCTGGAGCTGACGGTCTGGCGCTGACGCCAGACCTGGGATGCTCACGGCCTGAGCAGCGCGGACACGGCGTGCATCGCGAGCTCGTAGCCGATCCCACCGAAGCCGGCGATCGTGCCGTCCACCACGCTCGCCAGCACCGAGGTGTGCCGCCAGGGCTCTCGCGCCTCCGGGTGCGACAGATGGAGCTCGACCTTCGGGCCGTCGAAGGTCGCGAGGGCGTCTGCGAGCGCCCACGAGTAGTGGGTGAGCGCGCCGGCGTTGACGACCAGCGCGTCGGCCTCGTGCCGGGCGCCCTGCACCGCACGGACGAGGGACGCCTCGTCGGTGTGCTGCGCGCTCGAGAGCATGAGGCCGAGCGCGCGTGCGGCCGCCGTCGCGCGGGCGACATGGTCAGCGAGGCGCTCCCGTCCGTAGATCTCGGGCTGGCGCTCGCCGAGCAGGTCGAGGTTCGGCCCCGAGAGGAGGAGGACTCGGGGGCGCTCGACCCCGGGAAGGCGCCCCGCCCCAGTGAGGCCCTCGATCCCGGGCGCCGGTCCGGTCACCGCTCCGGCCCGTCGCCGTTACGCGGCGCAGGCTCGCGAGGGTGGCTGGCGAGCACCTCGGTGACGACCTCGGCCGGGACCCCCGGCACGACCTCGAGGCCCGCCGGGCCGTCCAGGACGAACGTGAGCCCATCCGTGGCCTTCTTGTCGCGGGCCATGAGGGACACCAGCCGAGCGCAGTCCGCACCTGCGGGCAGCCGCTCGGAGAGCCCGAGCGCGTGGAGCACCCGGAGGTGCGCGGCCACGACGTCGCCGTCTTCGCCGTCGATGCGCCCGAGGTGCGCCGCCAAGCGCGCGGCGAAGGCGAGGCCGACACCGACCGCCTCGCCGTGGCGGAGCGGCCTTCCGTCGGCGAGACCCTCCGCCTCCAGGGCATGGGCGAGCGTGTGGCCGTAGTTGAGCAGCGCCCGACGACCACCCTCGCGCTCGTCGGCGACCACGAAACTCGCCTTCACCGCGACACAAGCGGCGACCTGCTCCTCGATCGACCGAGTCTCGAGGTCCCCGACCCCGAGGAAGGCGTACTTCGCGAGCTCGCCCCGACCGCTGCGCAGCTCGGCCGCCGGCAGGGTGCGGAGGGTCTCGGTGTCGCAGAGGACCGCTGCCGGCTGCCAGAACGCCCCGACGAGGTTCTTGCCCTCGGGGAGGTTGACCCCGCACTTCCCGCCGATCGCTGCATCCACCTGGGCGAGGAGCGTCGTCGCGACGTGGACCACGGGGATCCCGCGGTGGTAGAGGGCAGCAGCGAGACCGGCGACATCGGTGACCACGCCCCCACCGAGGCCGACGACCGCATCCCGACGCGTGATCCCGGCGCGGGCGAAGCGCCCGCAGAGCTCCCCGACCACCGCGAGGGACTTCGCCACCTCGCCGTCCGGGATCTCGAAGCGCGCCACGGGCAGCTCGTCCGGGAGCGTCCAGGGCACGCTCGCCTGGGTGACCAGGGCGAGCCGGCGCACGCCCGGGGGGAGGACCTCGCCCAGGCGTTTGCGAACCCCGGGACCCACGAGCACCGGGTAGGGCCGACCCGGGAGGTCCACGTCGACCCGCCACATCCCCGACTCGCCGGGCGGCGCCGACCTCGTTGTGCCTGCGGTCGCGGGCTCGTCGCCGTTCGGCTCGGGACCGAGACCCGTCAACCCGCTCGGGAAGGAGCTCGAGCTCGTCGGATCCGGGCTCACGGGCGAGCCGTTGCCTCGACTACGCCCGGTGCGGGGGCCACCAGCGACGCTCCCCACCCCCGAACGCGAAGCGCCTCGACGAGGGTGTCGGCCATGACGCCGAGGGGCTGGGCGGCGTCGACGACGAGGTCGGCAACCTCCTCGTAGACCGCCTCCCGCGCGGCGCCGAGACGACGCAGCGCATCCTGGAGATCGCCGGCGAGCAGCGGTCGCGCCGTTGCACCGGCCCCCGACAGCCGCGCTGCGAGCACCGCCGGCGCGCAGGCAAGCCACGCCACCGTGGCCCGCCGCCGGAGCGCGGCCCGGTTCGCCGCCGCGAGCACGGCGCCGCCCCCGAGCGCCACCACCCTCGGGGCCCCGGCCGCGAGCAAGTCCTCCAGTACCTCTCCCTCGAGCACGCGAAAGTCCGCCTCGTCCCGCGCGACCAGCTCGGGGACGGGTAGCCCCACGCGCGCCTCGATAGCCCGGTCCAGGTCGACGGCGGGCACCCCGAAGCGGCGGGCGACGAGCGGCGCCAGGGCGGACTTGCCGGCTCCGGGCAGCCCGGCGAGCGCGAGGTGGGGACGGCACAGCTCGATCACGGGGCGCTCCCCGCCCACGGTGCCCGGCTCGATCACGGGGAGCCCGAGCTGGTGAGAGCCCCCTCGAGGCCCGCGAGGAACGCCGCGTGGTTGCGCACCAACTCCGCGACCGAGTCCCCCCCGAACTTGCGGAGCGCTTCCGAAGCGAGCACGAGCGCGACCATCGACTCTGCCACCACGCCCATCGCCGGAACGGCGGTGACATCGGTGCGCTCCTTGAAGGACTTCGTCTCGGCCTTGGTCACCACGTCGACCGTGGAGAGCACCGGCCGGTTGAGCGTCGCGAGGGGCTTCATCGCCGCCGAGACGGCGAGCAGCGAGCCGCTCGACATCCCTCCCTCGACACCGCCAGCGCGGGCAGTCTCCCGTACGTAGCCGCCGCGCTCCGGGTCCCAGCCGATCGCATCGTGCGCGACCGAACCTCGCTTCACTGCGACGTCGAGTCCCTCGCCGAACCAGACCGCCTTCACCGCCTGGATGCTCATGAGCGCCTGCGCGATGAGTCCGTCCAGCTTCCGGTCCCAGTGGACGTGGCTCCCGAGCCCGACCGGGACCCCGTAGGCCAGCACCTCGGCGACGCCGCCGAGGGAGTCACCGACCTTCGCCGCTGCGCGGACCTCGGCCACCATGGCCTGCTCGGCCTCGACGTCGAAACAGCGGACCGCCGAGGCATCCACCGCCGCCAGGTCGCCCGGCTCTGGCCGGCGCCCCTGCGCGCTCGCGCCGCCCAGCGCGACGACGTGTGACAGCACGGCGACACCCAGCTCTGCGAGCAGGCGCTTCGCGAGATAGCCCGCCGCCACGCGGGCCGCCGTCTCCCTGGCCGATGCGCGCTCGAGCACGTCGCGTGCGTCGTCGAAGCCGTACTTCTGCATACCGGCGAGGTCCGCGTGCCCGGGGCGCGGCTGCGTGAGGGGCTTTGCGGTCCGGCCGGGCTCGGGCGACATCTCCTCGACCCACTTCGGCCACTCGGTGTTGGCGATCTCGATCGCGACCGGCGAGCCGAGCGTGCGGCCGTGGCGAACGCCGGCGAGGAGGGTCAGCTCGTCCGCCTCGAATCGCATCCGAGGCCCTCGCCCGTAGCCGAGGCGACGGCGCGCGAGCTCACCTGCAAGCTCGTCCGTCCGCACCTCCAGGCCGGCCGGGAGGCCCTCGACCACCACCACGAGCGCCCGGCCGTGGGACTCACCGGCGGTGAGGAAGCGCAGCACTCCCTCCCGCCTACTTCTTGGCGGGCTCGTAGTACGGGTTGGCGCCGCCCGCGTGGTCGGTGACGTCCACGACGGAGACGATCTCCGGCACCGCGTCCTTGATCGCGACCTCGATCCCCTGGGAGAGGGTGACCGATGCGAGCCCACAGCCCTGGCAGCCGCCGGAGAGCCTGAGGTAGGCGACGCCGTCCTCCACGGAGACCAGGTCCGCCCGCCCGCCGTGCATGGCGATGGACGGGTTGATCTCCTCCTCGAGGACGCGAAGGACCAGCTGGGCTGCCTCCGAGGACAGGTCCCCCTGAGCCTGGCCGGGAGGCACGTTCGGGTTGCGGAGCACGAGCCCACCGTCGAGCTCGGAGACGTCGAGGGTCGCACCGTCGAGCGCAGCCACGCTCGCTTCGGGGATGACCAGCGAGAGCCCACCGGCGCTCACGACGGCGTCGCCGGGGCCCCGGTCTGCGAGCGCTTCGAAGTACAGGTCGTAGCGATACGCGCCGCCCGCCGCACCGGTGACCTCGAGCCACAGGGCGAGCGACTCGGCCTCCGACTCCTCGGCACGGAGCGCGAGCACGGCTTCCCTTGCCGCCTCCGTCACCTCGAGGGTCAGCTCCTGGGCTTCGGTCGTCATGGGCAGCCTCCGATCTCGTGACGCTCGCCGGCCGGTCCGAGCCGGATCCTCGGCTCGGCGGCCGCCGGCCGGCACCGGTGCCTGCCACGGCAATGATAGGACCGTGCCCCGAATCCTCCTGCTGCTGCCGAGCTCGACCTACCGGGCAGCGGACTTCCTCGCAGCGGCGCGGCGGCTCGGGGTCGACGTGGTCGTGGCCTGCGAGGAGGACCAGGCCCTCGCCGGGCGCATGCCACACCCACCGGTCGTGGTCGACTTCGCTGCGCCGGAGGAAGCGGCATCGAGGATGGCGACGGCCGTCGCCGCCCTCGGCGTGGACGCGGTCGTCGCCGTGGACGACCAGGGCCTCGAGGCAGCGGGCCACGCGGCGGAGGCGCTCGGGCTCGCGCACAACCCCCTCGACGCACTCGCCGCGACCCGCGACAAGGCCCTCTTGCGCAGGTGCCTCGACGCTGCGGGCGTCGTCCAGCCGGCTTGGCTCGAGCTCCCACCGCTCGCCGAGCCGGGCGGGACGCCGGGGCTCGTTCCGCTCGTCGAGCACGTCATCGAGTCCGTCGGCCTGCCCTGCGTCGTGAAGCCACGAGGACTGTCGGGGAGCCGGGGCGTCATCCGGGCGGACGACCCCGCTGCGCTCGAAGCGGCACTCGCCCGGAGCGCCGGCATCGCGGAGGTCGGGGGCGGCGGCGGACTCCTCGCCGAAGCGTACGTGCCCGGCGGGGAGGTGGCCCTGGAGGCGCTCCTCGCCGACGGCCGCCTCGAGGTGCTCGCGCTGTTCGACAAGCCCGATCCGCTCGAGGGACCCTTCTTCGCCGAGACGATCTACGTCACGCCCTCCCGCCTCCCCGAGCCGGTGCAGGACGCGAGCGCCGAGCGGGTGGGCGCCGCGTGTGCCGCCCTCGGGCTGCGCTCCGGCCCCGTCCACGCGGAGCTCCGCATCACGCCGGACGGGACGCCGGTCCTCCTCGAGGTCGCTGCGCGCACCATCGGGGGTCGGTGCAGTCGGGCGCTCGACTTCGCAACCGGCGGGTCCGGCGTCACCGGCTGCTCGCTCGAGGAGCTGGTGCTCCGGAACGCGCTCGGCAACCCGCCGCCTGGCCCTGCGACGCTCGGCTCGGCCGCCGGGGTGCTGATGCTGCCGGTTCCCGTCGCCGGGGTCCTCCGGGGTGTGAGCGGGGTCGAGGCAGCGAGCGCCCTGCCCGGCATCGTCGGGGTCGAGCTCACCATCGCGGCGGGTCGGCGCGTCGCGCCTCTCCCCGAGGGCGACCGCTACCTCGGCTTCGTCTTCGCCAGGGGCGCAGGACCCGCCGCCGTCGAGGAAGCGCTCCGGCGTGCCTGGGCAGAGCTCGACGTCCTCGTCGACCCGGTCCCGGCGGACGCCGCGGTGGCGGTGTGAGGGTCCTCCTCGTCTCGACCTACGAGCTGGGGCACCAGCCGCTGCACCTCGCCACCCCCGCTGCGGCGCTCCGCCGTGCCGGCCACGAGGTCCGCACCGTCGACCTCCACGAGCGACCCTGGGGCGCTGCGGACGACGCGTCCCTCGGCTGGGCGGAGCTCCTCGCCGTGTCGGTGCCGATGCACACGGCCATGCGCCTCGCCGTCCCCCTGCTCCGGCGCGCGCGGGAGCGCCAGCCCGACTTGGTCGTCTGCCTCTACGGCCTCTACGCGACCCTCGCCGACAGTGCCGACCTCGCTGGCGTGGCGGACGTCGCCCTGGCGGGCGAGTACCTGGACGGGCTCGTCGAGCTCGCGGCAGGGAGCGCCCGGTCGCAGGTCCGCGCGCCGGGGGGCTCGTCGCACGGGGGCTCGTCGCACGGGGGCTCGTCGCCCCCGACCCCCCCCTCGGGCGCCCTCTCCACGGCGGCGTCCTCGTCGGATGCGGGCGGGTCGGGCCGGCCCGCCAGCGAGCCGGCCGTGCGGGTCGAGCTCGGGCGCCGCAGGCCCGGTCTCGTCCCCGACCGCCAAGGGCTCGCGAATCTCGGAGCCTACGCCCGGCTCTCGACCCGGGACGGCGAGCACCTCGCCGGCTATGTGGAGGCAACGACCGGGTGCGCCGAACGCTGCCGGCACTGCCCGGTCCCCGTCGTCTACGCCGGGCGCGTCCGGCGAGTCCCGGTCGACGACGTCGTCGCGGACGTCGAGTCCCTTGTCGCACTCGGCGCGCGCCACGTCACCTTTGGCGACCCGGACTTCCTGAACGTGCCCCGGCACGCCGAGCGGGTCGTCGACGCCGTGCACGGTGCCTTCCCCGAGGTGACCTTCGACGTGACCGCGAAGGTCACCCACCTGCTCCGTCACGACGACCTCGTCGCGCGCTGGGCTCACCAGGGCCTTGCCTTCGTCGTGTCGGCGCTCGAGACGACTGACGACGCCGTCCTCGCGCTCCTCGGCAAGGGCCACACCCGCGCCGACGCGAGCCGGGCCGTCGACCTGCTCGCCGGCCACGGCGTCACCGTCCGCCCGTCCTGGCTCCCCTTCACGCCCTGGACAACCGCGGCCTCGGTCGTGGACCTCCTCCGTTTCACCGCCGCGCACGGGCTTGTCCCCGCCACTGACCCCGTTCAGTACTCGATCCGGCTCCTCGTCCCGCCGGGCTCGCTCCTCCTCGAGCTGCCAGAGGCTCGTCGACGCCTGGACGGCTACGACCCGAACCGGCTGAGCTGGACCTGGTCTGCTGCGGACCATCGACTCGACGCGCTCCAGTCCCGGCTGGCCGCCCGTGCCGAAGAGGCTGGACGCGCGGCGAGCGGGCCGGCGGAGGTCTGGCCCGAGATCTGCGATCTCGTCGCCGACGCGCTGGACGAACCCGCCGTCCGCGAGCTCCGGGGCGCGGGAGCCGCGGGAGTGCCCGCACCGGGGCTGACGGAGCCCTGGTTCTGCTGCGCAGAGCCCACAGAGGGACAACTCGGCTGCGTCGCGGGGCAGCCCGCCTGATCGGAACCCGCCCCGGGAGCGCCCGCACGGTCGCTCGCCGGCTTGACCTACCCCGAGTGGCGAGGGCGCCCCGGGCTCAGGAACGATCCCCCGGGCTCAGGAACGATCGAGGAGCGGATCGTCCTCGAGGCCGTCGCCGAACTCGTCGGACTGCTCGAACTCGCACCAGGAGGCGTGCTCCTCGCCCGGTCGGGCACGGCACTCCGGGCACGGCTCGGGGACCGTCTCGATCGCACGCTTGAGGCTACGCGCCTCCTCGAAACGCCGGTGGCGACCCTTTTTCACTGCGCCTCCCAGGGAAACTCTCGATGGATACAGTGTAGCCACCAGCTGATGCCCCAGCTCACCGAGTCGAGCCGAGCCCTCGGAGCGCTTCCCCCGGAGTGCTTCCCTGGGAGTGGGAACGGCTTCGCCAGGGGGCCAGCGCCCCCGGACACCCTCGGGGGGCGGGATCGTCCTCCTCGGGATCCTCGGGGCGCCGGGTGAGCGCGGTAGGGTCGCAGTGTGGCTGACGAGCTCGACGTGCCGGCGATGCTGGAGCGCTTCCGCCAGCGGGCAACTGCGGTGCGCGCGCGGGGGCTCCCACCGGTCGAGGGTCCCGAGCGGCGCCGCCTCATCGAGCAGGCACGCCTCGACTACCAGGACTTCGCGATCATCGCCGACGCGACGGGCAAGCTCGAGGATGGCATCCTGCACCTGGAGGTGGACCTCCGGCCGCGCCCGGCGGGAGACGGCGGCTCCGGCTCCTAAGGGTCGCTCGCGCTCGACCCGGGTGCGAGCACCCGCCGGCCCGAGCGCTCCTCGAGGCGCAGCCCGCCCTTGCCGTCCAGCACGACGGCGACGTCGCCGGCACAGACGCGAGCGAGCAGCTCACCCACCAGCTCGTGGCGCCATCCCGTCGCGAGGCGGGAGGCGTCGCCGCGGAGGAAGGCGTACAGATCGGCCCGCGTGCCGAGCAGGGCCGGGTCCACCTCGAGCTCGTGGGCGCGCATGCCGAGCCATGCCGAGGCGATCGTCGCCGCCGGGCGCAGCGAGCGGTCGAGCGAGTCGACCGGCGGCAGCACGAGGTCGGCATCGGGGAGGCGCTGTCCGACGGTCACCGCCTCGAGGAGGGAGCGCGCCCGGTCCGGTGGGAGCGTCCTTCCCTGCAGGCCTCGCAGCGCTGCGAGCTCGGGCAGCGTCTTCGGCTGGCGGTGCACCACGCCCGACAGCGCCATGTCCGAGAGCACGAAACGGACGGGCACGTCGGCCTCGGCGGCCGTTCGCTCACGCCAGGCGGATACCGACTGGGCGACCCCGCGGGCCCGACCCGTCAACGAGCGCGCATCCTTGAGCTTCCACCACGCCTGCTCGGGGAGCGCATGGCGGGGCCGGCGCCGCAAGAGCACCTCACACTCCTCCTCCGCCCACGCGAGGCGGCCGCGCCGGTCCAGGTCCTCCCGGATCAGGTCCGCCAGCTCGAGGAGGTAGGCCACGTCGCCGGCTGCGTAGCGGCGCTGGTCGGCGGTGAGCGGACGGTGCAGCCAGTCCGTGAGGCGGTCACCCTTCTCGAGGCGCACGCCGAGGTAGCGCTCGACAAGGGTTGCGAGGGACGGGGAGCTGAGCCCGACCAGTCCCGCCGCCAGCTGCGTGTCGAACAGGTGCGCCGGAACCTGTCCCACCGCGAGCTCGAGCACCTCGAGGTCCTGGTCCGCTGCGTGCACGACGGCGAGGCCGGGGCCGGCGAAGACCTCGGCGAGGGGACGCAGGTCGACCGCGAGCGGGTCCACGAGCGCGAGACCGTCCTGCCAGGCCACCTGGACCAGCGCGAGGCGGGCGAAGTACGTGCGCTCCCGGTGGAACTCCGTGTCCAACGCGTACGCGGGCGCTCCTCGGAGCGCGGCCACGACGGCGGCAAAGCTCGCTCGGTCGTCGACCCAGACCGCGCCGTCGAGCGGGTCGGCTCGGCTCGGGACGACCACTCGGCGCAGCCTACGTCCCTCAGCCGCCGTAGTGCATCCTCGTGTCCTCCATGCGCAGGACCATCGCGCCGAGCGCCTGGTCCGCAGCGGGCGACGGGGCGTCGTGTCCTGCTGGTCCGTCCACGCCCGCCCGCCGCGGCTCGGCCGGCACCCCCCGCTCGCCCGCGGCCAGCACCTCCCCGACGAAGAGGCTGTGAGAGCCGAGCTCGAGGCGCTCGGTAACCCGGCAGTCGAGAAAACCAAGCGCCCGCCGGAGCACCGGAGCACCCGTGACGGCTTCCTCCACCGGCTCCCCGCCGAGCTCGCCTGGCTCGGGCCCTTCGGCGACCGGCTTCACGAACCGCCGTACGAGCGCTCGGTCCTGCCGGTCGAGGAGGCTCAGCGCGAACACCCCCCCCTCCGCCAGGAGCGCGTGCGACCACGCGACGCGCTCCACCGCCACGGCAACCATCGGGGGCTCGACGCAGGCCTGGGTCGCGAGGCTCACCGTCATGAGGTTCCGCCGCCCGCTGGCCGCCGTCCCGAGCACGTAGAGGCCCTGGGGCATGGCCCAGAGCACCCGGCGCATGCGCCGGCGGTCGTCCTCGGCCGCCATCACGAAGCTCGCTCGGCCATCACGGCTCAGCGCACCCGTGCGGCCGTCTGGTACATCGCCGCCGCCTCGGCGAGGTCGTGCTGGCCCGCGACCGCGAGCGCGACCATCGCCGGCGTCTCGATGCCCTTCGAGCGCTGGCACTCGGCTGCGTAGTCGAAGTACGCGCTGTACCCGGCGTTCAGGATCGTCGTGAGGGCCTTGTCGGGGGTCGGGAGCTGGTTGTCTGCTGTCCCCGCATCGCTCCCCATCCCGATGCAGTCGAGCTTGGCCTGGGGGGCGTTGCCCTTCGCCTGCCAGCGACGGATCTGGACGAGGTCGGACTCGATTCGCGCGGTCGAGGCCGGGTAGCCGGCCATCTTCGCCCAGCTCTGGAGCTGCGACGACGCGCTCGGCGGCGGTCCCGAACAGGCGGCCAGGCCCGACGCCGCCACCACCGTCGCAACCCCGATCCCGAACCGGCGCACGAGGTGCCGTCCGGGGTCACCACGCCAGAGCACCGCCATGCGGGCGGCGAAGGGGCGGGACCCAGCCCGACCCAGCCCCGCCCGGAGAACCCCGCGGCTCACGCCAGCTCGGGAGCGAAGCCCTGGCGCACCGTGTTCTCCGTGACGACCCGGGGATCGCAGAACTGCAACAGGTAGTCCGGCCCACCTGCCTTCGAGCCGATGCCGGAGAGCCCGTAGCCGCCGAAGGGCTGCTGGCCCGGGACGGCGCCGGTGATGCCCCGGTTGACGTAGACGTTGCCGGCCCGAAGGCGCGACGCGGCCTCGGCGATGCGCGCCGGGGAGCGGGAGAAGATCCCCGCGGTGAGCGCGTAGTCGGTGTTGTTCGCCAGGCGCAGCGCCTCCTCGAACGAGGATGCCCGCTGGATCGCGAGGACCGGGCCGAAGATCTCCTCCCGGACAAGTGTCGCATCCTCTCCCACGTTGTCGACGATATGAGGCCCGACGAAGTATCCCTCGTCGGGCACGTCGGTCCGGGCAAGGACGACCCGGCCCTCGTCGGGCGCGAGGCCCACGTAGCGCCGCACGCGCTCGAGGGCGTCGGCGTCGATCACCGGGCCAACCGCGACCGACGGCGAGATGGGGTCCCCCACCACGAGCTCACGACCTGCCCCCACGAGTCGCTCGACGAAGCGCGAGGCGATCGCCTGGTGGACGACGACCCGGGACGCGGCAGAGCACTTCTGGCCCGCGAAGCCGAAGGCCGAGGCGAGCACGGCCGGCACGGCCTGGTCGAGATCGGCATCGGCGTCGACCACGATCGCGTTCTTCCCGCCCAGCTCGGCGATCACGCGCCGGAGATGGCGCTGGCCGGGACGGTGCCGAGCTGCTGCCTCGTAGATCGCGAGCCCGACGGCGAGCGAACCGGTGAAGGCGACGAGCGCGGTCTCGGGGTGCTCCACGAGCCGCGCCCCGACCACCTCTCCGAGGCCGGGGAGGAGGTTGAGGCACCCCGGCGGGAGGCCGGCCTCCCGGAAGGCCTGGACGAGCATCGCCGCCATCACCGGCGTCTGCTCTGCGGGCTTGAGCACGACGGTGTTGCCGGCGGCGAGCGCCGCGACGACCATCCCGGTCGGGATGGCGAGGGGGAAGTTCCAGGGCGCGATCACCGTTGCGACACCCTTGCCCTGATAGCGGAGGTTGTTCGCCTCCCCCGGTGGCGAGTTGACCACGCCACCGCCGTCCAGTCGGAGCGCTTCACGCCCGTAGTACTCGCAGAAGTCCACTGCCTCACAGACGTCGGCGTCGGCTTCCGGCCAGGGCTTCCCGGCTTCGAGGACCTCGAGCGCGCTCAGCTCCTCGCGGTGGTGGCGCATCCAGGCGGCCGCCCGGAACAGCGTCGCAGCGCGCTGGGCTGCCGGCGCGCCCTGCCACACCGGGAACGCCTCGGCAGCCGCCGCGACGGCCTCGTCCGCCTCGCGGACGCCACAGCTCGCGGAGACCCCCACCAACGCCGAGGGGTGCGAGGGGTTCACCGAGGCGATGGTCTCCCCGGTCTCCACCTCCTCCCCGGCCACGAACGCCCGGACCTCGATCGGTCCCTCACCGGGGACGTCGCTCCCGAGGCGGCGGCCGATCGCACGGAGCGTGCGGGCCAGCTCCTCCCGAGCCGCCCTCCGGCGCCACTCGCGCACCGGCTCGTGCCGGTAGGGCCCCGGGTCCGCAACGTCGGTCTCACCTCGGGTCGTGGGCTCGGTCGGCCCGGGCAGCTCACCGACCCGAGGGGGGGCGAGCAGCGCGTCGAGCCCGCGCCCCTCTGCGAAGCGGTGCCGCACGAAGCTCTCGTTCGAGGTGTTCTCGAGGAGGCGCCGGATGAGGTAGCTCATCCCGGGCACGAGCTCACCCATCGGGGCGTAGATCCGCAGCCGCAGGCCGAGCTGGCGGATCGCGTCCTGGACCGGCTCCGCCATGCCGTGGAGCATCTGCAGCTCGTAGCCGCTGTCCGGGATCCCGAGCGAGCGCGCGTAACAGACGGCGTAGGCAAGGCTGCGCAGGTTGTGGGACCCGAACGCGGCGCGCACCTCGCCGTGGTGGTCGTGCAGGAGCCGGACGCAGCGCTCGTAGTTGGCATCCGTCTGCGCCTTGTCGAGGAAGACCGGCTCCGGCCAACCCTCTGCGCGGGCGTGCACGCACTCGGTGTCCCAGTAGGCCCCCTTCACGAGCCGGACCCAGAACGGCGACTTCCCCGCTCCCACCCGGGCCACCGAGGCGGCGACGATACGCTGGAGGTCCCGGTAGCTGTCCCGCAGGTAGGCCTGGAGCACGATGCCGAGCGACGCCGACTCGAGCCCCGGCGCCGCCGCGAGCTCCTCGAAGGCCTCGAGGGTGAGGTCCTTCACGTCGTAGTGCTCCATGTCGAAGAAGACGAGTGCGCCACGCTGCGCAGAGAGGTCGAGCAGCGGGCCGAGGCGGAGCGCGAGCTCCGCCTTGCCCTCCGCCGCGGTCAACGGGGCGTAGCGGGGGGCGAGCGCGGTCGGCTTCACGCTCACGCTGACCCGGGGGATCGCACCGACGTCGTCCCGCCCGAGGTGGTCGTCCGGGGCCCAGCCATCCGCGGCCACGAAGAGCCGCTCGAGCAGCTCCCGAACCCGCCCGGCGTACCCGTCGGCCTCGGCAGCGGTGACCGTCTTCTCGCCGAGCAGGTCCACCGTCGCGGCGCTCCCGGTCCGCCAGAGGCGCCCGAGCGCCGCAGCCACCTCGGCGGCGTCGGTCCCGATGATGAACTGGCCGGCCATGCGGGTGATGTTCCGGCGGGCGACCGTCGCAGAGATGCGCTCGCCACCGGGGAGCCGCTCCGCGAGCCCCACGCCGACCTCGAGGAGCTTCGGGGCGTCGCCTCCGCCCAGGTACTCGTGGATGTGCCGGAGCGTGTCGGCGTCACCGGTCGTCGCGGGGAACACGTCGACCAAGCGGAACAGCTGGGTCTTGAAGGCCGGATCCGACATCGCCCAGGCGAGCATCCGGTCGCTCCACCACGACATCTGGTAGACCCCCGCCCGTCCGGTCCCGAGATGGGCGATCTGGCGGGCGAGCGCGGTGACCTGCTTGTCGAGTTGCTTCTCGAGGTTGGGCGAGCGGGTCGCGAGGGCCATCACTCCACCGTAGCCCCGGCTGCACCGGCGGGCCCGGGGCGTGCCGGGTCGAGATCGGCGAGGAAATGCCGGCAGCGCTCGTGCTCGTCCTGTTCCCCGAGGCGCCCCGCGACGGCGGCGAGGCCGGCGAGGCAGTCGAGGAAGCCGCGGTTGTCGGGATGGGTCGAGCGGACGAAGCCGGTGCCCCGCCAGCCGGCCTGGCGGAGCGCGTCGAGACCCCGGTGGTACCCGACGCGGTAGTAGGCATAGGCCTCGACGTCGTCCCTCGCGAGGCCTCCGAGCGCCGCCCATGCCTCGAGGAGGCGAGGATGGCGACCTGCCACGGCGGCCACGGCGTCTCGGCGCACCGTCTCGTCCTGGCCGAGCGCCGACGCGAGCTCCGCCGCCGCCTCGGGTGGCGGTGCCGGCAGGACCGTCTCCGGCGGCGCAGGGTGGAGCTGGATCGGGGTCTCGTCGGTCACGTCCCATCCTCCCAGACCACGCGCGACCTCGCAGTCCGAGGTCGTCGCCGGGAATCGGGCCAGGGCCGGCGAGCCCGCAGCCACGGCACGGGGGCTCAGACGAAGCGCAGCAGGTGCTGGTGGCGCTTTCCTCGTCGGAGCACGACGACGCCGCCCGCGAGCAGGTCGTCACGGGAGAGTGCCGCCTCGAGATCGGCGACGGGCACGCCGTTCACGTACGCACCGCCCTGGGCGACTGCACGGCGGGCCGCACCCTTCGATTCGACCAGCCCGCAGGCCGCCATCACCTCCACCAGGGCCCATCCGGGTGGGTCGAGGCGTGCGAGCGGCCAGGTCGAGCTCGGGGCCTCCCGGAACGCCTCTTCCAGCGCTGCGGCGTCGAGCTCCTGGAGCGAGCCCGAGAAGAGCGCTGCGGCCGCACGCTCGGCGTTCGCAGCGGCATCTGCGCCGTGCACGAGCGTCGTGAGCGCACGGGCAAGTGCTCGCTGGGCAGCGCGCCGTTCGGGATGCGCCGCCGTCTCGGCGTCGAGCGCTTCGATCTCCTCCCGGCTGAGCCAGGTGTAGAAGCGGAGGTACGAACCGACGACTGCGTCCTCTGCCTGGAGGAAGAACTGGTAGAACGCGAAGGGGCTCGTCCGGGCGGGATCGAGCCAGACTGCGCCGGCAACGGACTTGCCGAACTTGGTCCCGTCGGCCCGGACTACGAGCGGGTGGGTGAGCCCGAACACCTCTCGCGCACGAGCGCGGCGAACGAGGTCGACGCCTGCGGTGATGTTGCCCCACTGGTCGCTCCCGCCCACCTGGAGCGTGCAGCCGAAGCCGTCGTGGAGCTGGAGGAAGTCGTAGGCCTGGAGCAGCATGTAGGAGAACTCCGTGTAGGAGATGCCCTGCTCTCGACCCTCGAGTCGGGCGCGTACCGACTCCTTGGCCACCATCTGGTTGACGGTGAAGTGCTTTCCGACGTCGCGAAGGAACTCGAGCAGGCCCACGGAGGAGAGCCACACGGCATTGTCCAGCACGAGCGCACCTGGTCTGCCCGGCGTCTCGTCCACCTCGAGCAGATGCTCCAGCTGCGCGCGGACTCCCGCGACGTTGGCGGCGAGCCGCTCGGTCTCGAGCAGCGTCCGCTCTGCGTCACGGCCGCTCGGGTCCCCGACCATGCCGGTCCCCCCGCCGACCAGTGCGATGACCCGATGGCCCGCTTCCTGCAGCCGGCGCAGGAGCAGGATCCCGAGGAGGTTGCCGACGTGCAGGCTCGGGGCCGACGGATCGAAGCCGCAGTAGAGGACGAGCGACTCCTGGTCGAGCCGCTCGGCGAGGGTGTCGTCGGTCGCCTGCGCCACGAGGCCACGCCAGGACAGCTCCTCGAAGAGTCCGCCCGTCGTCACCTCGGCCCCGTCCGGCCGCTCGGTCCACTCGCTGGCTCCACGGCGCACAGTCTTCCCGCTCGACCGGCCCAGCCCTGCCCCGGTTGACCCAGCTCCGCGGAACCACTCGGAGCGGTCGTCGAGCTTCCTCTCGACCGGCACGGTAGGACACAGCTCAGCTGGCTCGGCGAAACTCCTCGTAGCGTTCCTCGAGTCGGTCCCGGTCTGGTCGTGCCGCTCGCTCGCGGGGCACCTGGAGACGCCGCCCCGCCATCTCTTGCAGACCATGGCGGAGCATCGGGCCGTCCACCTCGTCCCGGAGGGCTCCCGTCAGCTCCACGACGAGGTCGGGGCGGACCCCGAGGAGGTTCCGGTCGAACGCAGCGTGGTGCAGCTTGCAGAGGGCGAGCCCGTTCGGCACCACCGCGTCGCCTCGGGGACGGCCGTCGGGGACGATGTGCGCCGCATCGAGCAGCTCCCCGTGGCGCAACCCGCAGATCGCGCAGGTGCTCTCGTACGCGCGGAGCACCCGGGCGCGGAACATGGGCTGGTGGAGCCGGACCTTCGCAAGGCGCTGCGCGTACGTACGAGCGTCTCCGGACCCCGACCGATCCTCCAGGTACAGCTGTCCCTCGTCCACGGCAACCACGAACTGGGCTCGGGATGGCTCCTCGCCCACGATCCACACCGGCGCAAAGGGGAAGTACCAGCCCGGTTCCACCCCGAGCAGGTACGCGAGCGGCAGGCGAGCCACCCTGGCTGCGCGCAGCGCGCGATTGTCGGCATGCGCAGGGTCGGTGCCTCGATAGTGGTAGCGGACGAAGCCGTCCCCGGCCCCGGCCAGGTCGTCCTCGTAGGGTGGCCGGGCGCCCGGGGGGGTGTAGGCCGTCCGGATCGCGAGCGCCGCCTCGAGCCATGCCGGCTTGCGGATGCCCTGCTGGACGACGAGGGGGATGTGCACGCCCTCGACCCAGAACGCGTTCAGGGCATCCCGATGGACCGCACCGGTCGGGCTCGCAGCGCGGAGGCGCGCCAGGTGATCGAGCATCGCGTGACGCACGACCGCGTCGTCGGGGCCCCTCACCGCCCCCGGTTCTACACCCGGTCCGGGCTCGTAGGCTCGGGGCGTGGGCAACCCGGTGGCCGCTCGCTACGAGACCGCTCGTTTCGCCGGTGCCGCCGGACGCAACTGGTACCGGAGCGACCCCACCCTCCGCTTCCTCCTCGCGCACCATCTCGGTGCGGACGGCCTCGCCTGGGCGGAGCCGTACCTCGACCGCCTGGGCACGCTGATGGGCGGCGTGGTCGCCGCGGCCGCGGTCGAGACGGATCGCCACCCCGCCGAGCTCGTCCGCTACGACCGCTTCGGCCACGAGGTGAACGAGATCGTCCTGCCCCAGAGCTTTCTCGCCGCCCGAGCGGCGATCCAGGCCGAGAGCGTCTTCCGCCCGGCCCTCGCCGCAGCGGCGACTGAGGCGGGAGTCGACCTCGAGCCGCTCGTCGCGGCGTGGACCTACCTCCTCGACCAGGCCGACATCGGCATGAGCTGCGCGCTCGGAACCGGGGGCGAGATGGTCCTGCGCCTGGCGGCGGCGCACGCGCCGGCGGACGTGGCCGCGCGCGTCGCCGAGCTCTTCCCGAACGGGGAGTACTCCGGCGAGGCGGCACAGCTGTTCACGGAGCGCTCGGGCGGCTCGGACCTGGGGGCGCTCGAGACCGTGGCGCGCCATTCCGGGGACGCCTGGCGGCTCTCGGGCGTGAAGTGGTTCGTCTCGAACGCGAACGGTGCGGCGTACCTGGTGCTCGCTCGACCGGAGGGCGCGCCCGAGGGAATCCGGGGCGTTGCGCCCTTCCTGGTGCTGCGCACCCGCCGGGACGGCTCGCCGAACGGGATCACCGTGCGACGGCTGAAGGACAAGCTCGGCACCCGCTCGGTCGCCTCTGCGGAGGTGGAGCTCGCCGACGCAGAGGGCTTCCTCCTCGCGCCCGACCCGGGCCCGGCGGGCCTGGACGGGACCGACCTCGGGCTCGGGGGCCTCATGCGGCTCACCAACAACGCCCGGCTGGGCGTCGCGATGATGGGGCTCGGCTGCGCGCGGCGCGCGCTCGTCGAGGCGCTCTGCTACACCACCGCCCGCGAGGCCTTCGGTGCGAGGCTCGTGGACCAACCCCTCGTCCGGCGCACGCTCGCAGCGCTCGTCGTGGACGTCGAGGCCGCGCAGGCACTCGTCTTCGACGGGTTCCTCGGCCCGCCGCTTCGCCTCGCGGCCCCGCTCGCGAAGCTCTTCGCAGGACGGCTCGGGGTCACCGCGGCGAGCGTCGCCATCGAGCTGCACGGGGGGAACGGGTACATCGAGGACTGGCCGGTCGCGCGCCTGTTTCGCGACGCACAGGTCAACACCGTGTGGGAGGGCCCGGACAACGTGCTCTGCCTCGACGTCCGGCGCGCCCTCGTCCGAGAGGGCGCCGCCGAGCCCTACCTGGCGCGCCTCAACGCCGTCCTCGCCCGGGCCGCCGGGCCGGGCTCCGCAGCGCTCCGGCATGCCGCCGCACTTCTCGGAGCGGCTCGGGCGGAGCTGCCCGGGGTGCTCGAGGACTGGCGCGACCTCGACCGGCGTGACCCCCGGGCCGCCGAGGCGGCCCTCGAGTCGCTCGCCCGCCACCTCTCGGTGACCCTCGCCGCGGCGCTCCTCGTCGAACAGGCCGGCTGGGGGGCGGGGCCGGAGCACGATCGCAAGGCGCTCGTGGCCGCGCGCTTCGCGACGGCGCACCTCGCCCCGGCGGACGTGGGCGCGCGCCTTCGCGAGGCCGCAGAGCTGCTCGAGGAGTCGGAGGTGCTGCTCTCGGGCGCATTCGTGGATCGCTGAGCGGGACGGGGGCTGGGCTGGGCTTCCGGTCTGGTCGGGACGCCGGGCCGTCGAGCCGCCGGGTGGTCCGGAGGGCTCAGCGCAGCCTGCCGAGCCGCCGGGCGATCCAGTGGTGCGGCACCCCCTCGGCCCCGAGGAAGCCGTCCCCGAGGACGACGAAGCCGTGCCGTCGGTAGAAGGCGAGCGCCGGGTCACGTCCGTTGGCCCACACCAGCGTCGCACCGGAGGCTTCGAGGGTGTCCAGGCCGTGGCGGAGGAGGGCCGAGCCCGCCCCCGAGCCCTGCCAGCGGGAAGAGACCGCCATGCCGCGGAGCTGGAACACCAGCGTGGGGAGGTGAGACGAGGAGCCAGAGGGGTGATCGGGGCCAGGGACCGGGGCGGGACCGGGGGGAACGCGATCGGGATCGGGGGGAGGAGCGCTCGGTGCGCCGGTTGTTACCGGTGCACCAGCCGGCGCGAGGAGGACGAGCAGCGCGTCCGGGGCCGGTGCGGGAAGGAAGCTCGCCACACCGATCGGTGCGCCCGCGGGCTCCTCGCCAGGCTCGGCCACGTCCCCCTCGCCGGGTCGGTGGGAACCCTGCGGGCGGCGCTCCGGGTCACCCGCCCACACCCCGAGGTGCAGCGCTCCCGGCGCAGCGTCGTCGGGGAAGCTCACCGCGGCGTCCGCTCGACCACCGCGGAGCACCGCGCGCCGCAACGCATGCGTCGTCTCGGGGGCGATCCGACCCACCTGCCATGCCACCCGGATCTCGTTCACCCCCCCATCCTGGGTGGCGGAGGGCGTCGATCCCGCAGCGTCCTCGCCGGCAACGTCCGAGCCGGGGCCTGCGTCGGGGTGGGGAGCGGGTCGCTGGTTCCTGTCGCGGCGCGCCACGGCGCGAGCGGAGGGGACGACACCCGACTCCCCCACGTCGCCCGGCCCGGCGGCCTCGG
>JAJYWE010000009.1:12328-69500 GCA_021791675.1 Actinomycetes bacterium | reverse complement strand
GGACGCAGTCGAGGGGGAAGGTGTGCGTCGCGTCCCACTCGGCGGCGTGGGGCGCAACCTCCCGGCGCGCGAAGTCCGCCACGACCGCTCGGAAGGCCCGCTGCTCCTCGGTGAGCTCGAAGTCCATGCCCGAGAGCCTACGTCGGCGGCCCAGGGCCCCCACGGGAGCGCGAGCTGCCCGCCCCCTGGCGATGGCGTCCTCGTCTCCCTGCGGCGCGACCGATGGCAATCGCCACGGCGAGAGCGATCACGACGAGCGCGAGGACGAGCACCCACGCGTCACGCCCGAGCAGGCTCGCAACCAGGCCCGTCGAGCTCGTCTCGGTGGCGGGCGGGGTCGTGGTGGTAGGCGCCAGCGTCGTCGTCGTGCTCGGGGCGGTCGTGGTCGTCGTCGTGGGGGCGGTAGTCGTGGTGGTCGGCGCCCCGGTCGTCGGTGAGGGGCTGTCGGCCGGGAATGCGTGGTTGACCAGCACCACGGGTGGGTGGGCGCAGGCCTTGGTCGGCGTGACCGCCACCAGGGGCCGGACCGGCGGCGCCGCGCCCGCCCCGAGCAGGCGGGTCGGCACCGCGTCGGCCATGGCGATCTGGCCGGCCTGGTCCGGATGGAGGAAGTCCCCGGAGTTGTACGGCGGGTAGAGCGCGTTGGGGTTGCAGGCACCGTCGTAGACGTCCCCGACCACAGCCGCCAGGTCCAACACGACCGGGAAGGCCTTGGAGGTGAGGATCCAGTGGTTGACGGCTTGGAGCTGCACCTCGTCGCTCGCCGTCCAGCCCTGGCTCCCCTCGCGCGGCAGGAGCGTGACGCCGATCACACCGACGTGGGCCGCCGCGGCATCGGCGAGGATCTGCCGCATCCCGGCGATCACCTGGGAAGCGGTCGCCCCGAACCAGAGATCGTTCGTCCCGAGCAAGAGGACCAGCCGGTTCACCCCGGGCTGTTCGAGTGCGTCCATGTCGACGCGCTCGACCCCTGGAGGGCCCCCGCCGCCGGCGCGGAAGTCGGCCGCCTTCGCCGTGTCCACCAGGGTCAGGGTGTTGGCGGTGATCGACTCGTCGGCGACCCCGACCCGCTCCGCCGCGGGGAGCGAGCGCATTCGCTCGGCGAGCACGTCCGGCCAGGGTGTCACGAGGTCGCAGAGACTGGTGGGGCAGTGGATGTTGAACCCGTCGCTGATCGAGTCCCCGAGCACGACGGTGGCCTCCGGCGGCGTGGCTCCCCCGGCGACGTCGACGGCGCTCACCCAGCGCGCCCAGGTCGTGCCGTAGACGAGACCGACCCCCGAGGTGTCCTCCGTGAGGTTCCCGGCATAGCTGAGACTCGAGTACGAGAGCGGCCCGGCGTCGTAGTGTGCCGTGACGAGGTCCGGGCCGGAGACGTAGACACTCACCTCGAGGGACTCGCCCGCATGCACCGGGTAGGCGAGCGGACCGCTCTCGGCGACCCCGCCGACCGGCACGGTGACGCCGGCGGCGCCACCGCCGAAGGAGAGCGACCGCACCGACCCGGGCACGACCGCGGCGCCGCGCTGTTGGACGGCAACGGTGGCTGCGCCGACCACCAGCGGCTCGTCGCCGAAGAGGTTCGAGAGCTGCACCCGGACCTGGTCCCCGCCGACGGAGAGGGGCACCACCTGGCGAACCGTGAGGTCCGCGACCGGCGCCTGACGCCATGCCATCGCAGATCCCCAGGAGAGCACCCACGCCGGGCTCGTCAACGCGGTCGCCGACATCGCCTCGGCGCCCGCCGGCACGGCGGGCGCAGCCACGACTGCGAGGGCCAGCGAGGCGACGCCGAGCAGCGCGAGTGCGACCGGCCCCGCCGAGCGGCGAGCGGGTCGGCGTTGCCCCCACCGGGGCGCGCGTGCCCAGCGCACGCGCAGGCCCCGCCAACGGGGCGCGCTGATCCGGCTGCCCCGTTGCCTCAGCACCACGGAGACATTCTGCGCCCCCGAGGTCCCCCGTCGCGCGCACCCCCCAGGGAAGCCCCGGGCTCGCCTAACGTCGAGGGCGCGCCAGGTGCTGGTCCCGAGGGGTCGTGGCGGCGAGGAGGAGGGCGACGAGCGTGGCGGGCGAAGGCAGATCGGGCGGAGCGCAGTCGTCGGGGGGATCTGAGTCGTCGGGCGGAGGCGGGTCGTCGGGCGGAGGCGGGTCGTCGGGCGGAGCGCGGTCGTCCACCGTCGAGGTCCGGACACTCGGAGCTGGCCAGGTGCTCGCCGCCGCCGCGCTGCATGAGCAGCTGGCCACGCTCCAGTTCATCGCCCGAGGTGGACCGGCACTCCTCGTCCCCTACTACCGGGCCTGGGCGGCCGCACCCGGAGCGATCGCGCTCGTTGCCATGGACGACGACGGCCTGGTCGTCGGCGCACTCCTCGGCTCGTCCGATCCCGGGAGCCACCACCGTGCCATGCTCCGCCGGGGCGCACCGGCACTCGCACGCGGCCTCGCGATCGCCGCCCTCACCGTGGGGACGTTCCGCCGGGAGCTGGTCCGCACCCGCCTCCTCCGGTACGCCCGAGGGGTGGTCCGCCTCGTCGCACCTGGCGGGCACTCCCCCGGCGAAGCGACCGCAACCCGACAGGATGGCGTCGCCGCGGCGCCAGGGGAACGGGTGGGAGAGATCACCCACGTCGTCGTGGACGCGAACCGCCGGGGCAGCGGGGCGGGACGCCTGCTCGTGGCGGCGGCCCTCGAGCAGGCCGCGGCGGCGGGCTGCGACGCGGTCGAGCTCGTGACCGAGGCCGGCTCGTCCGCTGCCGAGTTCTACGAGCACCTCGGCTGGGCGCCGGCCGGTGCCGTGGAGAGCGCGAGCGGGGAGGCCTTCGCGCGCTACCGCTTCAGCCTCCGCCCGTTCGCCGAGGGGGACGGGCGGGTGGCGTCGAGCCCGCGGACCGCCGCGGCGGGCGAGCCGGCTCCTCGGGACGGCCATCCGGAGGTGCCAGCAGGTGCAGATGGGTGACGTCCGCAGCGGCCACGGCTCGGCAGCTGCCGTCGTCGGCCGTGACGACGAGGCGCCCGTCGTCGGCCAGCCCGGTGGCGAGGCCGACCTCCTTCCGTCCGTCCGGCCACTCGACGGCAACCCGCCTTCCGAGGGTCGCGCAACGACGCCGGTACTCCCCGAGCTGCGCAGGAAGTCCGTCACGGGAACCGAGCTGGACGAGGCGCGGGGCGAGACCGGCGAGGAACGCGTCGAGCAGCTCGTCGCGCTCGACTCGACGTCCCGAGGCCGCCTCGAGGGTCGTCGCGGTTCCCGCCGTGCCCGGCGGCGGTCCACCGGTGACGTTGCAGCCGGTCCCGACGACAACCGCCGGCCCGGGGCCGCCCGAGACGGGTGGCCAGAGCACCTCGCTCAGCACCCCGGCCACCTTCCGGTCCCCGAGGAGCAGGTCGTTCGGCCACTTGAGCGCCGGGCGCACCCCGGCGCAGGCGTGGCAGGCGTCCGAGAGCGCGAGCGCCACCACCGCGGTCGCGACGAACAGCGCCGACGCCTCGAGCTCGGGCCGCAGCAGGATCGACACGAGCAGCGAGCTGCCGGGCTCGTCACTCCAGGAGCGACCAAGGCGACCCCGCCCCGCCGTCTGGTGGTCGGCGACGACCACCAACCCAGCCGGCGCGCCGGTGCGAGCTCGCTCCGCCACCTCTCGGTTGGTCGAGTCGATACCGTCGAAGCGCACCACGGCGAAGCCAGCGGGCGGTACCGTCACCCGGCCCATGGTAGGGAGGGCACCCCCGGGCGACGCGAGGCCGACCCGAGGTCGGCGAGAGTCGGACCGGGAGCGAGGCGGACGGACAGACGACGGGAGTCGAGCGGCGAGCCGCTCGCAGTGGCGCCAGTGCGCTCGGGCGCGCTAACGATACGAGGGACGGAAGGGGAGTCGTGTTCGACAAGCTGCTCGTAGCCAACCGGGGCGAGATCGCCCTGCGGGTGATCAGGACCGCGCGCGAGCTCGAGATACCGACCGTCGCCGTCTACGCAGACGGGGACCGTGCGGGTGTGTGGGTCCGGGAGGCCGACGAGGCCTACGCCCTCCCGGGCACGAGCGCGGCGGAGACCTACCTCGACCAGGCGAAGCTGCTCGCCATCCTCGAGCGTTCCGGCGCGACGGCTGTCCATCCCGGCTACGGGTTCCTCTCCGAGAACGCCTCGTTCGCCCGTGCCGTCGAAGAAGCTGGGAAGGTCTTCGTCGGACCCCCAGCGAGTGCGATCGAGGTCATGGGGGACAAGATCTCCGCTCGGGTCGCCGCCCAGGCGGCCGGCGTCGCCGGCGTCCCGGGCACCACCACCCCGACGACGGACCCGGCTGAGATCGTCGCCTTCGGGGACGAGCACGGCTGGCCGGTTGCGATCAAGGCGGCCTTCGGTGGGGGCGGGCGCGGGATGCGGGTCGTCGAGCGTCCGGCGGACGCCGAGGCAGCGCTCGAGTCTGCCCAACGAGAGTCCCAGGCCGCCTTCGGCCGCCCGGAGTGCTACCTCGAGCGGTACCTGGTCTGGCCGCGCCACGTCGAGGTGCAGGTGTTCGCAGATGCCCACGGGAACGCGCTCTCCCTCGGTGAGCGCGACTGCTCGTGCCAACGGCGCCACCAGAAGCTGGTCGAGGAGAGCCCCGCACCGGGGCTCTCCGACGAGGTCCGCCGGGCGATGGGCCAGGCTGCCGTCGACGTCGCGCTCGCCTGCGGCTACCGAGGCGCAGGCACCGTCGAGTTCCTCTACCAGGATGGCGAGTTCTACTTCCTCGAGATGAACACCCGTCTGCAGGTGGAGCACCCGGTGACGGAGGAGGTCCTCGGACTCGACCTGGTCGCGCTCCAGCTTGCCGTCGCCGCGGGAGAGCCGCTCCCGGTCCGCGCCGAGGACCTCGCGCCACGGGGCCACGCGATCGAGTGCCGGCTCAACGCCGAAGACCCCGCGAAGGGCCGGTTCCTGCCGAGCCCCGGCACCATCACCCGCTTCGATCGCGCGGACGGCCCGGGGGTGCGTACCGACGCCGGCTACGAGGCCGGGGACACCGTGAGCCAGTTCTTCGACAACCTGGTCGCGAAGCTGGTGGTGTGGGGTCCCACCCGCGAGGCGGCCCGCCGGCGCATGCTACGTGCGCTGCGCGAGACCCGCATCGAGGGCATCTCCACCACCATCCCCGCGCAGGTCGCCATCCTGTCCCACCCCGACTTCGCTGCGGTACGCCACTCCACCCGCTGGGTGGAGGAGAACCTCGACCTCTCGGAGGTCAGCTCTCCCCGGACCCCCGCCGAAGCGACTGGCAGCGCGCCCCCCGCCGGCAGCACGAGCGAGGGACGCCAGCTCCGAGAGGTGGAGGCCGAGGTCGACGGCCGGCGCTACCAGGTTCGCCTCTGGGTCCCGGCGACCGATCCCGACCCCCCGGTCCCCCGTGCCACGGGGAGCCGGGGGGCGGACGCTCGGCCGACCGCCCGCTCGGCTGGCGGCCGGCCCGCGCCGCGCGCCGCAGACGGAGGAGGCGGGACCGGCGATGCCGCCGTCACCGTCCCCATGCAGGGAACCATCGTGAAGGTCCTCGTCAGCCCCGGTGACGAGGTCGAAGTCGGCCAGACGGTCTGCGTGCTCGAGGCGATGAAGATGGAGAACGCGATCACGGCGGAGCGGGCCGGGATCGTGAAGGAGGTGCGCGTCGCTCCGGGCGACACCGTCGGCGGGGGCGACGTCGTGGCGGTCATCGACTGAGCGACCCCGGCGGGTGAGCGCCCTCGTCGGTGCCCTCGTGCTCGCGGTCGGCGCGGCGGTCTCCATTCGCGCGAGCCAATCGCTCGTGCGCCGGCTGGATCGCTTGGGTGCCCATCTCGGCCTCAGCGAGGCGCTCATCGGGCTCCTCACCGCGCTGGCGGCGGATGCGCCGGAGATCTCCTCGGCGGTCGTCGCGCTCGTGGAGCACAACCCCGACCTCGGCGTCGGGGTCATCCTCGGCTCGAACGTCTTCAACCTCGCAGCCCTCATCGGGCTGTCCTGTCTCGTGGCGGGCACGATCGGGCTCGGGCGCCGAGCACTCGCCCTCTCGGGCGGGATCGCCCTCCTGACCGGAGGGCTTGCGCAGGCGGTCGTCGCGAGGGCCATCGCGCCCGGCCTCGCACTGGCCGGCGGCGCTACCGTCCTCGCCGCCTACGTGCTTCTCGCGGCACAGGCCCCGGAGCGCATTCGCCGCTGGCGGCTCGCCCGCCGGCTCGACGAGCCCCTGGCGGGCGCGGTCGAGGAGCTCGACGAAGAACACGCCAGACGAGCACAGAGCGAGCGGGAGGTGCCCGGGCAACCGCCTCCGGACCAGCCCGCGCCCGGCGACCCTGCGATCGACCACCCCGCGCTCGGCCAACCTTCTCCCGACCAGCCTGCGCCGGGCTGGCCCCCGCACGGCTACCCGGCCGGCGGCCGGCGCGGCGCCTGGCTCCTGCTCCCGCTGCTGGCCACGGTCGTGCTCGCGAGTGCGGCAATGGTCCAGGCCGCGAGCTCGCTCGGGCACCACCTCGGGATCCCGACGGTCCTCGTCGGGAACGTCGGGCTGGCCGCGATCACGAGCCTGCCCAACGTGGTCGCTGCGCTGCACCTTGCGCGCCAGGGTCGTGGTCCTGCCCTCGCGAGCGAGGCCTTCAACTCGAACGCCCTCAACGCGCTCTTCGGCTTCCTCCTCCCGGCCGCCATCCTCGGGCTCGGCTCGGGCGGGGGGGGCGGTGTCGTCGCAGCGGCGGCCGGGCTCGTGCTCACGCTCGTCGTGGTCGCGCTCGCCTTCCCGCGCCGGCGCCTCACCCGGCTCAGTGGCGGGATCGTCGTGGCGGGCTACGCGCTGTTCGTCGCGGCCCTGGTGCTGCGCTGAACAGGCTCGGACGGCAGCGAACGCCGCAGCAACCAGAATGACCGCATGGCCGACGCCACCCCTCTCAAGGAGCGAGCCCGAGCCGCCGTGCTCGGCGCGTCCGAGCAGCTGCTCGCGCTCTCGCACGCCATCCACGCGCACCCGGAGCTCGCCTTCGAGGAGCACGAGTCGGCGGCACGGGTCGGCGAGGCGCTCGAACGAGCCGGTTTCGCCGTCCACGCCGGGGTAGCCGATCTCCCGACGGCACTCACCGCCACCGCCGGCAGCCCGCCGGGCAGCGGTCCGGAGCGGCCGCTCGCGCTCGCGATCTGCGCCGAGTACGACGCGCTCCCGGAGATCGGCCACGCCTGCGGCCACAACGTCATCGCCGCTGCGGCCGTCGGGGCCGGCCTTGCGCTGGCCCCCCTCGCCGAGGAGCTCGACCTCTCGCTCTCCGTGCTCGGGACCCCCGCCGAAGAGGGTGGCGGAGGCAAGGTCCTCATGCTCGAGCGAGGGGTCTTCGACGGTCTCGACGGGGCGATGATGGTCCACCCGGCCCCCGTGGAGGTCGTCCAGATGCAGACGCTCGCGGTCGCACACCTCGCGATGCGCTTCCACGGACGGGAGTCCCACGCGTCGATGTTCCCCGAGGAAGCGGTGAACGCCGGTGACGCGCTCACGATCTCGCAGGTCGCGCTCGGCCTGCTCCGCCAGCACCTGCCGGCCGGCGACCAGGTGCACGGGATCGTCACCCATGGCGGCGACGCCCCGAACGTCATCCCCGGCGAGACCGAGGGCATCTTCCTCGCGCGCTCACCCACCCTTGCTCGACTCTCGGCCCTGGTGCCACGCCTCCGGAACTGCTTCGAGGCAGGCTCCCTTGCAACCGGGGCGAGCCTGGAGGTGGTCGAGCTCTCCCCCCGCTACTCGGAGTTCCTCGCCGACGCTGCGATGTCGGAGCTCTACGTCCGCAACGCGGTCGCGCTCGGGCGGCAGTTCCCGGAACGGACGGACCTGCGCCCGGGTGGGTCGACCGACATGGCGAACGTGTCGCTCGCGATCCCGGCGATCCATCCCATGCTCGGGATCGATGCCCGGGGCGCCGTCAACCACCAAGCTGCCTTCACCGCGGCCTGCGCAAGTCCGAGCGCAGACCAGGCCGTGCTCGAGGGCGCGCTCGCCATGGCCTGGACGGCGATCGACCTCGCGACGGACCCGGCGCGGCGCTCGGGGCTGCGCGCCCGGGCGGAAGCCCTCCGGGCCGCCTGACCGGCCGGAGCCGCCTGACCGGCCGGAGCCGCCTGACCGGCCGGAGCCCTCTTACCAGGTCGGCCAGCCCGCCGGCAGGCTTCCCGTCGGCGGGTTGTTCTGGAGGATCCCGCCCGGTGCGCCGAGCGAGACGAGGAGCTGGGAGAAGTTGGCGCCGAAGGCCGTGGAGTTCGACCCGTCGAACTGGCCCGCCTCCGCGGCCATGGTGTAGCCGTTCCCCGGAGGTGCGGCCCAACCCGTCTCGATGCCGCTCCCGCCCTCGAAGACCACCCCGAGCGGCGTCGAGGGCGTGACTTCCTGCCCGACCTGCACGAGCGGCTGGATGTCCTCGGCCGCGTAGACGATGAGGCCGGCGGCCGGGCCGTCTTGGAGCTGGTAGGTGATGAAGGTCCCGTTCGGCCACCCGCCGTTCACGGTGTTGAGGACGACCCCGTTGCCGATCGGATAGATGTCGCCGAGGGCCGAGTAGTCCACGCCCTGGTCGATCCGCTCGGGGTACAGCGCTGCGAGCGAGCGCAGCGGGTTGGCGTAGCCACTCGGGGGTGGGGGCGCCGGCAGCGTCGTCGGGGGAGATGTCGTCGGGGGCGCCGTGGTCGGCGGAGTGGTCGTCGGCGGGGTGGTCGTCGGCGGCGCCGTGGTCGGCGGGGTCGTCGTCGGCGGGGTGGTCGTCGGCGGCGCCGTGGTCGGGACCGGGGCGGAGGGCGGCCCCGGCGGGGCCGTCGTCACAGTCGTCCGCCTCGTCGTTCGCTTCGTCGTGGGCCGCGTCGCGCCCCGCGGGAGGACGGTTCGGCGCGCGCCCGGCGCGTGGTCGAGGGCGGCGTGTCGAGCACGCGCGGCGCGTGCGGCCCGCGCTTCCTGCGCCGCGAGCTGGGCGGCCACGAGCCTCGCCATCGTGCCGTGGACCTGGGCCAGCGTGCGCTGGAGGTCCTGCGCCTGGACCTCGGCGCCGCTGAGCGCGTGCTCAGCCCGGAGAAGCTCGGCGTCGGCGGAGCGCTCCTCGGAGACGAGGCGCGCGTGCGCCGTGGCGAGGTGGCGCTCTGCGGTCTCCCAGTGCGCGAGCACCGCCTGCTCGGAGGCCCCTGCGGACTCGAGGAGCCCGAGGCGGAGCTCGTAGCCCGGTGCGGTGACCTCGAGGAGCTGCTCGATCAGGCCGAGCGAGGAGCCTCCGGACTCCCAGGCCGCGGTCGCGAGCGCGCGCACCCCGACCGCAGCCGCGGCCACCGCGCGACGGTCTGCGGCGACCAGGCGGCCGCTCGCCGCAGCCGCTTCGCTGTCGTGGCGTGCGGCAATCTCGGCTCCCACGTAGGTCCGGTTCAGCGACGCGATCCGACTGCTCGTGAGCTGGAGCTCGCTCGCGAGCCGGGTCGCCTCGGCCTTCTCGGTCGCGAGGCTCGGGCCTCGGCTCGAACCGCTCGCAGACGGCACCGCCGCCTCGGCGACGACGAGCCCGATCGCAACCACGGAAGCCACCGCCGCTAGGTGGCGAAGCTGCACAGGCATCTCCTCGCAGTCGGTCCCGCCCGACCTCGGCGGGGACAGCGCGTTCTGGCCCGGCCGGCGCGCGCGGCACTGCCGGCCCGCCCTTGGCGAAGGAAGCCTAGCTGAGTCAGTGCTCCCTGTCACGAGTCCTCACCGTCCAGGTCGGACGCGCCGACCGTTGCAGCGTCAGCGGCGTCGGTAGGGTCGTTCCGTGCCGGACCCTCCGCTCGCGCCCGAGGACCGGCCGATCCCCTTCGGACCGGTGATGGCAACGGCCCTCGCAGCGGGAACGGCGACGGCAGCCGGGCTCGGCCCGGTCGGGCTGCTCCTCGTCGGCGTTGCTGTCGTGACGGCACTCGCCCTCGGAGCAGCCGGCGGGCTCCGGGTAGGTCGTGCGGCGGACTCCGTCGGGCTGTTCAGCGTGCCGGTGGCGCTCGGTGCACTCGCCACTGCGACCGTGCTCTTGCCGGAGGCACAGACGGCGGCAGGGCTCGAGGCGTGGGCGAGTGGGGCCGGTGCCGGTCTCGCGGTGCTCGCGCTCGTGGCGACGGCTGGGCTTGCAGGCATCCTGGTCGGGACGCACCGGCACGACGGGGACCACGTCGGTCTCGAGGACCTCGACGGCACGTGGTTCCTCGCGCCGGCTGCCCCGCTCGCCCTCTCGGTCGCGCTCGCGACCCTGCTGGAGGCGCGAGCCGGCATTCCGGGCTGGGTCAACCCGTCCCAGCTCGCCGCGGCGGTCGCCGCGCTCGCCTGGGCAGTCGGGGTCGTGGCGTACCTGGTCCTGCTCGGCGCAGCGGTGGTGGCCCTCACCCGGCGGGGGCTCGGGGGACGCTCGTGGGCGTCGTGGTGGGTCGTCGCAGGATGTGCCGGCCTGGCCGCGGCGGCAACAGGACGCCTCCAGGTCGCGTTGGACTTCGGCGTCGTCGGGGCCCCCCACCCCGACGCCGTGCTCCAGCCGGTGACGGTGGGGCTGTGGGGGATCGGCGCGCTCGCGGGGCTCGTCGCACTCGCGATCTCCCTCGCCACGCTCGCTCCTCGGGGGAACCCCCTCCGGCGTCCCCCGCTGCCGCCGCCCTGGGCCCCGACCTTCTCGACCGGGGTGCTCGCCCTCGGGACCGCGGAAGCGGGCCGCATCCTCGGGCTCGGAGTCGTCGCGTCGCTCGCGAACGGTCTCGAGCTCACGACGGCCTCGCTCTGGCTCGTCACGGTAGGACTCGCCATCATCCGACGGGTGCAACGCTCCCCGCGCGGGGCGGCCGCCCGCTCGACTACGGTCACCACGCCGGGAGCCGGCCCGAACCCCCTGCTCACCCGCTCGGCCGGAGCAACTCCGACGGCGAGAACAGCCCCCGCCGCTGGGGCAACCCCGGCCGTCGGGGCAGCTCCCACCGCAGGAACCGGCACCCGCGACCCGCGCGACGCCCCGAGTCCGGTCGACGCCCCGAGTCCGGTCGAGGCAACGAGTCCGGTCGAGGCAACGAGTCCGGTCGACGCAACGAGAGGAGAGCGTTCGTGAAGGTGTTCGTGTCGTTCGACATGGAGGGCGTGGCGGGGATCGTCGACTGGGACCAGTGCCGGCCCGGGGCGGCCGGCTACGACCTCGGCCGGCGGCTGCTGCTCGGCGAGGTCAACGCGGCCATCGACGGGGCGATCGACGCCGGTGCGACCGAGATCGTCTGCAACGACTCCCACGGCGCGATGGCGAACCTCGACCCCGAGGCGCTGCACGGCGAGGCGACCTCGATCACGGGGCGACACAAGCCGGGCTACATGATGGAGGGCCTCGACGACAGCTTCGAGTCGATCTTCTTCGTCGGCTACCACGGTTCCATCTCCGGGGAAGCGTCCACCCTCTCGCACACCTACAACCCGGCCGTCGTGAGCGGCGTGACCCTGGAGGGCCGTCACGTCGGCGAGAGCGGGATCAACGCCCTCGCTGCAGCGGCAGCGGGCGTGCCGGTCGCACTCGTGAGCGGGGACGCCGTGACCCTCGCGGAGGCGGAGGGGCTCTTCCCGGGCGCCGAGCTCGTCCAGGTCAAGGAGTCGATCACCCGTCTTGCTGCGTCGAACCTCCACCCCGCCGTCGCGCGCCGGCGCATCCGGGAGGCAGCCAGCCGGGCGGTCGCTGCGGCCCCGTCCCTCGCCCCGCCCGCCGTGCCGACGCCGGCTCACCTCGAGGTCCACCTCCAGACGGCCGACATGGCCGAGGTTGCGACCTGGGTGAAGGGCGTCGAGCGTTCGGGGCTCCGCAGCGTGGCGATCGAGGGCGACGACCTCCGGGCGCTCTACCGCTCCTTCGTGGCGCTCACCTACATCACCCGGGTCGCCGAGGGCCGCTGACCGGCAGGAGCCGGAGGCGACCACCCGCGACACGCGACACACCCGCCGAGCCGCAGCCCCCCGGCGGGCGGGCGTGCCCTCAGCCGCCCTGGTGGACTCCGAAGGCGGCACGGAGCACGTCCGAGACCTCCCCGAGCGTCGCGAGACGCGCCAGGGCGACCTTCATCGGATCGAGCAGGTTCTGCGTCCCCCGGGCCGCTGCGGCGAGATCCGCGAGCGCGGCGTCGACCCCCACCTGGTCGCGCTCCGCCCGCACCGATCGCACCCGGGCGACCTGGGCACGCTGGAGCGCGGCGTCGACGGGGAAGACCTCGGTCGCCGTCGGCTCCTGCTCGGCGAAACGGTTCACCCCGACGACCACCTTCTCCCCGGACTCGACCGCCTTGGCGAAGTCGTAGGCGGCCTGGTCGATCTCTCCGGCCTGGTAGCCCGCCTCGATCGCCGCGACGGCACCGCCCAGCTCGTCGATCCGGGCGAGGTAGGTCCAGGCCCCCTCCTCGACGGCGTCGGTGAGCGACTCGACGAAGTACGACCCGGCGAGCGGGTCCACGGTGTCGGTGACGCCGGACTCGAAGGCCAGCACCTGCTGGGTCCGCAGCGCCAGGCGCGCCGCCCGCTCGGTCGGGAGCCCGAGTGCCTCGTCGAAGCCGTTCGTGTGCAGGCTCTGCGTGCCGCCGAGGACCGCGGAGAGGCCCTGGATCGCCACGCGCACCAGGTTCAGCTCCGGCTGCTGTGCAGTGAGGGTCGATCCACCGGTCTGGGTGTGGAAGCGGAGCATCGCCGAGCGGGGGTCCTTCGCGCCGAACCGGTCGGTCATGATCGCGTGCCACATGCGCCGAGCGGCTCGGAACTTGGCCACCTCCTCGAAGAGATGGTTGTGCGCGTTCCAGAAGAAGCTGAGCCGCGGCGCGAACTCGTCCACGGCGAGGCCCGCGGCGAGCGCCGCTTCGACGTAGGCGATCCCGTTGGCGAGGGTGAAGGCCACCTCCTGGACCGCGGTGGAGCCCGCCTCACGGATGTGGTAGCCGGAGATCGAGATCGAGTTCCACCGGGGCAGCACGCGCGCGCAGTAGGCGAACGTGTCGGTCACCAGTCGCATCGAGGGCCGGGGCGGGTAGATGTAGGTGCCCCGGGCGATGTACTCCTTCAGGATGTCGTTCTGGACGGTCCCGCCGAGGCGCTCGGGCGCAACACCCTGCTCCTCGGCGACGAGTTGGTAGAGCAGCAGGAGGATCGAAGCCGTCGCGTTGATGGTCATCGAGGTCGTGACGCGATCGAGGGGGAGGCCGGCGAGCAGGAGCCGCATGTCCGCGAGCGAGTCGATCGCGACACCGACCTTGCCGACCTCGCCCTCGGCGCGGGGGTGGTCGGAGTCGTAGCCCATCTGGGTGGGCAGGTCGAACGCACAGCTCAGGCCGGTCTGGCCGGCCTCGAGCAGGAACCGGAAGCGCTCGTTCGTTGCCTCGGCCGTCCCGAAGCCCGCGTACTGTCGCATCGTCCAGGGCCGGCGCCGGTACATCTCGGGGTAGACGCCCCGGGTGAAGGGCGGCTCGCCCGGAGCGCCGAGCCTCGCCTCCGCATCGAAACCGGCCAGGTCCGCCGGGCCGTAGCACGGCCGGATCTCGATGCCGGAGTCCGTTACCCGCCGGTCGCCCACCATGGGCCCAGCATACGGAACACCCGGGCCCACCGCCGGGTGTCAGTCGCCCGCACCGGGGTCCGGCTCCTGACCGAGCTCCCGTGCGAGCTCCGGATGGGCACGGTGCAGGAGCCGGTGCGTCTCGCGGGCGAGGCGGAGCCGCTCGGCCTCCATCCGGTGACGCTGCTTGGACTGGCGCACCAGGTGGAGCGTGCCGCCGGCCGCGATGCAGGCACCGATGTCACTCGTGACGTTGGTGTAGTTCCCGCCGATCAGCTCCGCCCCCGCGCTCACCTTGACCCCGAACAACGGCAGCACGACCAGGTAGATCCCGAGCACCATGAGCAGGATCACGTGTGGCTTGCTCGCGAGCACCTGCGGCACGCGCTGGAGCGCCTTGTCGAGGCGGCTCTGCGGAAGCGCCAGGTCGACGAGCGAGCCCGTCGGGTCCGACCCTGCGCTCGCACTCCCTCCGGCCGTCCCCTCCTCGGGACGAACTCCTCCCTCGTCTGACGACATCCCATCCTCCTCTCACTCGGGCGAGGCCGTCAGTCTCCCGTCGCGGCTCGAGCCGGCGACGGGAGGCGAACGGCGAGCCTCTCGGACTGCGGAAGAGGCCACGCTACGAGCCCCCCACTCACCGAGCCAGGTCACGCTCCGCCACGAGCACCGGCACGAGGGATCGAGCGGTGGGTGGGTCCGCTCCTCGGGTCACGCCTGCTCGAGGAGCGAACGGCGCCTGACCGCGAGCGCGCCAGCCGGCAGAGTCTGCAGCGACCGGACGTGCCAGCGGACCCGAGAGTCGACGAAGCGCTGCCCGTTCGCGGGCCGGCGGGGGCGCTCGGATGTGCAGTCCGATGCGCAGGTGGGCCCCGGGGAGCGCCTCGGCAAGAGGTGATCGGGCCCAGTCCACTCCGGAGAGGTCAGCGCCCTCCAGCGGTCCTTCGGAGCGCTCCGCTGCGTTGGGCTGGGCCGGTTCGCTCTTCCCGCAAGTCGGCGTGGCCCGGCATCGAGCACTCCGGCTGCCATGCCTCGCCCACTCTCGGCCGCGGGAGGAGAGCCGCACCCACCTCAGCCCGGCAGGCGACCTGAGCTCGAGCCAGCGCTCGGCGAGTCGGCATCCGGCCGAGGGCTGGCGCCGTCCCAGGGGTGGGACGGGGGCCGACGGGCGGCAGCCACCTCCTCGGCCGGGATCGCCCGAGAGGGCCGATTCACGAGAGCCTTGACCTGTTCAAAGGGGAGCTTTGGGCGCCGATCTGCGAAGAGGAGGCCGTTCTGCTCCTGCTCGGTATCGGTGAGCTGGGTGTAGCAGAAGCCGGCCAGCGCCTCCGAGTCGGCCACTGCGCCGAACAGTTCGGCGAGCCTGTTCGCGAACTCGTCGGCGGACTGGACGGTCCCGTACGCCAGCCACGCGTGATCGCCGGCCGGGGAGTAGGTGAACCCACCGAACTCCGTGAGCATGACGGGCTGGCCACGCTCGGGCGCCCCGGCAAGCACCAGACGCCTGGGTCCTGGCCAGCGCTCCGCCAGGGTGGTCGTGACCGCCCGGCGGTCGCCGTAGCGCTCGCGGATGCTGGCGCCACTCGGGGTGTAGTCGTGGACGGTCCAGATGTCGCTGTCGACGTGCTCCCATCCGTCGTTCGAGATCACGGGCCGAGTGGGGTCGAGCGCGTGCGTCAGGTGGTAGAGCGACGCCGCGAGGTGGCGCTGGGCCGGCTGGTCGGCGAGGGCGGGCACGCCCCAACTCTCGTTGAGCGGCACCCAGGCGGTGATACAGGGGTGGCTACGGTCCCGGCGCACCACCTCCTGCCACTCCGCAAGGAGACGCCGGGCGGCACGCTCGGAGAATGCCCCGGCGCTCGGCATCTCCTCCCACACCATCAGCCCGAGCCGGTCCGCCCAGTACAGAAACCTCGGATCCTCCACCTTCTGGTGTACCCGCACCCCGTTGAAGCCCAACCGGATGGCGAGCTCCACTTCCCGACGGAGATCAGCCCCGCTCGGAGCCGCGAGGTGCGACTCGCGCCAGTATCCCTGCGCCAGGGCCATGCGGAGGAACTGCGGCCGGCCGTTCAACAAGAAGCGCCCTTCCGTGGCGGCGACACGACGCCAGCCGAGATAGGAGTCGACGCTGTCGAGGAGGGCAGTGCTCGCCTCGGCGCCGTCGCCACGTTCGTTGCCCGCGTGGGCCAGCTCGACCTGCGCGCCGAGCAGCGTCGGTGAGGCGGGCGACCACTCGAGGCGCTCGACATCCCAGGCGTTCTCGGCCGCGGGCACGCTCACGCGCAAGGAGTGGTGACGCCCGCGCGCGACCTGGGAGTGATCGGCCAGCAGTTCGGATCCGTGCCACAGCCGCAGGCGGAGTCGCGACCCACGGGGAGGGGGGATGGAGAGCGCCACCGTCGCGAGCACGGTGGCCGTGTCCGTGCTGACCTCCCACGTGAGCTCCTGGATGTGGCAACGGGGGACGACTTCCCACCAGACGGGCTGCCAGATACCCGTCGTCCGGTGATACCAGATCCGGTGGGGGGTGGCTCGCCAGTCCTGCTTCCCCCTCGGCTGGTGGACGTCCTCGGGATCGTCCTCGGCCCGGACGACGATGATGGCGGTGCTGCGATCCGGAGGGGTCGCCCCCCCCGAGACCGTCGTCGCAGCGGGCCGGGGCGCGGCGGCCGGAGGCACCGCGTCGCTCGCGTCGAGCTCGAAGGAAGTGTGGCCTCCCTCGTGACTGCCGACGAGGACGCCGTTCACCCAAACGGTCGCTCGGTAGTCCACCGCCCCGAAGTGGAGCAGGAGGCGCTCGCCCACTTCCCGGACCGGGACGGGGGCGGCTCGCCGGTACCACACGACCGGGTGGAACCCCCGCTCCCCGACGCCGGACAGCTCCGACTCCGGCGGATACGGGACCACGATCCTGCGGTCGAAGGGGTCCGATCGGCCATCCCACCACCGTTCCTCGCGACCGACCCCTCGATCATCGAAGGCGAACCCCCACTCCCCGTCGAGCGGAACCCACTCGTTGCGCACCATTTGCGGCCGTGGATAGCCGGCTTCGACGACGCGATCGAGGTCTTCTGGCGACACGTTGCTCCCTTCCTCGCCGCTTGCCCTTGACTGTCGGCTACGCCGGCTCAGCCAGTGATACCAGCAAAGCTGATACCCTCCACCAGACGCCTCTGGGCGAATACGAAGGCCAAGAGCATCGGAATCACCGAGAACACCGTCAGGGCCATGAGGGCGGTGTAGTTGGTCGTGTACTGTCCCACCGTCGTCAGTTCTATACCCACCGTTATGGTCCGCATAGAGGCCGAAGAGGTAGAGACGAGCGGCCAGAAGAAGTCATTGTAGACGTTCATGAACGTGAGCAGAGCCAGTGTCACCGTTATGGAGAGGCTCAAGGGCAAGAAGATCTTCCTCCAGAGGTCGAAGCGCGTGGCGCCGTCGGCGACGGCTGCATCCTGGAGCTCCTGGGGGACCGCCCGGAAGAATTGATAGAGAAGAAAGATACCGAAGGCGTTGGAGGTATATGGGAGAATCAATGCTCCATACGTATTCAGGAGCCCAAGCTTCGAGAACTCGAGGTAGAGCGGGAGAAGGATCGCGATGAACGGCACCATGAGTGAGCTGATGACGATGTAGAACATCACCTTCTGCCCTCGGAAGTTCAGGCGAGCCAGGGCAAAGGCAGCCAGTGAGTCTATCGTCGCCACGGCAACGGCGGCAACCGCCGACACGCCGATCGAGTTCTCCAGCCAACGCAAGACCGGGTATTCGTTGGCCGGGAGTGAGAACAGGAAGTGGAAGTTGTAGAGCGACAGCGCCGCCGGGATGATGGCCCCGCTCGCTTGCTCGGTTCGCGGTGCAAAGGCGGTCGTGAGGACCCAGAGCGCGGGGAAGAGCATGACGAGCCCGACCACGGCCAGGCTCCCGACGAGCGCGACCTTGCTCGGTCGAAGGCGCCGACGGTGGATAGTCGGTGACGCGACCCGAGCGGGCGATCCTTCGTCACGGGCGGGCGCAGTCGAGAGATCGGTGGCCATCTCAACTCCTCCTCAAGGCGAACCGGTACTGAGCCAGGGCGATGACCGCGAGCACGATCGCCAAGAGGAAGGCCATCGCCGTCGCCGTGCCGGCGTTGAAGCTGTTGAACGCCTCCTGGTAGATCGCCATCGAAATGGTCGTTGTCGACGTGCCCGGCCCTCCTCCGGTCATGATCAACGATTGGGCGAAGAGATTGAACGAGGCGATGGTGCTGATCACGACGACGACGACCGAGACCGGCCGGAGCTGGGGTAAGACAACCCGTCGGAGTCGAGCCCACGCCCCCGCGCCGTCGAGCTCGGCCGCCTCCATCGTCGACTTCGGTACCTGGGTCACCCCTGCGTACATGATGATGAAGTTGAACCCCATGGTGGCCCAGATCGTCGCGACGTCGAGGGAGATCCAAGCCTCAGGAAGGCTCGTCAGCCACTGGACGTTCACATGGAACAGGGTGTTCACCGAGCCACCGTTCGTGGCGAGCAGATAGCTCCAGACGGTAGAGAACGCGGTCGCTGAGAACACGGCCGGATAGAAGAACAGCATTCGCCACAGTGGCTTCGCTGGAGCGCGAGACACCAGGTAAGCCAATATCGTGGGAATAGCCCAGAGGAAGGGCACCGAGATCACGACGAAGATGAGCGTGTTCGCCATGCTCTCGAAGAACTCGCTGCCGTAGTAGCCCTTCCCGGACAGCAGTGCCGCGTAGTTCCCGAGCCCGACGAAGCCCTGGTCGCCGGACACCTCACTCCACTTGTGGAGCGACACGTAGATACCGAAGCCCACCGGTACCACGGTGAAGACCAGGAAGGCGAGGAGGTAGGGGGACAGGAAGAGGTAGGACGCAAGGTCCTGTCGGAGCCTCCTCCTGGAGCTGGCCCGTGCCACCCTCGCCACGACAGCGGGCCCGCCAGATCCGGGAGCTGCGCCCGGCCCCACTTGCTCGAGCAGGCTCACGGCTTCGTCCTCACATCGACCACCCCTCTCCCCCTCGGCACCCCGTCTCTCCTGTCGTCCCCGGTGCCGGTCGCCAGACCACACCGCTCACCCTCCCCGGGCCCGAGCTCCGGTCGCCCGACTGGCCCGGAAACCCCGCCCTGGCGGTCAACTCTCCCTCGACTGGCCCAGCCGGCGGACTGCTGGCGGCCGGGGTGAGAGCCGCACGGCCCGACTCCCGGGGACACCGGACTCGCGATGGCCCGCGGCCACGCTCGAGAAGACACGGCGCTCGATGCCGAGCCATCTCGGAGCTCACCGAGTGGCGCTCACTTCGTGCAGCCGGGCAGGGTTGACGTGAGCTCGTTCGTCTTGACCTCTGCCTCGGCCAGGGCAGCACTGATGGACTGGCGGTTCAGCAGCGCGTTCTCCACGTAGTCATACAACGGGACTGCCGTCACCGTCCCCCAGTTCGGGATGGCAGGATTCAGCACCCCCGTGTGGACCATCGCGTCCTGCTCCTGGAAGTAGGGCCCGCTCGTGACCTGCGAGTCGGTGAGGACTGGCTTGTAGGAGGGCACGACACCGCCTTGAACAGCCAAGGCGACCGAGCTGTCCCGGTAGAGCATGCCGAGGAAGAGTCCGATGCCCTTCAGCTTGCTGGCACTGTCGGAAGCGTTCTTGAAGACCCAGATGTAGTTCTGGCCCAGGAAGTCCGCCCGGTTGTTCCCGATCTCCGGCAATGGATCGGTGCCGAACTTCTTCTCGCTCATCGACTTGAGGAACGTTCCCTGGTCGATCGCTGGAAGGATCGTCATCCCCTCGGTCCCCGCAGTGAACTGCGCCAGGTCCTCGTTCGTGGACGGACCCACGGGAGCCACGTGGTAGGTGTAGATGAGGCTCTTCTCCCAGGCAAGTGCCTTGGCGCCTGCGGTCGAGTTGAAGAGCGCGGCACAGGTGCTCGGGTTGCCCATCTTCCCACCGAACTGATAGACCAAGCTGGGGTACAAGAAGTCCTGTGTTCCCTTGCCGACACCGAGGATGATCGGATACTTCACCCCGGCCTTCTTCAACGCCTCTGCGTCGGCGATGACCTGCGCCCCGGTCTTGGGCGGGGAGTTCGGATTCAAGCCTGCCTTGGCGAACAGCTGCTTGTTCCAGAAGAGCGCCGTACCGAACGCTGCCTGAGGGGCTGCGTAGTGGACGCCATTCACCGTGAGCTTGGCGTTCCACTCGCTCGCCGGGAAGTCCGCCGAGGGGTTGATGCCTCCATCCTCCAGGATGGGTGTGATCGGCTCGGTGAGGCCGAGCCTGGTGTAGTAGACGGAGGGGGTGAACGACCCCGAGAAGATGTCCGGCGCAGTGTGGGACGAGAGGGCGGAGGAGAGAAGAGCGGCATACTGGGTGTACGGGACCGCCGTCGCCGACACGTAGTACTTCCCGCTGTACTTCTTGTTGAATGCGGCCACCACCTGCTGCACGCCGGCGAAGGAGCCGAACCCCTCGTAGCTGATCTTGATGCCGCCGTGATACGCCCCGGCGGCAATGGTCGAGGTCGTGGTGGAGCTGGCCGAGCTCGAGGAGGTCTCTGGCGTGGTCGCGGACTTGGTCGATGCACACGCTGCCGTGAGCATGCCCAGGGCCAACACCGCGGCCACCCCTCGGCGACTCTGCTTGCCCATGGTTCCCCTTTCGTTTCGCGGGTCCGGAGCGTGATCGCCAGCCCACGTTGCATGGGGCGACGATCGACGGCCCGTTGTCCGAACGGCGGCCTGACCCGAAGCTCCGCCGAACTCCGATCTGGACGAGCGCCGTTCCAGGCCCTCTCGCCCGGTTCGTCCGAGTTGTACAACGTTAGAAAGTTCCACGCTGGTTGTCAAGCCCCTTCTTCGCACCGGGCCGGACGGCGTCACCATGCCGGTGATCCACTCCCGAGACACACACTCTCCCCCACGAGCAGGGTACCCTTGGCGCCGAGGGAGGACCGGAAAGGACGGTGAGCGTGCCCGCCAGGCTCCAAGAAGTCGCCATTCGCGCCGGCGTGTCCATCAAGACCGTCTCCAACGTCGTCAATGGCTACGCCCATGTCTCCCCGGCCACCCGCGCGCGGGTGGAAGAGGCGGTCGCCGCGCTCGACTACCGACCGAACCTCTCCGCCCGCAGCCTGCGGGGCGGCCGCTCGGGGATCATCGCCCTCGCCGTCCCCGAGCTGGCGGTCCCCTACTTCGCCGAGCTCTCCCAATCCGTGGTGCGGGCGGCGGGCCTGCGAGGGTTCACCGTCCTCGTCGACCAGACCGAGGGGCTCCCCGATCGGGAGCGCCTGGTGCTCGAGGGTATCCGCCCCCACCTGATCGACGGAGTGATCTTCTCGCCGCTCGCGTTGGGCCAGGATGAGTTGGCTCGGCGCCAGGACCGGACACCGATGGTTCTTCTCGGGGAGCGGGTGGAAGCGGGCTCCATGGACCACGTGGCCATCGACAACGTGGCAGCTGCTCGGGAGGCGGTCCTGCACCTCGCAGCCCTCGGCCGGACCCGGATCGCTGCCCTCGGCGCCATTCGCTCCGCGAAGGGTGAGAACGCTCGGCTGCGCCTGGCTGGCTACCGAGAGGGGCTGGAGGCGGCCGGGCTGCCGTTTCGCAGCGAGCTCGTGGCAGAGGTTCGCGACTTCCATCGCCATGACGGGGCCGCCGGGATGGCGCGGTTGATGGCCCTCGAGCCTCCGCCTGACGCCGTCTTCGCCTTCAGCGACCTCCTTGCTCTCGGTGCCCTCCGAGCTTGCTACGACCGGGACCTGCGGGTTCCGGAGGACATCGCCGTGGTCGGCTTCGACGACATCGAGGATGGGCGCTACTCCGCCCCTTCGCTCACCACCGTCTCCCCGGACAAGGAGCACATCGCGCGACTGGCCATGGACCTGCTCGGCACTCGACTCGAGGAGCGGACGGCCAAGGGGTCTGGCGCTCTGGAGGGCACGCCGGCCGGAGGCGGTTCGGGTGGGCTCGGGAGTGCAGGTCCCAGGGACGTCCTGGCACCCCATCGGCTCATCGTCCGAGAGAGCACCGCCGGTCGCGGCAAGCGCTGAACGCGATGGCGGGCGACCTTGACGCTTGGGGGGCCGGCCAGGACGGCGCTGGACCAGTGCGACACCTGGTACGAGCACCCCGAAGCCGCATCTAACGTTGTAGGGCAAGCAACGGCCGGTCACACGCTGCGCGCGCCGGCCGGAGCCATCGAGCGGTAGTTGGGTCCGCGCCCCGAGTCACTCCGGCTCGCGAACTCGACGGCGCGTGACCGCGAGCGAGCCACCTGCCGGACTCGGCGGCAACCAGACGTCCCCGCCAACCCGACAGTCGACGAAGCGCTGCCGGCTCGCTGGCCGGCGAGGACGCTCGGCGTTCACGGGCGGTAGCGCCGCGAAGAGGCGGCGTTAGGCTCGCCGGCTCATGGGGGCTCTCGTCTGGATCACCGGCGCGTCGAGCGGCATCGGCGCGGCGCTCGTGCGGACGCTGCCGTGGTCGGACGCCGAGGTCATCGGCGTCGCCCGCCGGGCGCCGAGCGGCTGTGCGCACCTTCCTGCGGACCTCGCGACCGAAGAGGGGTGGGCCGTTCTCGCCCGGGATGTCGCTCGGCGCGTGGCAGGTGGGAGCCAGAGCCGGGTGGTCCTCGTCCACGCGGCGGGGAGCCTCGACCCGGTGGGCTTCGCCCGCGAGGTGGATCCCGCCGCGTACACCCGGAACGTCCTCCTCAACGCAGCGGCGCCGCAGGTGATCGGCCAGGCATTCCTCGCGGCGACGGCCGGCCTCCCGCTTCGCCGGGACCTCGTCCTCCTCACGTCGGGGGCCGCGCACACGGTGTACCCGGGCTGGTCCTCTTACGGCGCTGGCAAGGCGGCGGTCGACCAGTGGTGCCGGACCGCGGGCGCCGAGGAAGCCGCTCGCGACGGTGCGGTCGTGCTCGCGGTGGCGCCCGGGGTCGTCGCGACGGCCATGCAGGAGCGCCTCCGCGCGACGCCCGAAGCGTCGTTCCCCGCCCGGGAGCGCTTCGTCCGGCTCCACGAGCAGGGACGGCTCGCGGATCCAGACGAGGTGGCAGCACGGATCTGGGGGGTCGTGGACGCTGGCTTTGCGTCGGGGAGCGTGCTCGACCTGCGAGACCTGCCCCCACCGGGTGCGGCGCCGTGAGCAGTCGCCTCGCACTGTGGCGACGCACCCCGTCGGCCGAGCGACCCACGCCTCGACCCGAGCGACTCACGCCGCGGCCGGCGGAGGAGCGGCGCGCGAAGACCGCGGGGGCGGCACCATGACGGTCGAGGTGGGAGGAGCGACGGGCCCCGCCCGAGCCCGGGGGAAGATGTCGGCGGTGCTGTTCGACGTGGACGGCACGCTGGTCGACAGCGAGCGCGACGGCCATCGCGTCGCCTTCAACGAGGCCTTCGCGGAGGCAGGGCTCCCCGATCGCTGGGACGTCCCCCACTACCGGGAGCTCCTCGCCGTCACCGGTGGGGAGGCCCGGCTGCTCCACTACTTCGCCACCGCCCGGAGCGCGGCCGGGTCCGCACCGGTCGCCGAGGCGGACTGGCCTGCGCTCGCGAAGCGGCTCCACCGGGTGAAGACCGAGCGTTTCCAGGCGATGGTGCTGGCCGGTCGGATCCCGCTGCGGGCCGGTGTCCGTCGCCTCGTCGACGAGCTCACCTCGGCGGGGATCCGCCTCGGGGTGGTCACGACCGGGAGCCCGGAGTGGGTCGAGCCCCTCCTCGCAGGTCACTTCGGCCCGGGCCGCTTCGCCGTCGTCGTCACCAACCGGGAGGTCTCGATCCTCAAGCCCGACCCGAGCGCCTACCTGCTCGCGCTGGACAGGCTCGAGGCGGACCCGGCGGCCGTGGTCGCCATCGAGGACTCGGGCCCCGGGCTCGCCGCGGCGACGGCGGCGGGCATCGCCTGCGTCGTCACCGGCAACGACGAGACCCGCTTCGAGGAGGTGACGTCGGCGCCGCTGGTGCTGGACGGCCTCGGCGAGCCGGACCGCCCCGCGTCCGTCCGCGCGGATCCCCACGGCGTCTTCGCCCGGGCCGGCGACGTAGCGACTGCCGGCACGGCGGTGGTCGACCTCGCGGCCCTCCGCCGGCTGCTCGCGGCGCTCTAGGAGCGCCCCGAGCCCTGAATGAAGCCAGCCCCTCGACCGGGTGAGGCCCCCGAAGAGAGGCCCCTCGGCGAGGTCGAACCGTTCGAGTCGCCCACTGGACGAGCTCGCCGACCGGTCCCGAGGTTGGTAGGGGCCTGTGCCGGGGCGACGGCCGTCTCAGGCGAGCGCGGGGGCTTCCTTCGGGTGCGGCATGCAGAACTGGTCGTACTCGGCGATCACGAGCTCGCCGGCGTCGGGCCCGCAGGCAGGGCACGCGGGGTCTCGCTGCATCCGGAAGGTCCGGAACGTCGCCTCGAGAGCGTCGTACGCGAGCAGCCGGCCGGCGAGGGTGTCGCCGAGGCCGAGGAGGATCTTGATCGCCTCCATCGCCTGGAGCGAGCCGATGATGCCGGGGAGCACCCCGAGCACGCCGGCCTCCGAGCAGGACGGCGCCAGCTCCGGCGGCGGCGGCTCTGGCACGAAGCAGCGATAGCAGGGGCCGTCGTAGGGGGCGAAGACGGTGACCTGGCCCTCGAAGCGGAAGATCGAGCCGTGGACCACCGGCACCCGGGCGAGCAGCGCCGCGTCGTTCAGCAGGTAGCGCGTCGGGAAGTTGTCCGTCCCGTCCACCACGACGTCGTAGCCGGAGATGACGTCGAGCACGTTGTCCGCCCCGAGGCGGGTGTCGTAGGTCACGACCCGCACGTCCGGGTTCAGCGCTTCGAGGGTCTGGCGGGCAGAGTCGACCTTTCGCAGGCCGATGCGGTCCATGTTGTGCAGGACCTGGCGCTGGAGGTTCGAGGCGTCGACCACGTCCATGTCCACGACCCCGAGCGTCCCGACGCCCGCAGCGGCGAGGTAGAGCGCGGCGGGAGAACCGAGACCACCGGCCCCGAGGAGGAGGACCTTCGCGTCCAAGAGCTTCTGCTGGCCCGCCTCCCCGACCTCCGGGAGCAGGAGATGGCGCTGGTAGCGGTTGCGCTGGTCGGCGGAGAGCGCACGCGGCACCGCCCAGGGGCGACCAGCGTCCTTCCAGCCGTTGAACCCCCCGGCGAGCGAGGTCACGTCCTCGTAGCCGAGCTCGGCGAGGGTCTTCGCAGCGAAGGCCGAACGGACCCCACCGGCGCAGTAGACGACGATCGGTACGGAACGGTCCGGAACGCGACCCTCGACCTGAAGCTCGAGGTTACCTCGAGGGATGTGGACCGAGCCAGGGATGGCGCCCTGCTCGTACTCGTCCGGCTCCCGGACGTCGAGGAAGAGCGCGCTCCCGAGCACCTCTTCGGCGCCCGCAGCATCGATCTCGCGGATCTGGGCCCTCGCCTGGTTGAACAACTCCCGGAAGACGGGCATCGCACCTGCCTCTCTCACGCCCTCGGCGGCAACGACAGGTCAAACCCTACCCAGTCGGTCGACATTCCCGCTCGGTCAGGGGTACCGGCCGCGCCACCCCTCCGCTCGGCTCTCCGTAGCGGGCACGACGTCGGGGTCGGCGGCTCGTGCCCGACCTCCACAGCCCGGGCCACCAAGGCACCGGCAGTCCCCTGCCGAGGGCCGCCGAGTCGGGACGAGCTACGCGGCCTGCGGGGGTGTGCAGGCCGAGGTCAGGTCGACTTGGTTGTTCGTGCCGTAGCCGGTCGGGCACGTCCAGCCGCAGCCTGTCCCCGCTGCGTTGCCGGAGAAGGCGGCGAGGATCTTGTTGGAGGGCTTGCCTGCGGTGATGATGTTCCCGCTGATGACGAACTGCCCCGAGCAGTTCCCCCCGCCGGGGAACCCGCCGACCGTGACGAACCCGCCCGTGTTCGTCGGATAGGTGAGCGATGCGGTCGCAGCCGGGAACGACGCGCCGATCACGCCACCCTGGGCCAGGGTGAAGTCGTTGGCCGTGGCTGGTGCCGGCACGTTCGTACAGGGCCAGTAGGTGTCGGGGCTCGGGTAGTAGCTCGCCGGGTTGCAAGTCCCCGTCGATCCCCCGGCGAAGCTGCACTGGGTCGTGCCGGCGCTGTTGTAGAAGTAGATCAGATAAGTCTTCGACGTACTGTTCGCCTCGCTGTGGTAGTAGAAGACGAAGGCGAACTGGCAGCCGAGCGGGACGGACTGTGCTGCGGCGGGAGAGGTGAAGCTCTCCACGACGGGGGCAACCCAGACTGCCCCTGAGACGATCGCCCCCTTGATGAGCACGTCACGACGGGTGATCCCCCGGCGGCCGCCCTCTTCGCTCACACCAGCGTCGCTCACGTCACGATCCATCGGCGTCTTCACGTCCCGGCCTCCCTCCGACGCGCGCATGCTAGCAGCCCCTTCGACCCGACGACGAACTGTCGCTGACCAAGCAAGACAGGGGGGCAACGAGCGATGCACAAGAGGTGGCGCCTCAGCCGGCCGCTGGAGCGGGCAACGTGAGACCGGCGCCGGCCACGAGCGCCGGCAGCACCACCGAGATCTCGCCGGACACGACCGCGTCGGCGACGGCGTCGAGGCGCGTCGGCGCCGCGTTCACGATCACGACCCGAGCCCCGGAGCGCCGGGCGAGGGGCACCAGGCCGGCCGCTGGCTGCACGGTGAGGCTCGAGCCGATCGCCACCACGAGATCCGCCTCGCGGACGACCTCCTGGGCGGCACCGAGCACCGCGGGGTCGAGCGCCTGGCCGAAGCTGATCGTGTCGGAGCGGAGAACCCCACCGCAGTACGGCCCCCCGCCCGCTCGATCCGGGCCGAGCGGCGCCTCGGCCCTGAACCCAGCAGGCTCGGCCGCGCAGCGCGGGTCCTCCTCACCATCACGCACCCGGGCGAGCGCCTCGGCCATCGGCCGTCGGTCCCCGCAGGACCAGCAACGGCTCCAGAACATCGTCCCGTGCAGCTCGAGCACGCGGGCGGGATCGTGACCGGCCCGCTGGTGGAGCTCGTCGACGTTCTGCGTCACGACGGCCGAGAGATGCCCCGCACGCTCGAGCGCCACGAGGGCGGCGTGGCCGGGGTTCGGCACTGCGCCCCAGACCGGAGAGGAGAGCCGGTTCCGCCAGGCGAGGCGGCGAACCTCCCCGTCGGCGAGGTAGTGCGAGAGCGAGGAGGTGCGCGCGGCTCTCGGGTCCTTCGTCCAGAGCCCGTTCGGCCCTCGGTAGTCCGGTATGCCCGAGCCGGTGGAGATGCCGGCGCCGGTCAGCGCGACCACCTGGTGCGCCTCGCTGAGCCAGGTCGACACCTCGGCGACGTCGCGCTCCACGGCCCGAGCCTGCCACGCCGGGGGCAGCCAAGCCCACCCGGCCCCCGCTGCCCCCTCCGCGGCGGGGGCAGCCACGCCCACCCACCCGGCGTCCCTCGGCGCCACCCACCCGAGGGAGAGCGAAACCGGCCCCGCGCCCGCTGAGCCTTCCACCGGACCGCGGGCGGGGCGAGCATCGAGACATGTCCTCCGACGCCGCCACCCCCTCCCCACTCGCCACCCCCTCCCCGCTCGCCGCGCGGCCAGTGCTCCGCGTCACGGCCTGGAGCGCCGTCGGCCTCGACGCCGCCGGGCACGACCCGCGATCGGCCTATGTCGAGCGCTTCTGGCTCCCGATCCTCGGGCCGTCCACCGTCCTCCTCCTCCGGTACCTCGCCACGGCGCTCGACGCCGCGCCCGGGGGATTACTCCTCGACCTCGAGGAGACGGCCCGGGCGCTCGGGCTCGGCGTGCGCGAGGGTCCACACGCCCCACTTGCCCGGGCACTCCGGCGTGCCGTCGACTTCGCCATGGCGAGCGAGCCCGAGCCGGGACACCTCGCCGTCCGGCGGCGGATGCCCTCCCTCTCGACCCGCCAGGTCGCCCGCCTCCCGGCGAGCCTGCAGGCTGCCCACGCGCGGGCCCTCGGCCAGGGAGGGAGCGCGGAGGGTGTCACCGTGCGCGCCCGGCGACTCGCGCTGAGCCTGTTGCGCCTCGGGGAGGCCGAAGCTGCTGCAGAGGCCCAGCTCCTCGCCTGGCGCTTCCCACCCGAGCTCGCCCGGGGCGCCCTCGCCTGGGCGCGAAGCCAGCTCGACGCCGAGGCCAGCCGCTAGGGGGCGAGGAACGCGCCGAGCGCAGCGGCCATCATCGGGGGGTCGGCAGCACCGGCCAGCTCACGAGCGGCGTGCATCGCGAGCTGTCCGAGGCCGACGTCGACGGTCGTCACCCCGAGGCGCGCGGCGAGGAAGGGCCCGACCGTCGAGCCACAGGGCAGGTCCGCACGGTTCACGAAGGTCTGGAGGGGCACCCCGGCGGCTGCGCAGGCAGCGGCGAACGCGGCGGTGCCCGCCGGGTCGGTCGCGTAGCGACGGTCGGCGTTGACCTTCACGACCGGGCCACCGCCCAGTCGGACCGGGTGTGCCGGGTCGTGGCGCTCGGGGTAGTTCGGGTGTGTCGCGTGCGTCATGTCGAGCGATGCCACGACCGTGCGGGCGAGCGCGCGGAAGAGCTCCTCTCGCCCGCCGCCGAGACCGAGGACGACCCGCTCGAGCACCGAGGAGAGCAGCGTTCCCTGGGCACCCTCCGCCGAGGTGCTCCCCACCTCCTCGTGGTCGAAGAGCACCGCGACGGCGACCATCGGGGCATCGGAGGCCCTGGTCGTGCCGCCCGCAAGGCTGGCGAGCGCAGCGGTGGCGAGGTAGGCCGAGCAGAGGTTGTCGAGCCGCCCCGACGCGAAGAGCTGGCCTGCCGGCCCGACGAGCCTCGGGGGGTTCAGGTCGTGGAGCATGAGGTCGAAGGCGACCACCTCCGCGGCATCGACACCCGCACGCGCGGCGAGCAGCGCCACGACCTCGCCGGACACGACCTCGCCGGGACCCGCCTCGTCGAGCCCCGTGATGGGGTCGAGCTGGCCCTGCGGGTTCAGCACCAGGCCCCGCTCGTTGACCTCGCGATCGAGATGGATGGCGAGCTGGGCGAGATGACAGACCGGCTCGTCGAGACGGACCAGAACCTCGGGACCGCCGCGCCGGAGGGCGAGGCGCCCCGAGACACCGAGGTCCCGCCCGAGCCAGCTGTTGCGCAGCACGCCGCCGTAGGGTTCGACCGCGAGCTGTCGCAGCCCCTCGCGGCCGAGCTCGGGCCGCGGGCGCAGCCGCAGGTTCGGGCTGTCGGTGTGTGCCGCGACGACCCGGAACCCGTCTACAGCGCGCACTCCCTCCGGCACCAGCCAGGCGACCAGCGCGCCGCCACGGCGGAGGAAGAACGCCCCTGGTCCCGCGGGCCAGGCGTCGGCCTCGGAGAGCTCGAGCGCCCCCACCGAGGCGAGCAGCTCCGCAGAGGCCGCCACCGCGTGGTAGGGCGACGGCGAGGCCTCGAGGTAGGCGAGCAAGCCCGCCAGGACCGGCTCGGCGGGGCGTCCGGTGTCGGTGCTCAGCGCATGATCTCCTCGATGCGGGACATCGTCACGTCGTCGAGGCGGCCGAGGACGTCGAGCGCGCCGAGGTTCTCGTGCACCTGCTCGGGACGGCTCGCACCGGTGATGACCGTCGAGACGTGGGGGTTCTTCACGCACCAGGCCAGCGCGAGCTGGGCGAGGCTGCAGGAGAGCTCCTCGGCGAGGCCGCCGAGCGCACGGACCTTCGCGTTGGCGTCCGGATCGGTCAGCCGGTCGCGGAGCCACTCGTAGCCCGGGAGCGTCGCCCGGCTCCCCTCGGGGATGCCATCCACGTACTTGCCCGACAACAGCCCGCTCGCGAGGGGGCTCCAGGTCGTGAGCCCGAGGCCGATGTCCTCGTAGAGCCGGGCGTACTCCTGCTCGACGCGCTCGCGGGCGAAGAGGCTGTACTGCGGCTGTTCCATGACGGGCTTGTGGAGGTGGTGACGCTCGGCGATCTCGTAGGCGGCGCGGATCTCGTCCGCCGACCACTCCGAGGTCCCCCAGTAGAGGGCCTTGCCCGCGCTCACCATGTCCGACATCGCCCAGACGGTCTCCTCGATCGGGGTCTCGGGGTCCGCCCGGTGGCAGAACACGAGGTCCACGAAGTCGAGGCCGAGGCGGTCGAGCGAGCCGTCGATCGCCTGGGAGAGGTACTTGCGGTTGAGCGTGTTGCGCATGTTGACCGAGTCGTCGAGTCCCCAGAAGAGCTTGGTCGACACGACGTAGCGCTGGCGGGGCCAGCCGCGTTCGGCGAGGACCTTGCCCATGATGCGCTCGGAGTCACCTCCCGCGTACGCCTCGGCGTTGTCGAAGAAGTTGACCCCGGCCTCGTAGGCGACGTCCATACACGCCCCAGCGAGGCCCGTGTCGAGCTGCGCCCCGAAGGTCACCCAGGATCCCAGGCTCAAGACACTGACCTTGAGCCCGGCGCGACCAAGCCTGCGGTACTGCATCGTCATGGCGTCACTCCCTTGCGTCTAGACCGCTTCGTGCGGGTCCGCTGCGCCCGAGTGGGCGTTCGGGTCGGCTGGACCGTCTGCCCCGCCTCAGGCGGTCGGGAAGGAGCTCACCAGCTCCACCAGGGTCCGCACCGCGAAACCGGTCCCGCCCTTGCGAAGGTAGTGGCGGTCCTTGTCCGTGAAGGCCGGCCCTGCGATGTCGAGGTGCGCCCACGGCCGGCCGGCCACGAACTTCTGGAGCAACAGGCCGGCCGAGAGCGCTCCGGCCTGCCCGGTGGCGCCGATGTTCTTCATGTCGGCGATGCTCGACTCGATGTGCTCCTCGTACTCCTCCGGCAACGGGAGCGGCCAGAAGACCTCCCCCGCTCGCGCCCCGGCTGCGCGGATCTGCGCTGCGAGCTGTTCGTCGTTGCCCATGAGCCCGGCGATCGAGTCCCCGAGCGCGACGACGCACGCACCCGTGAGCGTGGCGAGGTCGACGATCGCCGCCGGAGCCTCCTCGGCTGCGAGGCTGAGCGCGTCGGAGAGGATGAGCCGCCCTTCGGCGTCGGTGTTCAGCACCTCGACCGTCTTGCCGTTGCGGGCCGTGAAGACGTCGCCCGGCTTCGTGGCACTCCCCGAGGGGAGGTTCTCCGTGAGCGGCGCATAGCCCACCACCCGCACCGGCGCACCGACCTGCGCGATCGCCACCATCGACGCCACCACGGCAGCGGCACCGCTCATGTCGCACTTCATGGTCATCATGCCGGTGGGGGGCTTCAACGAGAGGCCGCCCGAGTCGAACGTGATCCCCTTCCCGACGAGCGCGACGAGGGGTGTCTCTGCGGTCGCGCCCTCGGGCTCGTAACGCAGGCGCACCAGCCTCGGGGGCTGGGTGGAGCCGGCCGCGACGGCGAGCAACCCACCGAGACGCTCGGCGACGATGCGCGCCTCGTCCCATACCTCGACGCCGAGCCCTGCGGCGCGCGCCGCGACCGAGGCGCGCTCCGCGAAACGGCTCGGTGGGAGCGAGCCGGCCGGCTCGTTCACCAGGTCCCGAGCAAGAGAGGTGGCCTCTGCGACGATGCGACCGCGGCGGACCCCCTCGGCCGCCTCGTCCCGGGCTGCGTCGCCGACGAGGATCGCAACCCGCGTGAGCGTCGGGGGGCGGTGGTCGGACTTGTAGGCGTCGAAGCTGTAGGCGCCGAGGAGAGCACCCTCCGTCACGGCCTGGGCCACGTCCGAGACGCTTGCGTCGGGGACGAGGCCGCCGAGCTCGCCGAGCACGAAGGTTGCGTGCGGGCCGTGTGCCGCTGCCCGCACGAGCGCGCCGCCAGCCCTGCGGAGCGCGTCGAGCGTCAACGCAGCGGGCTTGCCGATCCCGAGTGCAACCACCTCACGCCCGGCGCTGCGCTCGAGCAACAGCGAGGTCCCCGGGGATGCCTTGTACTCCGTGCGCGAGACGAAGCCCTGGTCGATCGCCGGCACACCCGCGGGCGTCGTCCCGTCTGCGTAGACCGGGACGCCCGCTACCGCTCCCGCCGGCGCGTCCTCGGTGCCGACCGCTACCACCTCGAGTCCCATGGTTGTCCTCTCCTCTCTCGGTTCCTCACTCGATCCGGCTCCGCTCCGCCGGACCGTCCTCGACTCGACGCCACCCCGCCCGGCGGCGCTACACGCCCGGTTCTCCGTCCCCAACCGCTCGCGCCTCGTCAACGGACCGCGCGGACGCTCGGGGCGTGCCATCCCGGGCGCGGCGATGCGCGCCCTCCGCAGCTCGCGCGAGCATCCAGCAGAGGTCGGACAGCCGGTTCAGGTAGGGCCCGACCGAGGAGCCCTCGGGCGCGACGCGAAGCGCGAGCCGCTCGGCGCGGCGCACCACGGTGCGGGCGAGGTCCAGGCAGGCCGCGAGGCGGCCCTCCCCCGGCAGCACGAACTCGGTGGGCATCTCGACCGTCGCATCCAGCTCGTCGATCGCCTCCTCGAGCGCCGCCACCATCGCCGGGGTGACGAGGCTCGCGCCCGGCACCAGCTTGTGCCGGTTCGCCGGCGCCGTGGCGAGCTCCGCCATCAGCACCCAGAGGTCACGCTCCAAGCCGAGGAGCTGGGCGTCGAGGGCCGAGCCCGGCTCGGCCTCGGCCCTGGCGAGGCCGAGAGCCGCCTGCGCCTCGTCGACGGCGCCGTTCGCCTCGATGACGGGGTCGTCCTTGCGGACGCGGCCCCCGTAGAGGAGACCGGTCGTACCGTCGTCGCCGCGCTTGGTGTAGATCTTCACGCCGGTCCGACCCTAGTGCCACGCCCGGCAACGTCCCTGCGCTGGGCAGGCGCAGTTGGGGCGGCGGGCGGGAAGGCGGGCAGGAAGGCTGGCAGTCAGACCGGGGCGGGTGGGCGGAGGGGCTCGCGGACCCGCACGCAGGAGGCGATCGCCGCGGCGTGGTCCCCGGCAACCCCGGACGCCGTTGCGACGAGATCCGCGACTCTCGGGTCGACCACGCGGTAGTAGGCGTAGCGGCCCTCGCGGCGCAGGTGAAGCAGGCCACAGGTCACGAGGCAGCTCAGGTGCGCGGAAACCCGTCCTTGCGACAGCCCGACGTGGCGCACGCAGTCCGTCCCCGTGCGCTCAGCGGACGCGCAGAACGCGAGCAGGGCGAGACGGCTCGGATCGCCGAGGGCGCGACACAGGCGGGCGAGCAGCTCCCGCCCCACTGGGTCCTCGGCCAGGGACCACGCAGGTTCCGACACGGCTCCAGGGTATGCCCGGCGACTGGCCTCGAGGTGCAGAGCCGTGACGCCGAGCGGTTGCTCGTGGCTCCGACCGGCCTGGAGCCTCCTCCTATCCTGGGAGCACCATGGCCACCTACCTCGAGGCGCTGGCCGAACGGGTCGTCGTCTTCGACGGCGCGACCGGTACGAACCTCCAGCTCGCCGGGCTCAGCGCAGACGACTTCGGCGGCCCGGCGCTCGAGGGCTGCAACGAGGTGCTCGTGGTCTCCCGCCCGGACGTCGTGCGCCGGCTGCACGCCTCGTTCCTCGAGGTCGGCGTGGACGTCGTCGAGACCGACACGTTCGGGGCCTTCGCCACCGTGCTCGCCGAGTACGGACTCGCCGAGCGAGCGGCTGAGCTGAACCTCACGGCGGCGCGCCTCGCCCGCGAGGTCGCCTCGGACTTCACGACGCCGGACCACCCGCGCTTCGTCGCCGGGAGCATGGGGCCCGGTACGAAGCTCCCGAGCCTCGGCCAGATCGGCTTCGCGACGCTCCGTGACGCCTACGAGGTCCAGGCGGCGGCGCTCCTCGAGGGAGGGGTGGACCTCCTCGTGATCGAGACCTGCTACGACCTCCTCCAGGCCAAGGCGGCGGTGGTGGCTGCCCGCGCGGCGATGCGCCGAGTGGGTCGCGAAGTCCCCCTCCAGGTGCAGGTCACGATGGAGCTGACGGGGCGGATGCTGGTCGGCACCGAGATCGGGGCGGCACTCACGGCGCTCGAGGCGCTCCGACCCGACGTGCTCGGCCTCAACTGCGCGACGGGCCCCACGGAGATGGGCGAGCACCTCCGTCACCTCTCGCACCACGCCCGCACGGCGCTCTCGTGCCTGCCGAACGCCGGGCTCCCGTCGGTGGTCGACGGCGCCATGCACTACGACCTGACCCCCGAGGGCCTCGCGGACCACCACACCCGCTTCGTCACCGAGCTCGGGGTGTCGGTGATCGGCGGCTGCTGCGGGACCACCCCCGCCCATCTCGCGGAGGTCGTGCGCCGCTGCAGGGACCTGACGCCCGCCCGGCGGGAGATCCACCCCGAGCCGGGTGCGGCCTCCCTCTACACCCACGTGGCCTTCGACCAGGACACCGCACTGCTCACGATCGGCGAGCGGGCGAACGCCAACGGCTCGAAGCGCTTCCGGGAGGCGATGCTCGCGAAGGACTGGGAGACCTGCGTGACGATCGCGAGGGACCAGGTCCGCGAGGGCGCGCACCTGGTGGACGTCTGCGTGGACTACACGGGGTCGGACGGGGTCGCGGACATGACCGAGCTGGCCGGGCGCCTCGCGACGGCCTCGACCCTCCCGCTCGTGGTCGACACGACCGAGGCGGCCGTCGCCGAGGCGGCGCTCCGGCTCCTCGGGGGCCGGGCGGTCCTCAACTCCGTGAACCTCGAGGACGGCGACGCACCTGGGACGCGCCTCGACCGCTTCCTCGACCTCGCCCGCACCTACGGAGCCGCCGTCATCTGCACCTGCATCGACCAGCGCGGCCAGGCGCGAACCGCCGAGTGGAAGCTCGAGGCGGCGCAGGCGATCTACGACCTCGCCACCACCCGCTACGGCCTCGAGCCCTCGGACCTCTTCTTCGACCCGCTCGCGCTCCCGCTCTCGACGGGCATGGAGGAGAGCCGCCGGGACGGCATCGAGACGCTGGAGGGCATCCGTCGCATCAAGGCGGCCCTCCCCGGCGTCCACACGGTCGTCGGGCTCTCGAACGTCTCGTTCGGCCTGAATCCGGCCGCACGAGAGGCACTGAACAGCGTCTTCCTGCACGAGTGCCAGCAGGCCGGCCTCGACGCGGCGATCCTGCACGCCGGCCGCATCGTGCCGCTGAGCCGCCTCGACGACCACGTCCGCGAGGTCTGCCTCGACCTCGTCCACGACCGCCGCCGCGACGGCTACGACCCCCTCGCCGCGCTCCTGGCGGCCTTCGAGGGCGCGACGACGGCGGCACGCGTCGTCGAGGACCGGAGCGGCTGGCCGGTCGAGCGGCGCCTCGAGCGCCGCATCGTGGAGGGTGAGCGCATCGGCATCGAGGCCGAGCTCGACGAGGCGCTCGAGGCGGGCTTCGCACCCCTCTCCCTCGTCAACGACGTCCTGCTCGCCGGCATGAAGACGGTCGGCGAGCTCTTCGCCTCCGGCGAGATGCAGCTGCCGTTCGTGCTCGCCTCGGCCGAGACGATGAAGGCAGCCGTCTCCCACCTCGAACCCCGGATGCCGAAGAGCGCGGAGGGGGGCAAGGGGCGCGTGGTGCTCGCCACCGTGAAGGGCGACGTGCACGACATCGGGAAGAACCTCGTCGACATCATCCTCACCAACAACGGCTACGAGGTCCACAACCTCGGCATCAAGGTCGGCCTCGCCGAGATGCTCGCGAAGGCCGACGAGGTTCGCGCCGACGCCCTCGGCATGAGCGGGCTGCTCGTCAAGTCCACGCTCGTGATGCGCGAGAACCTGGAGGAGCTGAACGCGCTCGGCCGGGCGGAGCTCCCGGTGCTGCTCGGCGGCGCCGCACTCACCCGCACCTACGTCGAGCGAGATCTCCGCGCCGTCTACCAGGGACGGCTCTTCTACGGGAAGGACGCCTTCGAGGGGCTGCGGGTGATGGAGCGCCTGATGGACATCCGTCGCGGCCGCATCCCCGACGAGCCGGACTTCGGGCGGGCGCCCGGCGGGCGCAACCTGCCTCCACGGCGCTTCGCACGTGCCGGCGTCAGCGCCGGGGGCCCGGAGGACGGCCCCCTCCCCGCCCGGTCGCCGGAGGTCGCGTCCGACAACGAGGTGCCGAAAGCCCCCTTCGTCGGATCGCGCGTGGCCAAAGGCATCCCCATCGAGGACGTGGCGCGCTACCTGAACGAGACGGCGCTCTACCGCAACCAGTGGGGCTTCCGCCCCGAAGCCGGCGAGGACGACGCCGCGTTCAAGGCCCGGGTGCGCTCGCGCCTCCACGCCGAGCTCGACGAGGCGACGGCCGCCGGGCTCCTCGTCCCCCAGGTCGCCTGGGGCTACTTCCCAGCCAATGCCGAGGGCGACGACCTGGTCCTCTACACCGACGAGGACCGACGAGCCGAGCGAGTGCGCTTCCACTTCCCACGCCAGCGACGCGCCCCCCACCTCTGCATCGCGGACTTCTTCCGGTCGGTGGAGTCCGGGGAGCCGGACTGGGCGGCCTTCCACGTCGTGACGATGGGCCCGGAGGTCTCGCAGGCAACCGCGCGGCTCTTCGCCGAAAATCGCTACACGGAGTACCTCCTCCTCCACGGCCTCGGCGTCGAGATGGCCGAGGCGCTCGCCGAGCTCTGGCACCGGCGGATCCGGGAGGAGTGGGGCTTCGCGGACGAGGACGGGCCGAGCCTCGGCGGCCTGTTCCGCCAGCAGTACCGCGGGGGGCGTTACTCATGGGGCTATCCCGCCTGCCCCGACCTCGAGGACAACGCGAAGGTCGCGGACCTGCTGGAGGTGGGACGCATCGGCGTCAGCGTCTCCGAGGGCTTCCAGCTCCACCCGGAGCAGACGACCTCGGCGATCATCTGCCACCACCCCCAGGCGAAGTACTTCGTCGCGAACTGAACCGCCGGGCCCGCCGCGTCGACCAGCCGGCGGGCCCTCGGGCGGCCTCGGGGAGCGTGTCGTCCGGAAGACTCGGCGCCGCTGGGCGCGTCGGAGGCCCGTCCCACGGACTCTCCCTCCGAGGGACGGGCCTCGCGCCGCTGCGTGTCACGAGCCGAGGGGCGCAGCGGCAGCAGCAGACCCTGCCTGTGCCGGCTACTGCCCTGGCACCCCTGCGCTGGTACCGGCCAGCATGGCCGTCTCGGACTCGTCCGGGACCATGCCGCTACCCGTCGCGTTGATCGCCTCGATCTCGGACGTCCGGTAGCCGGAGGCCACTGCCCAGAAGTAGATCACGAGCCCGAAGGCCGCCGCCCAGAGGGTTGCCCACCCGAAGGTGAGGAAGCGCGGGACGCTCGCGAGGACGCCCAGGCCGCCCGAGTACCACGTGAGCGTCAAGAGCCCGTAGGTCATGACGAGGAGCCACCAGGTCCGGTTGATCTCGTGGCGACCCTCTCTCGTCGAGCCGAGCCAGAGGAGGAAGGTGAACCCGAAGACCGCAACCATGCAGAGGATCAGCCACTCGGCGAAGGGTGCGTGCAGCTTGATCACCGTCGCCGCGCGGGGCGAGAGGATCCAGTGACCCCACCACTGGAGCACCAGCCACGCCGCGAGGAACACGACGCCGAGGGGGTAGGCCACGGCAGGCTTCGTGTATCCCTTCTGCACCATGTAGATCCACGCGAAGAGGGGGAGCGCCACGAACAGCGCAGCGACCAGCTGGACGTCGGTGACGAAGCCGGACCAGAAGATGATCAGGATCGCAGCGAGGAACCCCACCGGGGCGAAGAACTGGTGCGCCCCGAGACGGTACGGCCGGGGGAGGTCCGGGGCGGTCCGGCGCAGGACCGAGAGCCCGACGCCGCCCATGATGTAGGTGAACACCGTGGCAGACGTGATGAAGCCGACGAGGCCGTACCAGCTCTTGGACGGGAAGGAGAAGGCCACTGCCACGATGAACGACGCGAGCAACGCAACCCAGGGCACGCGGGTCCTCGGATGGATCGCCTTGGAAGCCTTCGGGAAGTAGCCGTCGATCCCGAGCCCGTAGATCGTCCGACCGCCAGTGCCGAGGTAGATGTAGCCCGTGCCGAACGGCGAGACCACCGCGTCCGCGAGGAGCAGTGCGGCGAAGCCCCCGAGGAAGCCGACCCCACTCGCCTTCAGGATCGCGTAGAACGGGCTACTCGCAGCGACGGGGAGCGCGCCGAGCGCAGTCCAGTCCCCCACCTTGATGTGCAGGATCCCCCAGTTGATGCCGCCGGTGAAGGCGAGCTGCAACAGTGTGTAGAGCAGCGTCCCGATCAGGACGGAGAGGATCGTGGCGATCGGGATGTCTCGCTGGGGGTTGCGCGCCTCGCCCCCGAACTCCAGTCCCTGGCGGAACCCGAGGTAGGAGAAGACGATGCCCGCCCCGGGGATGATCGTGAAGATCGCGGAGGTCCCGAAGGGAGCGAGTCCCCCGCCTGCGGTGTAGTTGCCGGGATGGAAGTCGAGGAAGAAGAGGAAGAGGAAGGTGAGCGTGGGGAGCGCGAGCTTCCAGACCATGACCGTGTTGTTGAACCGACCGAGGAAGCGTGCCCCGAAGTAGTTGACGAAGAAGAACGCGATCAGCAGGACCACGACGAAGGCGAAGCCCTGCGGGAAGGTGATGAGGGAGGTGGAGCTGGCGTGGTTCTGGAGGATGTGCCAGCTCGCGGGCACGTGGGGCGCGAGGTACTGCACGGTTGCGATGGCCTCGATGGCCGGCACCGAGCACGATGCCAGCAGGTAGGCCCAGCCCAGCACGAATCCGGTGAAGCCCCCGTGCGTCAGGTGGGGGTAGCGCACCACCGCCCCCGAGCGGGGCAGCATCGTCGAGACCTCGGCGTAGGTGAGCGCGATGAGCAGCACCAGGATCCCGCCGACGATCCAGGAGATGAAGGCGCCGCCGCCGGCACCGGTGTTCGCGGAGAGCACCGCGAACAGCCACCCCGAGCCGACGATCGCTCCGAGCGAGAGCAGCAAGAGCTGGCTCAGGCCGAGGTTCCGCTTGAGCATGCGGTCCGTGAACTCGAAGTCCGTCCCCTGGCTCCGCGTGGCCATCGCCGTGCCTCCCCTGCCGCGCACGCGGCACTCGATCCCCCACCCCAGCGCGTATCCCCGGCTGAACGCTCTCCCCGGCCGGCCCGCGTCCTGAGGGTGAACTGAATGTAGCGCGTGGACGAACGCCGGTGGTGGAGGTCTTTCGCCGCTCCCCCGAGCCTCGGCGACACCGCTACGGTCGCAGGTGGTGAAGCGACCGACCCCTCCACGCGGGAGCAACGCGGAGGTGGCGCCCCTCGAGCCAGCTCCTCTCGGGTCGGGGGGTATCGGGTCGGCCGGACCTGCGAGCCCAGGCGAATCGCTCGCCAGCGCGCCGCCAGGTGGTCCCCCGAGCGCCCTGCCCAGCCGCCGGGGAATGGTCGTCGAGATCTGGGTGGTCTTCGCCCTCTCGCTCGGTGCCTCTGCGGTCTACGCCATCCTGGAGCTCCTCCAGGACCTGACCGCGACCTCTGCCCCGCTCTCGTCACAGGTCGCGGTGCTGAACGGCGCAGTCACGCCCGGGAGGCCCTGGCTCGACCTCGCCTTCCAGCTCGCCGGCATCGCGACCACGGTCGCACCGGTTGCCCTCGTCGGCTACCTGCTCTGGCGCTCGGGGGAGTCGCTGCGGACCATCGGCATGGACGGCAGCCGGCCCCGGTTCGACCTCGGCCTCGGCGCCGCGCTCGCCGCGGGGGTTGGCGGGATCGGCCTCGCCCTCTACCTCGGCGCCCGCCACGTCGGGGTCGCCCTCAACGTCGTCCCGACCACGCTCCCGGCGATCTGGTGGCGGGTCCCCGTGCTCCTCCTCGACGCGGCGCAGAACGGGCTGCTCGAGGAGACGGTCGTCTGCGGCTACCTCCTCCACCGCCTCTCGCAGCTGGGCTGGGGGGAGAACCGGTCCCTCCTCACGTCCTCCCTGATCCGGGGCAGCTACCACCTCTACCAGGGCCTCGGCGGCTTCGTCGGGAACTTCCTGATGGGGCTGCTCTTCGGGCGGATCTTCCAGCGGACCAAGCGCGCGGCGCCCCTCGCGGTCGCGCACTTCCTGATCGACGCCGTCGCGTTCGTGGGCTACGTGTACCTCGTCGGCAAGGTCTCCTGGCTCCCGAAGCCCTGAGCCGACGCTCGCCCGTCCCGACATGCCGCCGACGCCCCGTGGGCGGCGCTGCTCAGGAGCGGAGATGCACCTCGAAGAAGGCCAGGATCCTCGCCCACGCGTCCTCGGCCGCCGCCTCGTCGTAGCCGAGCCCGGCGACGTGCTCGAGCGGCCGGAGCCGGGGCGACAGGTCGTGGCGGTTCAGGAAACCGTGACCAGCACCGGGATAGACCTTCACGTCGTGGGGCACGTCGAGCGCGGCGAGCGCCTGTTCGAGGCGTTCGGCGCGGCCGCGCATCGCCCGGTCCTCCGCGCCGTAGCTCGCGACCACCGGACAGACCCCCGCGAGTGCGCTGTCTGGGCCCTCGGGCACCTCGCCGTAGTTCACGGCGGTCGCCGAGAGGTCGTGGCGCACCCCGGCGAGCAGCGCGAAGCCGCCGCCCAGACAGAAGCCGATCGCACCGACCCGCGACGCACAGCCCGGCTGGGCCCGGAGCCAGTCGATGGTGGCTGCGAGGCGCTCGAAGCTCCGCCCCCGTCCGGCGCGGAGATCCCGGAAGGTGCGCACGAGGCAGACCGCCTTCGGCCCACCCGCGAGGAGGTCGGGCGCAACGGCCAGGTAGCCGGCGCCGGCGAGGCGGTCCGCATGACGGCGGATGTCCCCGTTCAGCCCGAAGGCCTCGTGGAGCACCACGACCCCGGACCACGGCCCGACACCTGCCGGGGGGCGGGCGAGGTAGGCGGGCAGCGCCGAGAGCCCGGCGCGCTCGCCGGGGAGGGGGATCGACACCTTGCCCCGCCGCGGGACGAAGGGGTCGGCCAGCACCGCACTGCCGCCGCCGGCCGAGGAGGAACCCGGCGCGCCCGAGGACGGCGCAGCCGCGGCGCCAGGCGCCGGATCGGGAACGACGCCCTCGGCGCCCTTCCTGCCCGCCGAGTCGCCAGCCTCAGGCCTCGACGACATGGAGCTCCCTCGAGGAGTTGTTCAGCCGGACCGGCCCGTCGCCGGTCGCGACGACGATGTCCTCGATGCGGGCGCCATAGCGTCCGCTGAGGTAGATCCCCGGCTCGATCGAGAAGGCGTGGCCCGGGACGAGCGGCGTGCCGTTCCCCTCGACGAGGTAGGGATCCTCGTGGCCCTCGAGGCCGATGCCGTGCCCGAGACGGTGGAGGAACGCCGGGCCGTACCCCGCGTCGGCGATCACCGCCCGCGCCGCCGCGTCGACCTGATCGCAGGCCACCCCGACACGGGCCGCCGCCACACCCACCTCCTGCGCTGCGAGCAAGACGGCGTAGAGCTCGGCGAAGGCCGGGTCGGGCTCGCCGGTCACCAGGGTGCGCGTCGTGTCGGAGCAGTAGCCCGGTCCGCCGTCGGGCGAGAACGTCCCGCCGAAGTCGCAGACCACCACCTCGTTGCGGCCGATCACCCGCGCTCCGGGCTCGTGGTGGGGGCTCGCAGCGTTCGGACCGGAACCGACGATGGCGAAGTCCACCCGGTGGTGCCCCGCGGCGAGGAGGCGGCGCGTGAGGTCCTGGGAGACCTCCGCCTCGCTCCGACCGACGAGGGGGATCTCCCCGCCGAGCAGCGCCGCCGCCACCCGGTCGGCGGCCGCCCCCGCGGCCGCGAGCGCCGCCAGCTCGGCCTCGTCCTTGACCGCGCGAAGCGGACCGGTGATCCCCGACGCCTTGACGAAGCCCGCTGCGGGCAGGGCCGCCTGGAGCGCGAGCAGCGGAGCCGCCCAGGTCCGGTCCGAGATCGCGAGCCGACGGCGCGCCCCGACCAGCTCGGCGACGAGGCTCACCGGGTCCTCGGTCTCGTCCCAGGGCCGCAGCGAGAAGAGCTCCTCGTCGACGGGGACCCTCGGCGCCTCGAGGCGCGGCACCACCAGCGTCGCATCGGCGTCCACCGGGAGCACCAGCATCGTGAGGCGCTCGAGCGGCATCGCCTCGTAACCGGTCAGCCACGGGAGGTCGGCCCCGACAGAACAGAGCAGCGCGTCGATGCCCGCGTCCCCCATCGCCGTCCGGACCGCCTCCACCCGAGCCCGACGGGCCGCCCCCGCGGCGGCTGCCGGTCGCTCGCTCACTGCCCGCCCGCCGGGGATCCGGCACCGGCACCCACGGCGAGCGGGGCCCGATCCGCGGAGGCGAGCGCGACCCGGTGGGCGGCTGTAGCAGCGCCACGTGCGTGGTAGCTCGAGCGCGTGAGTGGCGAGGCCTCGACGTGGGCGAAGCCGAGGTCGCGGCCGACCGCTGCGAGCTCGTCGAACTCCTCCGGCCGCCACCACCGCGCGACGGGGAGGTGCGCGGCGCTCGGGCGCAGGTACTGCCCGAGGGTGAGGATGTCGACGCCGACACCGGCGAGGTCCGTCATCGCAGCGACGACCTCGTCGCGGCGCTCGCCCATCCCGAGGATGATGCCGGACTTGGTCGTGAGGCCCGCGGCCTTCGCCCGGGCGAGCACGGCGAGGCTCCTCGCGTAGCCCGCAGAGGGGCGGACCGCCCGCTGCAGGCGCGCCACGGTCTCGAGGTTGTGGTTGAGGACGTCGGGACGCGCCCCGAAGATCGCGCCGAGTGCCGCGTCGTCGCCCTTGCAGTCCGGGATCAGCACTTCGACGACCGTGTCGGGACAGCGAGCCCGGATGGCGTCGATCGTGGCGACGAAGGCGGACGCACCCCCGTCTGCGAGGTCGTCACGGGCGACCGCGGTCACCACGGCATGCGCGAGGCCCATCCCGGCGACCGCCTCGCCGACCCGGGCGGGCTCGGCGGGATCCAGCGGACGGGGGTGGCTCGTGTCCACCAGGCAGAAGCCACACGCCCGGGTACAGCGCTCACCGTTGATCATGAAGGTGGCGGTCCCCTCGGCGAAGCACTCGTAGATGTTCGGGCAGCCCGCCTCCTCACAGACCGTGACCAGCTCGAGCCGGCGGAGCGTCCGGCGGAGCGCCCGGTAGTCGGGCCCCATCTCCGCGTGCACCCGCACCCAGGGCGGCTTGCGCTCGGAGAGGGAGACGCCCCCCTCCGGCGCCACGCCCGCCTGCGCGAGGCGTCGAGCGAGGTTGCGCCGGACCGGGCTCGACACTGCGACGGCGGCGGTCGTGCGGTCCGCGGGCCCGTCGCCTGCGGCCCGGTCGGCGGCAGCGCCGTCTGCGCCGAGGGGTGTTCGGCCGGCACTCCGGTCGCGCCACGAGACGTCCTGACGATCGATCCCCGTGACGCCCCAGACGCGTGCTGCGGCATCGACCACGGCGTCCGCAACGGTGGCGAGAGGCGCGTCGATTCCCTCCGCGGCCAGCGAGGTGACGGGGTACTCGGAGATCCCGCAGGGCACGATGTGCGAGAAGTAGCCGAGGTCCGGCGCGACGTTCAGCGCGAACCCGTGCATGGACCGGCCCCGCGTGATGCGCACGCCGATGGCTGCGATCTTCCTCGGCGAGCCCTCCGGGTCGACCCAGACGCCCGGGTAGCCGGCCAGCCTGCCCACCCCGGCCAGACCGAGCGTCTGGAGCGCCACGACGAGCACTTCCTCCACGCCGTGGACGTACTCGGGGGTGGCGTTCGGGCCCATCGACACCGAACGGATCGGGTAACCGACGAGCTGGCCGGGCCCGTGGTAGGTGACGTCGCCGCCGCGGTCGGTCCGGACCAGGTCGGCACCGACCGAGGCGGGCGGCACGAGGACGTGCGCCGGGTCGGCGCGCACCCCGAGCGTGTAGACGTGGTCGTGCTCGAGCAGCAGCAGGTAGTCCTCGCGCGAGCGCTCGTGCAGCGCCGCCTGCAGGGCGTGCGCTTCGCGGTAAGGGACGCGGCCGAGCCAGCGGACCCGCAGCATCACAGCTCCTGCGCCCAGTCCCAACCCTCGAGACTCTCCTTCATCCGGCCGAGGAACCGGGAGGCGTAGCCGCCGTCGACCGCGCGATGGTCGAAGGAGAGGGCGAGGTTCCCGACCGAGTGGATCGCGATCCCCTCCGTCCCGTCGGGCAGGCCCACGACGACCGGACGGCGCTTGACCCCGTCGGTGGAGAGGATCGCCACCTGCGGCTGGTTGATGATCGGAGCCGTGAGCAGCGTGCCGTACGGGCCGGGATTGGTGATGGTGATGGTCCCCCCGGCGATGTCGTCGGCCGAGAGGCGCCGTGAGCGCGCCCGGCTCGCCAGGTCGGCGATCTCCCGGGCCAGGGCAGGCAGTCGCTTGGCCGCAGCGTCGTGGATCACGGGCACGATGAGCCCCTCCACGTCGAGGTCGACCGCGATCCCGAGGTGGATGTCGTGGTGCACGACGAGCGCGTCGTCGGCCACCGAAGCGTTCACGTGGGGGAACGCACGGACGGCGTCGACCAACGCACGCGCGACGAAGGGGAGGTAGGTGAGGTTCACGCCCTCGCTGGCACGGAACTGCTCCTTGACCGCACGCCGGAGCCGGTCGACGGCGTCGAAGTCCACCTCGATCGAGACGAGCGTGTGCGCGGAGGTCGCCTTCGAGCGAACCATGTGCTCTGCGGTGCGTCGCCGGATGTTGGAGAAGGGGACGACCTCGTCGTGCGGCCCAGCCCCACTCACGGCGAAGGCCGGGGGCGGGGGCGGGGACGCAACTGCGGGCGGCGCACCCTGGGAGACGAGGCCGGTCGGTGTGACGGCCGGGGCGCCGGCGCCAGGGCCCGCGGAGGTCGAGGACGGTACGGCGGGGGGCTGGGCAAGCGCGGCTCCCGCGGCCCCGCCGAGGGGTGCCGCAGGAGCTGCAGCGCCGGCCCTCGTGCGGGCGTCGACATAGGCGAGCACGTCGGCTCGGGTGATGCGCCCACCGAGACCGCTGCCCGCGATCTCCGACGGGTCGATGCGGTGGTCGGCGAGCAGCCGGCGAACCACCGGCGAGAGGACCCGACCCGAGATCTCGCCGCCGGACGGTGCCGGGCCTGCGTTCACCCCGTTCGCGGTACCGGCGCCGGCCCCGGCGGCCACAGCACCGACGGGCTCCAGCATCGGGGCCGGGGCAGCTGGCTGCGGCGCCGGGGGGGGCGGCGCCGGGGCGGGCGGCGGTGCAACGGGCGGGGCCTCGATCGACGCAGGGGGCGCGGGCGGGGGAGGTGCCGCCGGCGGAGCTGGCGCGGGAGACGGCACCGTTGGCGGGGGGGCCGGCGCGGATGGCACGGCCTCGGTCGCCTCGGCGACTCCGGGGGCCGAGGCCCCGCCCGCCGCCCCCGGAGGCTCGGGGGTGATCACCGCGAGTCGGGTCCCGACGTCCACGGTGTCGCCCTCGGGCACGAGGATCTCGGCGAGGTACCCGGCGGCCGACGAGGGCACCTCCGAGTCCACCTTGTCGGTGGAGACCTCGAAGAGCACCTCGTCCTGGGCGACCGGGTCGCCCACCGCCTTGAGCCAGCGGGTGACCGTCCCCTCGGTCACCGTCTCGCCGAGCTGGGGCATGGTGATGTCAGCCAACGTGCAGTCCCCTTCCGGTCAGCGCCAGCACCGTCTCGCCGAAGGACTCGGAGAGCGTCGGGTGCGGCTGGATGAACTGGGCGATCTCGTCCGGCGTCGCCTCCCAGTTCACGGAGAGGTAGGCCTGGCCGAGCTGTTCGGTGACCCAGGGCCCCACCATGTGCACGCCGAGGAGGCGCCCGGCGCTGCCGTCGGCACGGCGCTCGGCGATCACCTTCACGACGCCGTCGGTCTCGCCGAGGATGCGGGCTCGGCTGTTGCCGCCGTAGGGGTCCTTCTTCACGACGACCTCGTGCCCGGCAGCGCGCGCCTGGTCCTCCGAGAGACCGGCGAAGGCGACCTCCGGGTCGCAGTAGATGCCCCACGGGACGGCGGAGTAGTCCACGGGGACCGCCTCCTCGCCGAGGATGCCCTTGATGGCGACGATCGCTTCCGCGAAACCGACGTGGGCGAGCTGCGGCGTGTTCACGAGATCGCCGATCGCGAAGATGGAGGGGGCCGTCGTGCGCATCCAGGCGTCGACCTCGACGAAGCCCCGCGCGTCCACGGCGACGTCCGTTCCCTCGGCGAGGAGCCCGTCCGAGAGGGGGCGGCGGCCCACGGACACGACGACCGCCTCGGCCGCGAGCTCGCTCCCGTCGCCGAGCCGCACCGTCGTCCCGGTCGGGCCGGGCGTGTGCCCCTCGACGGTCACCCCGGTACGCACTTCGATCCCCTTGCGGCGGAAGGAGCGCGCGAGGACATCGACGACGTCGGCGTCGCAGCCGGGGAGCAGTCGTGGCAGCGCCTCGAGCAGCGTGACCTTCGTGCCGAGATCGGCCATCATCGAGGCGAACTCGCACCCGATCGCCCCGCCACCGATCACGATTGCCGTCGCGGGCAGCTCCTTCAGGTCGAGCACTTCGTCCGAGGTGAGCACGACACGACCGTCGACCTCGAAGCCCGGCAGGGTCCGCGGCACCGAACCCGCGGCGAGGATGACGTGACGGCCTTGGAGGACCGTGCCGTCGTCGACGACGACTCGGCGGTCCGGGTGGAGCTGCCCCGTCCCCTGCACGATCGTGATCTTGCGGCCCTTCATGAGCCCGCTCAGACCCTTCCAGAGCTGGTCCACGACCTTCTGCTTGCGGGTCTGGCTGACCGAGAAGTCGAGCGCCGCTGCCCCGGCGTTGACGCCGAACTCACTGGCGTGCGCGACGGTCCGCCAGACCGAGGCCGTCTCCAGGAACTCCTTCGCCGGGATGCAGCCTCGATGGAGGCAGGTGCCGCCGACCTTCTCCTTCTCGACCACTGCGACCGAGAGCCCCGCGGACGCGCCGTAGAGCGCCGCGGCGTAACCGCCAGGTCCACCCCCGATCACCACCACGTCGTACGCGTCTGCCGTCGGAACCACCTCCTCTGTGCATGGCCAGCCTAACCCGGGCGACGTGGGAAGGATCGAGGTCAAGCAGCGTTCCCTCGGGCGAGACGCCCACGACGAGTTGGTAGGATGAGGATTGGACTCGTTGGCCGCGCCCTACCCGGTCTGCCCGATCCGGCCCGGAGGTGGTGGCCTCCAGGGAACGAACGGAGTGCAGCAGTGAGCGAGGCAGCCAGTGGCAGCGAGGGTCCGGAGGTGACGGAGCGGCTCGGAAGCGGCGAGGCGAGCGCCGGGGGCGAGCAGGTGCCCGGCGCGAGCGAGCGAAGCCTCGGCCCTGGTCGAGCCGCTGCGGTGCCTGGGCGGAGCGACATCCCCCGAACCAGGGCCGGTGCCGCATGGGTGGCGGCCGGTGTCGGGATCGTGCTCCTGGTCGCGGTGCTCGTGTTCATCCTCGAGAACCTCGAGGATGCGTCGGTGCACTTCCTCGGGGCGAGCGTGCGCCTCCCGGTCGGCGTGGCCCTCCTCTTCTCCGCCCTTGCGGGCGCGCTCGCCGTGTTGCTGCTCGGTGTCGCGCGCATCGTCCAGCTGCGACTGCTCGCCCGCCGGCGTGGGGACACCTCGAGATAGCTCCCCGACAGGGCCGGAGCCTCGCCCGCTCCGACACGGGGTCCGGGTCGGAACCGGTCGCGACGGCAGGGCCCGGATCGGGACCGGGCGCGACGGAGGCGCCCGGTTCAGCCGGCGGTCGGGCCGCGACCGAGCCGGTCGGCGAGCGCGTTGCGCGCCAGGCCCGAGACGCTCCCGGCAAGCGCGGCGGGGCCCGCGCGAAGGGGCACGAACGCCCGGGAGGCCGCATCCAGGCGCGCGTCGTCCTCCTCGTCGAGCACCAGGTCCGCCGCGGCGGCGTTCTGCTCGAGCTGGGCAACACTGGACGCCCCCGGGATGGCGACGACACCGCCAGCGCGGACCGTCCACGCGAGCGCGACCTGCGAGGGGGTCGCCCCGTAGCGGTGGCCGACCGCCTCCAGTGCAGCGACCACCGGTTGGACGCGACGCAGTCCCTCGTCCGAGCCTGCCGGGCTGAGCGCCCGGAGCCCCCCCGGACGGCGGCCCGGTCGGTAGCGCCCGGAGAGCACGCCCTGCGCGAGCGGACTGTAGGCGATGACGACGCGACCCTTCGCCGCCGCCCAGGAGAGCATCGCCTCCTCGGGGCGGCGGTCGAGCAGGTTGTAACGCACCTGGTTCGAGAGGAGCGGGCGCCCGAGCTGCGCCTCCGCCTCCCACCACGTCTCGAGCGAGCAGTTGCTCAGGCCCACGTGTGCGGCCAACCCCGAGTCGAGCACCCGGCGGAAGCCGTCCATCGTGCGAGCGAGCGGGTAGAGCGGGTTCGGCCAGTGGAGCTGGTAGAGGTCGATCGTCGAGACCCCGAGGCGGAAGGCCGACGCAGCGGCGTGGCGCTCGACGACGTTCGGGGTCGGCACCAGCGGCGTGAACTTCGTCGCGAGGAAGGCGTGCTCTCGATCGGGTGCCACGGCCCGCCCGACGATCTTCTCCGAGCGCCCGCGCGCGTACGCCTCGGCGGTGTCGACGACGTTGATGCCGAGCTCGAGCGCTCGGCGGGTGATCGCCCGTGCCTCGCCGAGCGCGTAGTCCGCCCCGTACCCCCAGGCCCGGGAACCGAACTGCCAGGTCCCCAGCCCGATCACCGACAGACGCACCCCTCCGGCCTCTACGTAACGCACCCGATCACGGTAGGCCGGGGGCGCCACTGGGCCGGCGGAGCGAGAGGGGGGCCGGCGGTAACGCTAGTTTCGCGTCGTCGTGTCAACGCCCGACGGGGAGCCTGCACCACCGGCCGACCCCGGCCCCGAACCGGACCCGCCGAGGATCACACCGAGCCGCCCGACCCCTCCGGGTGCCCCCGGCGACGCTCCGGCGGGCAACGGGTCCGAGGGAGGAACAGGGGCACCGCCGGCCCACGCGAATCCCGCTGCGACTCGTTCCCGGCGCGTGCGTGACCTCGCCGTCGTGGGGTGGTCCCACGCCGGCCAGCACGCCTTCGTCGCAGGGCTCGGCGTCGCGATCCCCTTCGTCGTCGTCGCCTTCCACACGAACTACGCGGTGGTCGGTGCCCTCCTCTCGGTCTCGGCGATCGCCGGCAGCGCCCTCCAGGGCCTGGCCCTCGTGGTCCGGAGAACCTCGGCCCGGGTCCTGCTGGTCGCGCAGAACGTCGGCTCGACGCTGGGCGCCGTGGTGTGCGCGCTCGCACCGGGGATAGCCGTGCTGATGGCCGGTCGCCTGGTCCAGGCGGTGGCGGGCTGGCCCCAGCACCCCGTCGGGAGCTCGTACCTCTCGAACCGCTATCCCGAGCGCCGGGGCACCATGCTCAGCTGGCACGTCACCGCCGGCAACGTCGGGACCCTCGTCGCCCCGCTCGCCGTGACGGCGGTGATCGCCGAGGGGGGTTGGCGAGGGGGGTTCTGGCTGCTCGGCGCGCTCCTCGCCACCACTGCCCTCGGCGTCGCGCTGTGGCTCCCTGCACCCTGGCATCGCCTGGCCGGCACCGGGGAACCTGGATCGGCGGGCGCCGCTCGGGACGCCGCCCCAGGCGACCCTCCGACCGGCGATGCGGAGCCGTCCTTCCGCCGCCAGCTCGTGGATCTCGTCCGGCAGCGCCCGGTGTTCGCGCTCCTCCTGGCGGGGACCATTGCGGCCGGCGGTCAGGGCATCGGCATCCTCGGCGTGTACGCGCCGGCCTACCTCCACTCCTCGCTGCACTTCCGGCCGCTCCTCCTCGGGACGCTCCTCACCGTGGTCTACGTCGGTGCCGTGATCGGACCGGTCCTGATGGGCAAGCTCTCCGACCTGCTCGGCCATCGCGGGGTGCTGCTCGCGAACTACGCCCTCGGGGCTGGCGCCCTCCTCGCGTTCCTCGGGGCGGGCCACGCCGTCGTCGGCCTTGCCCTTGCCGGCCTCGCCGTCGGGATCTTCTCCTACTCCGAGCTCTCGCTCCGCCAGACCCTCTTCGCGGACTTCCTCCCGGGCGGACTCGCTCGAGCCGGCTTCGGGATCTTCTTCACCGTCTCACAAGCCGTCGGGGCGGCCTGGGTCGCGATCATCGGGGTCGTGGTCACCGAGGTCTCCTTCGCAGCCGCCTTCTTCACGATGGCCGCCACCTTCCTCGTGGCGAGCGCCGTGGTGCTCGTCGGCACACGCCGCCCGGGGACGGGTGCCCTCGGGCCGGCGAGAGTCCCCCGCTCCGACCATCCCGCCCGGTAGCATCCCGAGCGTCGGGGGAGAAGGGGCGAGGGACCAGTGGACCACAGCAGGCCGGCCGCCTCGGGGGTTGCGATCGACAGGGACGTGATCCGGGTGCTGGTCTCGACCAGCGAGGGCATCGCCGCCTCCGTCGACGCCTTGCTCGCGAACGACCAGGCGATCGCCGCCTCCCTGGTCGCAGGCGAGAATCGTGCCGCCGCACTCGCTTGGGAGTCGGCACTCGGCTGTGCATCGGGAGCCCGGGAAGGAGCCCTGCCGGAACCGGCAACCGAAGCCCGATGGTCGGGGATGGCGGTTGCCTTGCTCACCGACGCAGCCGCCGCCAACCGCCAGGTCGCCGCGATCGCGAGAGCTGCCTCGGCCGGGCTCGGCCCGGAGCTCACCCCTCGCGAGCGGGGGCTCGTCCAGCGGCTGGCGGAGCTGGCAGGAACGGCCTGGCAACTCCTTCCCGACGCCTATGCGGAGCGAGGACGCGCCGCCGGCGACCCCGACGTCGAGCGGGCGATCTCGGACGGACTCGAGGCCGCCTGGGTGCGTGTCCGGCGCCAGCTCGGCCGGGAACCCGACGCCGACGCCGGCGCCGACGGCTTCTGCCAGGTGGCCCGCGCGTACAGCGCGCTGGTCGAGCTGGGCCTCGGCGCCACCTCCCGCCTCCGGGCCCTCGGAGCGGCGCTCGACGGGAACCCGCAGGCGCCGGCCGTTCCCGTGGCCATCACGTGGGTACCGCCCGGGCACCCCATGCCGGTGACAGGGCAGACGGGCGCTCCCGACCTCGTGCGCCCAACCGACGGCGCCGAGCCGGTCCAGGCAGTCGCGGAAGTCGTTACTTGGGAGGCATCCGAAGCGCCCCGTCGAGCCGGATGACCTCCCCGTTCAGGTAGCCGTTCTCGCAGATGTGGGAGACGAGCGCGGCGTAGTCCGCCGGCGTGCCGAGACGCTTCGGGAACGGCACCCCCGCCGAGAGCGCGGCCCGCGCCTCCTCGGGGAGCTGGCCGAGCAACGGCGTGTCCATGATGCCCGGGGCGATGGTGACGACCCTGATGCCGACCGGCGAGAGATCACGGGCCGCAGGCAGCGTCATCCCGACGATCCCACCCTTGGAGGACGAGTAGGCGACCTGGCCGATCTGGCCGTCGTAGGCGGCGATCGAGGCGGTGTTCACGATGACGCCGCGCTCGCCGTGGTCGAGCGGGTCGGTCGAAGCGATGGCCGCCGCAGCGAGCCGGAGCACGTTGAAGGTGCCGAAGAGGTTGACGCCGACGACCCAGCGGAATGCGTCGAAGTCGTGCGGGGCGCCGTCCCGAGCGAGCACCCGGCTCGCAATCCCGACGCCAGCGCAGTTGACGCAGATCCGCAGCGGCCCGCTGGCGGCTGCGTCCCGGACCGCCGCCTCCACCTGCCCCGGGTCGGTCACGTCTGCCTCGACGAAACGTGCCTTCCCGCCGAGCTCGGCCGCCAACTTCGCCCCGGCCTCGCCGTTGCGGTCGAGGATCGTGCAGACTGCCCCCCGAGCGTGGAGCAGGCGGACGGTCGCCTCCCCGAGCCCCGAGGCGCCGCCGGTGACGAGTGCTGCACAACCGTTGATCTCCATGCACCCGACGCTACCGACCAGTAGCCGGTTGTGCCAGCGTCCGTCGGGCTCGGGGCACGGCTCGGTAGCCTCGCCACGTGCATCCCTCGCTCGAGCCCGAGCTGGCCGCCGGCGCGCCGCCCGCGGGGCTGTTCGTGCGCGACGCCGGGAACTTCGTCCCGACCGATGCCGCACGGGGGCCGTGGGACCCGACCGCGCTGCACGGCGGACCCGTCGCCGCACTCGCCGCACACGTCGCAGAGGCCGCTGCGCCGGAAGGGATGGAGCCCGCACGCCTCACGCTCGAGCTGTGGTCCGCAGTGCCGCTCCTGCCACTCGCCGTCTCCGTCGAGCAGGTCCGTCCGGGGCGTCGCGTCGCCGTGAGCGAGGTGCGGCTCCGCCGAGCGGGTGACCCGGCCGGCCGGGTACTCGCGCGCGGCCTGGTGCAGTGGGTCCGCAAGGGCGGGGGGCCGGCGGAACCGCCACCCCTTCGCGGCCCGTGGGATGCCGTCACCGCGCAGCGCCGGCCGGAGGAGATCCGCGAGGTGGCACCACGCTGGAACACGCCTGGCTTCCACACCATCGGGGCGGACCTCCGGTTCGCGACCGGCAGCTTCCGCACCCTCGGCCCGGCCTTCGTCTGGATCCGGCTGCGCAGCGCAGTGGTGGCCGGCGAGCCGACGACACCGTTCGCCCGGGCCGTGGCGGCTGCGGACTTCGGCAACGGCGTCAGCCCCGAGCTCGGCGTCGACGCCTGGAGCTACGTCAACCCCGACCTGTCGGTCCACCTGGCACGTCTCCCGGCCGGCGAGTGGGTCGGCCTCGACGCCGCCACCCTGGTCACCGGCAACGGCCGAGGCATCGCCGAGAGCGTGCTCTACGACCTGGACGGGCCGATCGGCCGTGCCGTGCAGGGACTGCTCGTCGAGCCCACCGGCGGGAATGGCATCCCACCGGTGGCCGAGGCTGCAGTTGCTTCCGACGCCGCACGAGCTGTCGACGCCACGCGGGGGATCGACGCTGCACCGTGCGCCGACGCCGCGCGGGGAACCACCGCTGCGCCTGCGGAGGGAGCCGACTGAGCTGGTCGCCGCGGTGCCGTTCGGCGGGCTCAGCAGGTGCCGAGGCACCGTCGGGCGGGCTCAGCTGGTCGCCGAGGCACCGTTCGGCGGGCTCAGCAGGTGCCGGTGCCTCCCCGTCCCGTCCGGGCGGCCTCGTTTGCCAGGCGATCCACCAGCTCGTTCATCGCGTTGCCCGCGTGACCCTTCACCCATCGCCACTCGATCCCTCGCGGTAACGCGGTCTCGAGGAGCGGTCGCCACAGGTCCTGGTTCGCGACGGGCTCGTTCTTGGTGTTCCGCCACCCTCGTCGCTCCCAACCAGCCCACCAGCGCTGTCGGAAGCAGTTGACGACGTAGGTCGAGTCGCTCACGACCTCGGCCACGTCCGGGAGCGCGAGCAGTGCCTCGAGCGCCGCACGGAGCTCCATGCGCTGGTTGGTGGTGGCTGGCTCTGCACCGGATGCCCACGCCCCTCCCGGGAGCGCCCACGCCCACCCGCCCGGACCCGGGTTCCCGAGACAGGCGCCGTCCGTCCAGACCGACGACGCGGGCGGCTCGGCCCCTCGGCCGCTGGCGCGCCCGAGACCGCCCGGCCGCCCTTCGCGCTCGCGTGCTGGTCCTGTCGGCATCCGCTCTCCCCTTCCCGGCCTGCGAGCGACCTCGGCCTGCGCTCCGGCCGCAGCGGCGCGAGCATAGGGATGTGATCTTCGACGGCTTCTCGCACCAGCTTCCCGACACCGACCCGGACGAGACCGCGGAGTGGCTCGACTCCTTCGACGAGCTCGTCGAGGCCCACGGGCGCACCCGCGCGCGCTACCTCCTCATGCGCCTCTTGGAGCGAGCCCGGGAGGAGCAGGTCGGCTTCCCGGCAACGGTCTCGACCCCCTACGTCAACACGATCCCGCCGGGCCAGGAGCCGTGGTTCCCCGGGGATGAGCACATGGAGCGGCGCATCCGCGCGTACATCCGCTGGAACGCGGCCGTCATGGTGACCCGGGCCAACCACCGAGCCGACGGCATCGGCGGCCACCTCGCGACCTACGCCAGCTCGGCGAGCCTCTACGAGGTCGGCTTCAACCACTTCTTCCGGGGCAAGGACGACGGCGGGGCGGGCGACCAGGTCTTCTTCCAGGGCCACGCGTCGCCGGGGATCTACGCCCGAGCCTTCCTCGAGGGCCGGTTCGACGAGAACCAGCTCGACCACTTCCGCCAGGAGGTGGGTGGCGAGGGGCTGTCCTCCTACCCCCACCCGCACCTGATGCCCGACTTCTGGGAGTTCCCGACGGTCTCGATGGGACTCGGCCCCCTCACCGCCATATACCAGGCTCGCTTCAACCGGTACCTCCGCGCCCGCCACCTCGCCGACACCTCGGGGTCGCGGGTCTGGGCCTTCGTCGGCGACGGAGAGGTCGACGAGCCGGAGACGCTCGGCGCGCTCTCGCTCGCGGCACGCGACGGCCTCGACAACTTGATCTTCGTCGTCAACTGCAACCTCCAGCGCCTCGACGGCCCGGTACGCGGCAACGGCAAGATCATCCAGGAGCTCGAGGCGGTCTTCCGGGGCGCCGGCTGGAACGTGATCAAGGTCATCTGGGGCTCGCGCTGGGACGAGCTGCTCGCTCGCGACGTCGACGGCGTCCTGCTCAACAAGATGAACACCACGGTCGACGGCGAGTTCCAGAAGTACGCGGTCGAGTCCGGCGCGTACATCCGCGAGCACTTCTTCGGCCCCGACCCGCGGCTCCGGCGCCTCGTCGAGCACCTGAGCGACGACGAGCTCCGCACGCTCCCCCGCGGCGGCCACGACTACCGCAAGCTCTACGCCGCCTATCGCGCGGCTACGGAGCACACCGGCGGGCCGACGGTCATCCTCGCGAAGACGGTGAAGGGCTGGACGCTCGGGCCAGAGATCGAGGCCCGCAACGCCACCCACCAGATCAAGAAGATGACCAAGGCACAGCTCATGACGCTGCGCGATCGGCTCTACCTCCAGGAGGAGATCCCGGACGAGGCGCTCGAGGCCGAGCTCCCGCCCTACTACCGGCCGCCGGAGGGCTCGCCGGCCCACGAGTACCTGCTCACCCGGCGCAAGGCACTCTCCGGCTCGCTCCCCCGCCGGGTCGCGCGGGCGGCGCCGCTCCCTGCGCCGGCGCCCGAGACCTTCGCCGAGTTCCTCGAGGGCTCGGGGCGCCAGGCGGTCTCGACGACCATGGCCTTCGCGCGGATGCTCCGCAACCTCGTCCGCGACCCCGGCTTCGGTGCACGCGTCGTCCCGATCGTGCCGGACGAGGCGCGCACCTTCGGGCTGGACGCGCTCTTCAAGGAGATCGGCATCTACGCGCCCGACGGCCAGCGCTACACCCCCGTCGACGCAGACCTGCTGCTCAGCTACGCAGAGCGCACCGACGGCCAGATCCTGGAGGAGGGCATCACCGAGGACGGGTCGATGGCCAGCTTCATCGCGGCGGGGAGCAGCTACGCGACCTGGGGCCAGGCGACCATTCCCTTCTACCTCTTCTACTCCATGTTCGGGTTCCAGCGCAGCGGCGATCTCGCGTGGCTCGCGGGTGACATCGGCGCGAAGGGCTTCCTCCTCGGCTGCACCGCAGGGCGGACGACGCTCACCGGGGAGGGGCTCCAGCACGACGACGGGCACTCGCACCTCCTCGCGTCCGTCCATCCGACGCTTCGCGCGTTCGACCCAGCCTTCGCGTACGAGGTCGCAATCGTCGTGGAGGACGGCATCCGGCGGATGTTCGGGCCGGACGGCGAGCACTGCTTCTACTACCTCACCCTCTACAACGAGAACTACGTCCAGCCCCCCGCCGGGGAGGATCGCGAGGGGATCCGTGCCGGGGTGCTCGCCGGCCTCTACCGCTTCGCCCCGCCGGCCGAGGTCACGGGGTCGGCGACGGCACGACGCCCCGCTCGGGGCACTCGGGCGAAGCAGGCGGCCGCACCGGCCGGTCGCCACGCCACCCTGCTCTTCTCCGGCACCGCGTGGTCCGCGGTGATGGAGGCCCGCGAGCTGCTCGCGAACGAGTGGGACGTCTCCGCCGACGCGTGGTCCGTGACGTCCTACAAGGCGCTGCGCGAGGAGGCCCTCTCGGTCGAGCGCTGGAACCGACTCCACCCCGGAGAGCCCGGGCGGACACCCTTCGTGACCCGAGCACTCGGCTCGGTGGAGGGACCCGTCGTGGCGGTCACCGACTACCTGCGCGCGGTGCCCGACCAGATCGCGCGCTTCGTCCCGAACGGGCTGGTCTCGCTCGGGACGGACGGCTTCGGGCGCTCCGACACCCGGGCGGCGCTCCGGCGCTTCTTCGAGACCGACGCCGCACACGTGGTCGTCGCAACGCTCTCGGCGCTCGCAGCCCGAGGCGAGGCGAAGCCGGAGGAGGTTGCGGACGCCATCGCCCGCTACGGCATCGACGCCGACAGCCCCGACCCCTGGACGCGTTGAGCCGAGCCCAGTAACCGGTCGACACCCGACGCCGCGCCGAGCGGCCGCAGCCCCGCGGCCCGCAGGAGCGGCTCGGGCGGGCACACTGGGCGGCGCCGGCGACGAGCCGGGTCGGCGCGCCTCAGGCGGCGACGGCTTGGCGCTCCAGCCAACCCACGAGCACGGCGATCGCACGCGGGTCGTGGCGCAGCTGCGACCCGGCCCCGTGCAGCATCCGGAGCTCGACGTGCTCGGCGGCATCGGCCAGGGCGCGAGCCTCGAACACCGGGACCTCGGTGTCGTCCGTCCCGTGCACCACGAGCAGCGCCCGGCCGCCGAGGTCCCGGGCCGCCTCGAGGGGGTCGAGCGCCGCCAGCTCGGCGAGCCAGCGGGCCGGGTCCGGGGGGTAGCCGGGCGTGCGGAACATCCCGAGGTTCCTCGCAGCGGCGAGCAGCTCGGGGCCCTTCGCGCCCAACACGAGCGGTGCGCCGAGGGTTGCCACGCCACGCACGCGCGTGTCGCCCGCGGCCACGACGAGGGCCAACGCGCCACCCGCGCCGAAGCCGGCAAGCCACACCCCCGAGCCGACCTCCGCGTCCAGATGCGCCACCACTGCGGCGATGTCGGCCATCCAGCCGGAGGCGGAGAAGTCCCCGGTCGAGTCGCCGGTGCCGCGCGCGTCGAAGGCCGCCACGGTCCACCCGGTCTCTGCCGCCAGGCGCTCGGCGAGCTCGGGAAAGGTCTGCCCCGGCGCGCTCCTGACCGCACTCGCGCTCGGGAAGCCGTGGCAGAGGACCAGCGCCGGACGCCCCGGTGTCGCCCCGTTCGGTCGGGCCACGTAGGAGGAGAGCTGGACGCCGTTGGCCTGCACACACTCTCGCACCGAGCTCACCGCACCACCTCCCCGGTTGTGTTGCGACGGTAGCCGACGCGGCGCACGCACGCCGGGGCCCCACGCGCCGGTGGGGGGCGCGACGCGCCCCCCACCGTTTCTGCGAATGCACTGGAAAGGACCCGTTCGATGAGAGGCGTCGGGTGGGACCAGCTCCCGATCACCGAGACGGGCGGTGCCTGGATGGGATTCGCCAGGGGTCCAGCGAGCCGCGCTAGCGGCCAGCCACCTCCAGGGTCCCGCGACGTTGACTATGCAGTTGGACCACCTCCTTTCTCTGGTGAGAACACCCTACCCCTGCGCTCGCCGATGGGGAGGACATTTCCGGCCCCTGCGCGCCCGAACCACGAGATCGGATCGGGTGGGCATGCCAGGCGACTCAGGTCACAGGGGTCTCGGGGGGATGCTGGTCCGGTGCTGGAGGAGCCTGCGAGGGGTCGGCACCCGGCGGGGGATGCTGGTCCGGTGCTGGAGGAGCCTGCGAGGGGTCGGCACCCGGCGGGGGCTGCTGGTCCGGTGCTGGAGGAGCCGGCGAGCGGTCGGCATCCGGCGGGGGAAGCTCGGGGGGCGCGAGCAGGGCCTGCATCCCCTCCGGGAGCCCGAGCGCACCCAGGGAGGGCGCCAGGGGACCCAGCCGGGGGGGCGGCGGGGTGTCGA
>JAJYWE010000009.1:8213-12228 GCA_021791675.1 Actinomycetes bacterium | reverse complement strand
GGCGAGCGGTCGGCATCCGGCGGGGGAAGCTCGGGGGGCGCGAGCAGGGCCTGCATCCCCTCCGGGAGCCCGAGCGCACCCAGGGAGGGCGCCAGGGGACCCAGCCGGGGGGGCGGCGGGGTGTCGAGGCCCTGCTCCAGTAGCCGGGCGGTGGTCGCGACCAGGGCGTGGACTGCCGGGGGCTCGAGCGGGCTCCCGACGTTCCGACTGCGTACGAGCAGCTCCTCCACCAGCTCGGCACGCCCGACGCGCAGTCCCTGACGGCTCGCCGCCTTCCGGCCCGCGCCGGCTCCACGGCGGGCGTCGAGCGGTGCCCGGCGGGCGCGCAACGACTGGAGCATCCAACCCACGAGGGTGCGAACCTCGTCCTCACCCAGCTCGGCGAAGTCGTTGGCGTCCGGTGAGGCCAGCACGGCGGTCACCAGCGCGGCCTCGCTCACCTCGAGCGGATCCGGGGGCACGGGACGATGGCGCTCTCGGTAGCTCGCGACCCCCGCGGCGACGGCGACGATCACGATTGCGACGGCGATCCCGCCGAGCGCAGGGGAGACGGCCAGCTCGGGCGCCACCCAGGTCCTCGACCTAGAGGGCGATCAGGTGCGCGAGGCGCGCCCGATGCGTGACCGGGTCGCCGAGCAGCAGCTCGTCGGTCTTCGCGCGCTTGAAGAAGAGGTGGGCGTCGTGCTCCCAGGTGAAGCCGATGCCGCCGTGGATCTGGATGTTCTCCGCCGCGCAGTGGAAGTACGCCTCCGAGCAGGCTGCCTTGGCGAGGCTCGCGAGCTCCGCCGGGTCCTCCTCCCCCTCCTCGAGCGCCCAGGCGGCGTAGTACGCCGTCGAGCGGGCTGACTCGACGTCGACCAGCATGTCCGCGCACTTGTGCTTGATCGCCTGGAAGCTCCCGATCGGCCGCCCGAACTGGATGCGCTGCTTGGCATAGGCGACGCTCGTCTCGAGACAGCGTGCGGCACCCCCGACCTGTTCGGCCGTGAGGGCGATGGTGGCGCGATCGAGCGCCACTTGGAGCGCTCCGGCGACGTCGCCTTCCGAGACGAGCCGGGCGGGCGTGGCCGCAAAGGTGAGGTCTGCCTGGGGTCGGGTGAGATCGAGCACGGGGAGCGGGCTGCGCTCGAGGCCCTCCGCGCCGGCCTCCACGGCGAACAGCGAGACGCCGGCGGGCGTGCGGGCGACCACGAGGAAGAGCGACGCCTCGGCTCCCGAGAGCACGAACCGCTTCGTCCCGGTGAGCGTCCATCCGTCGCCGCTCGCCATCGCCTCCATCGCGACGTCCCCCACCGCCCAGCTCCCACTCGCCTCGCAGAGCGCAAGGGTGGCCACCGTCGAACCGTCGGCGATCCCGGGCAGGTAGGCGGCTCGCGCTGCGCCGTCCGCGGCCGACACCAGCGCGTTGGCCGCCAGGCAGACGCTCGCGAAGTACGGTGAGGGGAGGAGCGCCCGGCCGAGCTCCTCCATGACGATCCCCACCTCGACCGCCCCGCAACCGGCGCCCCCGACTCCCTCGGGGAGGGCGATGCCCTGCAGGCCGAGCTGCTCGGCCATCTGCGTCCAGACCCCGCGGTCGTAGCCCTCGGGAGACTCCATGACGCGGCGCACCTCGCTGAGCGGGGAGCGCTCCTCGAGGAAGCGGCGGAGCGATCGGCGCAGCTCGTCCTGTTCCTCCGTGAACACAAACTGCACGGCTCCTCCTTCGCACGCGGCCCGCCGCCGCCGTCACCGCCTCCAGGTACCGCCTACCGTAGATCCTGCCAGGGTGTGTACGTCTCTGCGCCGTGATCTGCCGAGCCCGAGGAGGAAGATGAGCGCGCCGACCATTCCCTACCGCGATGCGCGGATCGAGATCCACCAGCTCGTCGTGGGTCCGATGGACAACAACGTCTACGTCGTGCGCTGCACCGAGACGGGCGAGGCGGTCCTCGTCGACGCGGCGAACGAGCACGAGCGCCTGCTCGAGCTCTGCCATCGCCTCGGCGTGCGTCGGGTGCTCGAGACCCACGGCCACTGGGACCACATCCAAGCGGTCCCGGCGGTGCGCGAAGCGGGCTTCGATGTCGGTGTCACGGAAGCCGACGCAGGAATGCTGGACGGCTACGACTTCCTGGTCGAGGACGAGTCGGTCCTCGAGGTCGGCCGGCTCAGGGTGCATGCAATCCACACGCCAGGGCACACGCCGGGGTCGACCTGCTTCCGCATCGAGGGAGCCGACGTGTTGCTCTCCGGGGACACGCTCTTCCCCGGGGGCCCGGGCAACACGAGCTTCCCCGGCGGGGACTTCCCGACGATCATCGAGTCGATCGACCGGCGGCTCTTCGCGACGCTCCCCCCCGCCACCCTCGTCCTCCCCGGGCACGGCGCCTCCACGACGATCGGCGCGGAGCAACCGCACCTCGACGAGTGGGTGGCACGAGGGTGGTGACCGAACCGCTCCCCGAGACCACGGACTCCCTGCGCCGGAGGGAGTCCGCGACCTGCGAGACCCTCGCGGTCATCCACGCCCGGCGCTCGGTCTCGACGCTCGGCGAGCCGGGGCCGAGCGCAGACGAGCTGGAGGTCATCCTCGCCGCCGCCGCAGCGGCACCGGACCACAAGGAACTGCGACCGTGGCGCTTCGTGGTCGTCGAGGGCGAGGCACGCCAGGAGCTCGGCGAGATCCTCGCCGACGCCCTCGCCAAGCGACTCGCCGCAGCCGGCCAGGTGGCGACGACCGGCCAGTTGGACAAGGAACGACGAAAGCCGCTCCGGGCACCCACCCTCGTCGGGGTGCTCTGCGTGCCCGACACGAGCGGTCGGGTCCCCCTCGTGGAGCAGCTGTCCTCGACCGCCGCAGCCGCCCAGAACGCGCTGCTCGCAGCGACAGCGCTCGGCCTCGGGTCGATGTGGCGAACCGGTTCGGCGGCAACCGACGAGTCGGTGCGCCAGGCGCTCGGGGTCGGGCCGGAGGACACCGTCGTCGGGTGGCTCTACCTCGGCACCCCTCGGGGACCGGGCCACAAGCCACCCCGTTCGATCGACCTGGACGGCCTCGTACGCCGTTGGCAACCCCGCGGGTCCGGCTCGATCGGTGATCCAGCTCGCCACGAGCCGGCTCGACGGTGCTGACCGGAGCCGGCCCCACGCTCACAACCAGGACCGGCTGCACGCTCCTGACCGGGGCCGGCCGCATTTTCCCTACCGGAGTAGTGGTAATAGACTGAAGGACGTGTCTGCACCGCTTCTCGAGATCGACGGCCTGCACGTGTCGGTGGACGGTACGGAGATCCTGCACGGGATCGACCTCCTCGTCGGCGAGGGCGAGCTGCACGCGCTCATGGGACCGAACGGCTCCGGGAAGTCCACCCTCGCCAACACGCTGATGGGGAACCCGGCCTACGAGGTGACCGGTGGGGCGGTGCGCCTGCGCGGCGAGGACGTGACGGCCTGGGCGCCCGATGCCCGCGCGAAGGCGGGGATGTTCCTCGCGTTCCAGTACCCCGAGGAGGTGCCCGGCGTTCCGGTGGTCCAGTTCCTCCGCCGCGCGCTCTCCGCACGGCGCGGGATGGATCTGTCGGTCCTCGAGCTGCGCCTCGCCATCATGGAGTGGCTGGGGCGGCTCGGGATGGACCCGGCCTTCGGCGACCGCTACCTGAACGAGGGGTTCTCGGGCGGCGAGAAGAAGCGGAACGAGGTGCTCCAGCTCGCCGTGCTCGAACCCGACCTCGCCATCCTCGACGAGACCGACTCCGGGCTCGACATCGACGCCCTCCGCCTGGTCGCAGGCGGGGTCCAGGAGGTCCGGCGGGAACGGGCGGCGATGGGCACGCTGGTGGTGACCCACTACCAGCGGCTGCTCGAGGAGCTCCCGCCCGAGCGGGTCCACATCATGGTCGCGGGCCGGATCGTGGCCTCGGGCGGCCCCGAGCTCGCGATCGAGCTCGAGCGTTCGGGGTACGAGCCGTGGCTACCCTGAGCGGGGAGACGCTCTCGGAGCGAGCAGCGGTCGACGGCCGCGTCGGAGCGTCGG
>JAJYWE010000009.1:0-8113 GCA_021791675.1 Actinomycetes bacterium | reverse complement strand
GATCGTGGCCTCGGGCGGCCCCGAGCTCGCGATCGAGCTCGAGCGTTCGGGGTACGAGCCGTGGCTACCCTGAGCGGGGAGACGCTCTCGGAGCGAGCAGCGGTCGACGGCCGCGTCGGAGCGTCGGCGAGCCTGACGGTGTCTCGTCCGCTCGACCCGCAGCGCATCCGGGAGGACTTCCCGATCCTCGGTCGTCCGCAGGATGGCCGCCGCCTCGTCTACCTCGACTCGGCCGCGTCCTCGCAGAAGCCCATCCAGGTCCTCGACGCGATGGACGAGTACTACCGGACGACCCATGCCAACGTCCACCGCGGTGTCTACCGCATCGCCGAGGAGGCGACGGCCCGGTACGAGGCGGCGCGAGCACGCGTCGGCCGCTTCGTCCACGCGCCGGAGCCGTCCCGGGAGATCGTCTTCACCAAGAACGTCACCGAGGCGCTCAACCTGATCGCCTACTCCTGGGGCCGCGCCAACCTCGGCCCGGGGGACGCCGTGCTCCTGACCGAGATCGAGCACCACGCCAACCTGGTTCCCTGGCAGATCCTCGCCGCCGAGCGCGGCGTGGAGCTCCGCTTCATCCCTCTCGGAGCGGAGGGCGAGCTCGACCTGTCCGACCTGGAACGGCTGGTCGCCGGCGTGAAGCTGGTCGGGGTCACGATGTGCTCCAACGTGCTCGGCACGCTCGTCCCGATGGAGCCGATCGTCGCGGCTGCCCACGCCGCCGGTGCGGTCGTCGTGGCGGATGCCGCGCAGTTCGCCCCCCACCTTCCGCTCGACGTCTCCGCACTCGGGGTCGACTTCCTCGGATTCACCGGGCACAAGATGCTCGGACCGACCGGGATCGGGGTGCTCTGGGGGCGCGCGGCACTGCTCGAGGCGATGCCGCCGTTCCTCGGCGGCGGTGAGATGATCACCGACGTCTGCCTCGACGGCTTCACGCCGGCCGAGCTGCCGTGGAAGTTCGAGGCGGGTACCCCTCCGATCGCAGAGGCGATCGGCCTTGCCGCAGCCGTCGACTACCTCGAGACGTTCGGGCTCGACGCGGTGCGAGCGCACGAGCGCGCGCTCACGGCCTACGCGCTCGACCGGTTGCGCGAGGACCACGGGAGCCGGTTGCGCATCCACGGCCCGAGCGACCCCGCGAGGCGCAGCGGCGTGCTCTCCATGGCGCTCGAGGGTGTCCACCCCCACGACGTCTCCCAGGTCCTCGACCAGCACGCCGTGTGCATCCGGGCCGGCCACCACTGTGCAAAGCCGCTGATGCGGCTCCTCGGCGTGGGGGCGACGGCTCGCGCGTCGCTCTACCTCTACAACGACCGAGACGACGTCGACGCGCTCTCCGCGGCCCTCGGGGACGCGATCCGCTTCTTCGCCTGACGGGGATCCCGGATGAGACCTCGCCTGCCCTCACGAGCTTGGAGCTGAACGTGCCTGGACTCGAAGACCTCTACCGCGAGATCATCCTCGACCACTACCGCAACCCCCGCAACGAAGGGGAGCTCGAGAGCCCGCCTGCGCTGCGCGCCGTCGGGTTCAACCCGCTCTGCGGTGACGAGGTCGTCGTGAGCCTGGAGCTGGCGGACGGGATCATCCGCGAGCTGCGGATCGGGGGCCAGGGCTGCTCGATCAGCCGCTCCTCCGCGTCGATGATGTCGGTGGCGGCCAAGGGGAAGTCCGTCGCCGAGGCTCGCGGGCTCATCCGAACCTTCAAGTCCCTCATGTCCATCCACGAGTCCCGCCTGGACGGTGAGGACGGCGCGAGCGGCAGGGACGAGGCCCCGGTCGTCGACCTCGACGCACTCGGCGAGCTCGCCGCCCTGCAGGGAGTCGTCAAGTTCCCCGTCCGTATCAAGTGCGCGACGCTCGCCTGGAACACCCTCGGTCAGGCCCTCGACGAGGCCCTCGACGAGGCGGGGAGCGCCGGGACCTGACCGCCGCGACCGGGACCGGGCGGGCGGTGCCGAGGCCTGACCGCCGCGACCGGGACCGGGCGGGCGGTGCCGGGGCCTGACCGCCGCGACCGGGACAAGCCGGGAGGTGGATTCACACCCCCGACAAAGTGTCGTGCTAGTGTCGCGGCGCTTTCCGCCCCTGGAAAGTGCTGCAGGCTGCTCGGTCCCGCTGGACGCCGCACTCCGGCACGCAACGCCACCCCCCGTGGCACGTGCTGGCGCTCGACCCCGTCCGGCGCTGGCGGGCCCGGTCACGACGCAGCCGGTCACGACACCCCAGCTCGCGACAGCCCAGCTCGCGACCCGCCAGAAAGGCCACCCATGCTGCTCGGAGTCTCCTACCCCCTCCTCGACGCCTTCTTGACGATCCTCGAGATCTTCCTCTTCATCGTCTGGATCTGGCTGCTCATCAGCGTCTTCGGCGACATCTTCCGCAGCCACGACCTCTCCGGTGTGGCCAAGGCCATCTGGGTGCTGGTGGTCGTGATCTTCCCCTACCTCGGCGTCTTCGTCTACCTCATCGCCCGCGGCGGCAAGATGCACGAACGTTCGATCCGGGCCGCCCAAGCACAGCGGGAGGCGTTCGACTCCTACGTGCGCGAGACCGCCACTGCGGCCTCACCGGGCGAGGAGTTGGCCAAGCTGGCCGATCTGCGCGATCGCGGCGTGCTGTCCGAGGCGGAGTTCAACCAGCAGAAGGCGAAGATCCTCGCCAAGTGACGTTCATCTCCGCCCGCTCGGGCGACGCCTCGAGCGGGCGGAGATGCCTCGGCAAACCGTTGGTAGCCACAACGCCTGCGTGTTGGATCCGTCCGGGCCGCGGCTCGGCTCGTCCGAGTTCAGCCCTTCGAGCTCTCAGCCCTTCGTGGCGTGTACGGCCCAGCTCTGGTCGCTGGCGAGCCGCCCGTTGCTCAGCGTCCCGGGCAGCCCCGGCCGGAGGTACTCCCCGATGAAGTCACGCGGGTCCGCTGCGAAGTAGCGCGACGTGGGCTGGATCATGTCCGCCAAGAGCTTGACCGCGTTGATGGGCGCTGCGAGCTGGCCCTTGGCGGGGCTGAAGGCGAAGAAGTTCACCCAGTCGGTGTTGATGTCCATCTCCATCGCCCGCACCGCGCCCGCCCGTACCATGATGTCGGCGAGGTCGGTGATCGAAAGTCCCGGCCCCCCCGCGTAGAGGAGGGCACCGTTGGCCGTGATCCCGACGGCCGACCGCCACACGTACAGCTGGCCGCCGAGCGTCGCGCCCCAGAGCAGGAAGCTGTTGTTCGAGAGGCCCGGTGCCGGCTGCCCGTTCGCCACGATGAGGGAGAGGTTCTGGCGGACCGACACCACGTTCGGCGTCATCGAGACGTCCTGGCCCCAGGTCCCGACGTTCGCGCTCCCGTTCTTGTAGATCACGAACGACGCCGCGCCGTTGCGGAGCGGCACCGCCGTCTTGCCCTCGGAGTACCAACCTCCCTCTGCCGCGCTCATCCGGAAGCCGGCGTTGTAGGCGGCGACCAGGCCGGTCGCAGTGGTCCCGCCGAGCGGCGAGTGGTACTGCCAGGGGAGGCCCCCCGGCGGCTCCTGCCAGCCCGCGAAGAGCCGGGCCGCCAGCATCTTCTGGTCCATCCACACCACCCCGGTGACCAGCGAGGTGTGGATCGCGTCCGGCGCGACGTAGGCGACGTACATCGAGGAGACACCGCCGACGGTCGGTCCGGCAGCGTGCCACACCCCCTCGCCGGGGATGTTCACCCCGGGCAGCTGGGGGATGTTCGTCGGCGGGGCCAGGTGGGACGGCTCGGCGACCGTGACCGCTCGGCTCGGCTGCGTGGTGCTCGGGGACGCGCCATGGGCGGTCGTCGAAGTGGGCCGGGCGCCGGAAGCGCCGCTTGCACTGGTCCTCGTGGACCCACCGAAGGGTCGGAGCAGGTCGGCGGCCGGACGCCCACCCACCGGTGGTGGATTGTGCGAGTACCACTCCCGCTCGGCCCAGATGACGAAAGGACCGCCGCCGTGCGAACGCACCCACTCGACGAAGCGCACTCCGAGCCCCTGCGTGCCGGGCGCCGTCATCGCGCCGGCAAGGGAGACACCCGTCAGGACGACCAGCACTGCCAGGCCGCCGACTGCAACACGCCGGAACGCGAGGCGGAGTGGCGAGACGGGCTTGCGCCGGCGAGGGCGCGTCGATCGCGCCGGGGACGGCGAGCGCGTCGCCGGCCCATGCTGCAGCTCCTGGCCGGCAGATCGAGCAGGATCGGGAGCGTTGCGGACCCGCCGGCGGGCCGTGCTCGATCCACGACGACCGATGCCGCCTTGCGCGGCACTCCCGGCCCGCCGCCGAGCCCGATCCGGCGCGGATCCCACCGACCCCGCGTGACCCACCGGCGCAGGGTCGGCGACTGGATCCGGGCTGCTCGGGGCTGCCGGCTGCCGCAGTGTCCACGGGTCCTGCGGCGCGCCCCACGGGCTGGTGTCGTCCACGAGGCTCCCCGACCCGCGGACGGGGCTCTCCCGGAGGATCGGCTGGTCGTTCGGGGGCGGCTCGGGAGGCGTCACAGGCACCCCTCCTCGGCTCGGAGCTTCCTGGGTTCGGGGCGCCCGCCCGCCATTCGGGCGCACCGGCTCGGTCTCGCCGCCGAGCGCTGCCGGCTCTCCGGGCGCCGAACGGACCTGGGGCTGTCGAAGGCCATCAGACCGCAGGCTAACCACGCCCGGGGGCTACGTTGCTGAGCGAGGCCTGAGCCACTGAGCGCGAGCTGAGACCCCCCACGGGCTCGTGCTCCGCCACCAGCGGGAACCGGGCGTGGAAGGCGGCACCGCGCGCGACACCGCCCCAGCTCGCATCCTCCACCCACACCTCCCCGCCGTGGATCGCGATGATCTCGGCGACGATCGCGAGGCCGAGGCCCGAGCCACCCTGGAGCCGGTTGCGAGCCTCGTCGAGCCGCACGAAACGGTCGAACACCCGCAGCCGGTCCTCGGCCGGGATCCCCGGTCCATCGTCGCTCACGACCAGCTCGACGGCGCCCGCGGCCGGCGAGGCAGGTGCGCCCGCGAGGGCCGTCGTGCCCGAGGGGCGCGGGGCCCACGCAGGCCCGACGGCCGCCACCGACCGGAGCTCGAGGCGGATCCGGCCGGTGGCATGGCGGGCCGCGTTGTCGCAGAGGTTCCGGATCACCCGCCGGAGCTGGTCGGGGTCACCGCGCACCCGTCCGGCCGAGACCCCACTCGCGTCGACCGCGAGGCCTGGCTGCGCTCGCAGCCATCGCACCTCGGCCAGGACGAGCTCGTCGAGGTCGACGTTCGCCCACGCCCGGTGCGCCTCGGGCCGGTCGGAGCGCGCGAGCGAGAGCAGGTCCTCCACCAGCCGGGAGAGACGTTGGGTCTCGGAGAGCACCTCGGCGACGACCTCGGGCCAGCGCCCATCCGGGTGGGCGCTCAGCACCTCCAGCTGCGCTTGGATCACACTCAGCGGTGTCCGCAGCTCGTGGCTCGCGTCCGCGACGAAGCGGCGTTGGCGTGCTGCGGCACTCTCGAGGCGGTCCAGCATGTCGTTCATCGTCTCGGCGAGACGGCCGATCTCATCCACGACCGGCGGCTCCGGCACCCGGCGGTGGAGGTCGCGTCCGGAGATGTCGGCAACCTCCGCCCGGATCGCCTCCACGGGGCGAAGGGCCCTCCCGGCGAGGAACCAGGCCGTCGCGCCGACGAGCGCCACGAGCAGGCCGACTCCGAGGGAGAGCGCCACCCCGAGACGGAGCAGCACCTCGTTCAGGGTGTCGAGCGACGTCGCGACCTCGACCGTGATGGCCTCGCCGTGCAGCGTGGCGACGCGCCGTGCAACGAGCCACGGTCCCTCGCCCTCCTCCGAGCCCCCGAGGCTGCGCACCCGGCGGATCGGGCTCGTCGCGTCGGGCGCGAGGGGCGGGAGGAACGGCCCGATCCCGACCGACTCGGGCGTCGAGGCGAGCACCCTGCCGTCCGTGGAGACGACCTGGACCAGGCTCGGCCCACCGGCGGGGATCCGGGTCGGCAGGTCGCCGGTCGCCGCCAGGACCGCCGTCGCCTCCGACTGGCTCGTCGTGCTCGCCTCGAGGCTCCCCACGAGCGAGCGGTCGAGGAGGAGGAACATCCCGCTGGCACCGACGGCAAGCGCAGCGCCGACGACGAGCACGGCCGCCACGGTCGTCCGGACCCGCACCAGCGCGAGCCAGCGTGCGAGCCGTGCCGGCAGCAGCCGCCATATCCCTCGTCGCGCCTCGCGGGCGGAGCGGAACGACGACGGCTGCTCCTTCTCCGCCCCCGGCCCGGTCCGAAGGCGGGACACGCCCCCTGGCCCCGTTCCTGGACGTGCGGCGATCGCTCAGCCCCCTTCGGGATCCAGCCGGTAGCCGACGCCCCGAAGGGTCTCGATCGCCTTGCGGCCGAAGGGCGCGTCCAGCTTCCGGCGGAGGTAGCCGATGTAGACCTCGACGATGTTCGGGTCCCCCTCGAAGTCCTCGTCCCAGACGTGGGCGAGGATCGCTCGCTTGGTGAGGACCTGGCCGGCCCGGCGCATCAGCAGCTCGAACAGCGAGAACTCACGCGCCGTGAGCACGATCTCGGAATCCCCGCGAAACACGCGGTGCGTCGCAGGGTCGAGCCGCAGATCGCCCGCCTCCAGCACCGCAGGCCGCTCGGTGACGCCACGGCGCAGCAGGGCCCGCAGCCGCGCGAGCAGCACGACGAAGGAGAAGGGCTTGGAGAGGAAGTCGTCGGCGCCGCCGTCGAGTGCCTCCGCCTCGTCGAACTCGCCGTCTTTCGCCGTGAGCATCAGGATCGGCGTCCAGTTGCCCTCGCTCCGCAGCGTCGAGCACACGACGTAGCCGTTGACCTTGGGGAGCATGATGTCGAGGACGATGGCGTCGTAGGGGTGCTCCCTCGCGAGGAAGAGCCCCTCCGCGCCGTCGGCTGCTACGTCCACGGCAAAGCCCTCGGCCTCGAGGCCGCGCTCGAGCGCCGACGCGAGCCCGCGTTCGTCCTCGACGACCAGGAGGCGCATCGCCTAGTGCCCCCGGCCGACGGGCCGCACGACGAGTGCCCGAGTCACCTTGTCCGAGAGGCTCTGGTGCATCGGATCCCAGAGGGGCATGAGGTCGTTGAGCACGCCCGGGATGACGAGCGCGGCGTAGAGCAGCGCGCGGACCAGGAAGCGCGCCAGCGCCCGGCGGTAGCCGAGCGGCCCCCCCGTCAGGGCGTCCCGCACCACCAGCCCGGTGGCGAGACCGCCGACAGTCTGGCCCCGCGCTCCCCCGGTGAGGACGGTGAAGTACGCGGCCGGGACAGCCACGAGGACGGCGTAGACGACGGCGACCACCCAGCCCGGCGCGCTCCCCGCTGCGCTCGAGCCGGCGCCGGGGTCCACGGCGAGCGAGACGGCGACGAGTAGGACGGTCATCGGTACCGCCAGGACGAGCGAGTCGAGCAGGAGCGCCCCGACCCGGGCCCCCCACGAGCCGAGCAGCGACGTGCCGGCCTGCGTCCCGCGAGGGTCCGTCGGGCGCCAGGGCGACGCTCCAGGCCCCCACAGCGAGGGCTCCGACCCCCAGGGCGACGCTCCAGACCCCCACGGCGAGGGCTCAGGTCCCAAGGGCGAGGGCTCCGACCGCCTGGGCGAGGGCTCCGACCCCCAGGGCGACGCCGGACCGGGGAGACGGCCGATCCCGGGGGAAGCAGTGGGGCCGGGGGAAGCAGTGGGGCCAGGGGAAGCAGTGGGGCCGGGGCTCGGCTGACCGGGGTTCGGCGCGCCCGAAGGAGGGAACGGTGCCGTCCAGCCCGCCCCCACCCCCGACCACGCCGCACGCGCAGGCTCCGGCTCGTCTCCCCGCACGTCGGCGCCGCAGCGGCCACAGAATCGCTGGCCGGCCTGCAGGCGGTTCCCACAGTTCGGACACTCCACGAGCGCTCCTCCTCGGCCGTGCACACCGCACAGCCAACCCTCCCCATTCTCCCACGTCGCCCGGTTCGGAGCGTCCGGGGCGCTGCTGGCACATCACCCGGTCCGGGACGTCCGGGGCGCTGCTGGCACATCACCCGGTCCGGGACGTCCGGGGCTACCATGGCCCAGGCTCCGTGACCTGCGATCCGGGGCTGCCGGGCCAGACGGTCCGGATCCGGCCGCCGCACGGCGGCAC
>JAJYWE010000136.1 GCA_021791675.1 Actinomycetes bacterium | reverse complement strand
CTCGGAGCACCCCCAACGGGATTCGAACCCGTGTTGCCGCCTTGAAAGGGCGGTGTCCTGGGCCTCTAGACGATGGGGGCCGGGAACGAGCGAGCCTTCCGCGGTACTCCACTCAGCAGTGCCACGCGGTCCCGACCGGCGGTCGATAGGCCGACGACGAGCGGGAACGAGCAGCGCTCCCGAGCAGCTTGCCGCGTCCGACGAGCGACTCGTTTGTCAGGCTATCCCGCCGAGCGGGCCGCCGAACCAGCAGCTGCCTCAGCCGGCGGCGTCCCTGCAGCGTCGGCGTCCCGGAGCAGCCAGGTCGTGCCCTCGGGCGCGTCGCGTACCTCGACGCGGAGGCGCACGAGTAGGTCGCGAACCTGATCCGCGTCCTCGTAGCGCCGAGCCGCTCGCGCCGCACGCCGCAGCTCGAGGAGCCCGTCCACGAAGGGTCCGACCAGCTCGGCGGGGTCTCGTGCGCCGACCTCGGCGAGGTCACCGAGCCGGGTGATCATCGACCGCAGGAGGAGGCGGCCGCGGGTGCGATCGTCCGACTCGAGGGTGTCCGCCTCCCAGTCGGCGAGCTCCCGCTCCACTGCGAGGATCGCGGCGACGGCCGCGTCGACCTGGCGAGCCGCGAGGGCAGCGTCGAACGCCGAACCCTGCTCCTGCAACGCCTCGGCGAGGGGGCTCAGCCGCCGGATGGGCGCGCTGCCGAAGTCGGGCGCGCGGCCAGTGTCGGGCTCGCTCATCCCGTCTCGTCCCCCGTCGCTGGCGAGCCGGGCGCTCTCACATGCGGACGACCCGTGTTGCCCGCCTCGGCGCAGCTGCGCGGCGATCTCCTCGAGGTCGTCGACGGACAGTTCGGTCCCGGTCGGGAGGACCTCGGATCGGCCGGCGACGCGGACGGTGACCCCGCCCCGCCCCACGACCTCAGCCCGGCGACGGTCCAGGTCGACGACCAGCCCGGTGTGCTCGTCGAGGCCGAGCACGAAGGTACGGGGGGGAAGGTGGGTCTCCATGGCCCGGAGCCGGTGCTCACCGAGATAGCAGAAGCGGGTGTCGTGGGTGCCGCCCTCGGCGTTGTCGTAGTGGGGGATGACTGCGGCCGGGATCCCGAGCCCGGCGAGCACGTCGAGGCCCTCACGCCAGGCCGGCGCCTCGCCGACCTTGTAGATCTCGTAGACCGGGACAGTCGCAACGCCGAGCGTGAGCACGGCTGCGCTCGCGAAGGTGACGGCGCCACCATGGGCGAGCTTGTCTTCGAGCACCGTCCGCAGCCCCGCCGCTCGCCACTGGGCGAGCGCGTACGTGGGGCTGCCCGGACCGGCGAAGACGAACGACGCCGCACGGACCTGTGCGAGGAAACGCGCCGTGGCGAGCTCGTCCGCGTCCGCTGCGCTGCGGTACGTGGCGAGCTCGAGACGGACCCCGATGCTCTCGGCAAAGTAGGCCTGGGCACGTGCGACCAGCTCGTCGGCGTTCTCCTGAAAGCCGAACGGGGTGTCGAGCAGCACGGCCGGGCTGGCGGACTCGTCGAGGCGTTCGAACACGCTGCGGTGCGTCTTGACCATCGTCGGGCTCGTCTCACCGGAGCCCATCAGCACGAGGAGGCGGGGGAGCGTCATCCGGCTGGCCTCTCCCTCCGCGGCCGGGCGCCAGCGAAGATCGCACCGGACTCCGCGCGACCAGCCACCGACCGGGGCCGCCCGGCGTCCGGGGCGAGCAGGCCCGCAGCCCAGGCTTCCTCGATGGCGGCCGCGACCTCGATCGGGTGCTGGGCGTGCAGATCGTGATCGGCGCCCTCGAACCAGCGGGCCGAGCTCGAGCCGAGCAGGCGCGTCGCCCGCTCCACGCCTGCCCGCTTGTCGGCCGTCCAGGCAGCGTCGCCGTTGGCCGCCATGAGGAACAGCACGCCGCAGCGGAGCTCCGGGAAGCACCGAGAAGGGTGGTGCCCGTAGAGCGAGCGGAGGATCTGGAGGTGGTGCGTGCGGGAGAGCCGCGCCGTGACGGTCCCGTCCGCCTGCTCGACCATGTTGGCGAGCGTCGCCTGGATGCCAGCGTCGGGCCAGTCGGGATGCGCCGCGCGCAGGATGCCCTCGAGGCGAGGCATGCTCACGCCGTCCAGCACCGGTGGAGCCAGTGTCGCTTCGCACTCCTCCCACGTCGAGAAGCGCTCCGCGAGCTCGATCGTGCCACCGTCGACGCAGACGACCCCGCCGACCCGCTCTGGCGCCCTCCGTGCTAGCTCGACGACGACGTTGCCGCCCCAGGACTGGCCGGCGACGATCGGACGCGCCCAGGGCGAGGGTTCCCCGTTCACCGGACCGGGCGCGACCCCCGCCCCAACCGGCCCACCGGCACCGTCTACCGTTTCGCCCCCGAGGGCCTCGAGCACACCAAGCAGGTCGCCGGTGATCGTCTCGAAGTCGTAACCGGTCTCCGGGGCGCTCGAGCGGCCATGGCCACGCAGGTCGACCGCCGCCACGGCGTGGCCGGCCGCGGCGAGCTCGTCCGCGACCTGCCACCAGAGCTGGGCATTCGACGCGAGCCCGTGAACTGCGAGGACACCGGGCGCCCCGCCGGGCCAGACATCGACGGCCAGGGACACACCCGCGGCAACAGGAACGAACCGGGTTTCTCGCGCCACAGAGCCATCCTTGCCGGTCCATCGGGCCCGCCCGGCCCCCATGTTGCAGTCCAGGGCGAGGCCACCTGAGGCGCGGGCTGGTGCAGTCGCGGCGGCACCCACGCACGGACCGGGGCACGGTGGGTCGGGGCGGGCTATGGTCCAGGCCGTGCGTCGGTGGTCGGGGCTCCTCGCTGCCGCGGCGGCCGGCTACGCGTGCGGCCTCCTTCCCACGGCAGACCTGGTTGCGCGCGCTGCCTCTGGCGGTCGCCGAGACCTGCGCCGTGAAGGGTCGGGCAACCCCGGCGCAGCCAATGCGATCGCCGTTCTCGGGCCGGGGTGGGGCGGCGTCGTCCTCGCCGGCGACGTCGCGAAGGGCGTGGTGGCGTGCGTCGTGGGACGTCGCCTCGGGTCCGGCGGCGGGGCCAACCTCGCCGGGACGATGGCTGTGGTCGGGCACTGCTTTCCCGTCACCAGCCGGTTTCGCGGGGGAAAGGGCGTCGCCACGAGTGCGGGTCAGGTCGCGGCCACGCTCCCGGCCTACCTCCCGATCGACCTCGGCGTCGCCTACCTGGCGTCGACTGGCCCGTGGCGCCGCCGAGCGTGGGCGGCCACGACG